>NZ_JBFUIQ010000001.1:0-374858 GCF_056401795.1 Peribacillus sp. P4_D6
TAGAAGAGGGAACTGTTGGGATAACGCTCCCCTAGAGTCCTTCTTTGGTCATTTCAAAGATGAAGCCTATATTAAACCTTGTAATACTATAGAAGAACTTAAAAAGGAAATAAGAAGTTATATGACGTACTATAACAATTTCAGATATCAATGGAACTTAAAGAAGATGACTCCTGTTCAATACAGAAATCACCTTCTCCAAGTGGCATAACCTTTTTTAAAAATGTCCTTTACATAGGGTACAGTTTAGACCATTCCGAAACCTTTTTAAACTGCGACCTGAATTAAATCAGGTCGCCATTCTCGAATTATTTATCCGCCGGTACAACTGCACCTTTGTATTCTTTAAGAATGAAATCTTGAATTTTTTTAGAATGCAATACTTCTACAAGCGCTTTGATTGCTTCTTTATTTTCGTCACCTTTGTTTACGGCAATGACATTCACATAAGGTGATTCGGAATCTTCAATCGCAATTGAATCTTTAAGCGGATTCAAACCGGCGTCAATTGCATAGTTGGAGTTGATCAAGACTGCATCGCCTTCGCCGCTCTCATAAATTTTAGGAAGCAGCGCCGCTTCATAATCTGCATCGAATTTAAGGTTTTTCTTATTTTCAACGATGTCTTTCGTTGTAGCCGTCGTTTTATCGATGCCTTCTTTCAAAGTGATCAGGCCATTCTTTTCCAAAAGGGATAAAGCGCGTCCATGATCAGCAACAGAGCTGCTCATAATAATTGTTGCGCCTTCCGGAAGTTTATCAATGCTTTTATATTTTTGTGAATATAGAGCAATCGGCTCGATATGGATTCCGCCAGCATTGACGAAGTCATATCCATTTTCTTTAATTTGCCCCTCTAAATATGGAATGTGTTGAAAGTAGTTAGCATCCAATTCCTTATCATTCAACGCCTTATTCGGTAAAACATAGTCCTGGAACGTTTCAATTTCCAAATCGATTCCTTTTTCTTTAAGAAGCGGTTTAGCTTCCTCAAGGATTTCTGCATGAGGAACATTGGATGCCCCTACAACTAATTTCTTCGATTCTTTTTCCGTATCGCTGCCGCTTTTATCCTTTTCACTTCCACAAGCAGCCAAAGCGATAGATAACACTAAGATTAATGCAAATCCTAAAAACTTTTTCATCCTATTCATCTCCCTTTATCTTTTGTCCAATTTAGATGTAATCACATCTCCAATAATTTGAATTATGAAGACGATAATTAGAATAACGATTGTCGCTACAAGCGTAACGTCATTTTGATTTCTTTGATAGCCGTCCAAATAAGCTAGATTACCAAGCCCGCCAGCGCCGATGACCCCGGCCATTGCGGTATATCCAACCAATGCAATCGATGTTACAGTAATCCCGGAAATAAGGGCAGGCATCGACTCTGGAAGAAGGACCTTCCAAATGATCGTGCTCGTTTTTGCCCCCATCGATTTAGCGGCTTCAATTACACCTTTATCGATTTCACGAAGGCCGATTTCAACCATCCGCGCATAAAATGGGGCAGCACCGATAATAAGTGCCGGCAGTGCAGCGTTCTCACCAATCATGGAACCGACAAGCGCTTTAGTGAAAGGAATGAGCAGCACGATCAAAATAAGAAACGGAATGGAACGGAATATATTGACGACAGCACTCATGACTCCGTTGACAGCCCGGTTTTGCCACATATTACCCTTCCCTGTCAGGAAAAGGATCAATCCTAGTATTATGCCTATAAAAAAGGTTGCCACTACAGAGACGCTTGTCATGTAAAGCGTTTCTTTCGTAGCTTCAATGATGTCTTCCCAATCAACATTCGGCAATAATTCTTCAAGCATGAGTAATCACCTCCACGCCTACCTGCTGTGCTCTAATGAATTCGATTGCGCGGAGCATTTCATCCTCTTTGCCATCTAGATGGATAAACAATGTTCCATATGAACCGCTTCTTGTTTGGGATATCTTACCTTGAACGATATTGACATCCAACTCGAAGTTACGTACAAGCTTGGTGATCAATGGGCTTTCTGCATGATCACCTACAAAGGTCAATTGAATCACTTTGCCGGCTGGATAGCGTTCGAGCAAATGGTCCATCGTTTCTTTCGTTTCTTCCGGTTCCGTTACCTGTTGCACGAAACGCTTCGTCATTTGTTCTTTAGGATTCTTGAAGACATCCAGGACAGGACCCTGTTCAACAACCTGCCCGCTTTCCATCACGGCGACGCGATGGCAGATTTTACGTATTACATGCATTTCATGCGTAATCAAGACGATCGTCAATCCCAAACGCTGATTGATGTCAACAAGCAATTCGAGTATGGAGTCGGTAGTCTGCGGATCCAATGCAGAAGTCGCTTCATCACACAGCAGCACTTTAGGGTCATTTGCCAGAGCCCTGGCTATTCCCACCCTTTGCTTTTGCCCTCCGCTTAATTGCGAAGGATAGGCCTTTTCCCTGCCTTCAAGTCCGACTAACTTGATCAATTCGTTCACACGCTTGGTGCGTTCAGGTTTAGAAATACCTGCAATTTCCAACGGGAAAGATATATTCTCCTGAACGGTCCTTGACCATAATAGATTGAAATGCTGGAAAATCATGCTGATTTCTTGACGGGCCTTACGGAGCTGAGCCCCTTTAATTTTTGAAATTTCCTTTTCAGCCACCACAACGGATCCCTCTGTCGGTGTTTCCAATCCATTGAGCATTCTGATCAAAGTACTTTTCCCCGCTCCACTGTAACCGATGATTCCGAAAATCTCGCCTTTATTTATTTCAACATTCACATTATTTACAGCCTTGATCGTCTCACTGTTTCCTTTTCCTGTTCGGAACAGCTTACTGACTTTCGTCAATGTAATCATTAACCCTCACCTCTTTTATCCAATAAAACCTATGAACTTAGTTGATTTCTCTACATTATTAGTCTGTTTCTCCTATCATGTAAAAGTTTTCCCAATTAAAATAGAAAAAACCCTTCTGCATGAGCAGAAAGGCAGGTGAAGAAACAGGCCTTCCTCTCATCTTCCAAAGTGATTAAACTTTGTGTGAATTGGCACCTTTCCAAGGAAATCTCCTTGTCGGTTGCCGGGTTTCATCGGGCACATCCCTCCACCTCTCTTGATAAGAGCTAATATATAGAATATTTGTACATCATTAAGTTCTTTAGTATGGAGAAATTTTATCATAGATAAAAAAGGAGCGCAATGTATATTATTTCTAGTACAAGAATGAACAGGAACTTTGCTTAAAGCGTTTTGGAAGTCAAGGAGACGATGTTCGTCGCCTTTTCAATTGCCTGCTCCAAATCTTCTATTAAGTCGTCTACATTTTCAATCCCAATCGATAAACGGACTTGATCGGCACTTACACCCGCTTTCGCAAGACCCGCCTCATTCAATTGTTGATGGGTCGTACTTGCTGGGTGGATGATCAAGCTCTTCGCATCCCCTACATTCGCCACATGGGACCATAATTCCACCGAATTGATAAGTTTTGCCCCAGCTTCGCGATTACCTTGAATCCCAAATGTCACGACAGATCCAGCTCCCTTTGGCAAATATTTATCCGCAAGGGCTTTATCGGGATGATCCTCATCCCCAGGATGCGAAACCCAGGTCACGGCAGGATGGTTTTTTAAATATTGGATGACAGACTTGGTGTTTGATAGATGCTCTTTCATCCTTACATGCAGCGTTTCAAGTCCAAGCGTAAACTGGAATGCACTTTGGGCACTTAGCGCAGGGCCCAAATCACGTAGTAACTGGACCCGGGCTTTCGTTATGAATGCGGCAGGGCCAACTGCCTCGGCGTATACCAGACCGTCGTAACTTGGGTCAGGCTCCGTGAAGCCAGGATAGTTCGGCGAGTTCCAATCGAATTTCCCTCCATCCACGATGACACCGCCTAGAGTCGTTCCATTTCCAAGAAGCCATTTTGTAGCGGAATGGATGACAATATCCGCTCCAAAATCAATTGGTCTGCAAAGATACGGTGTCGCGAAGGTATTATCAATGATTAAAGGTATGCCGGCTTCGTGGGCGATTTCCGCTACCGCTTCAATATCGAGCACCCTCAAACTTGGATTTCCGATCGTTTCAGCAAAAATGGCTTTAGTTCTTGGTGTAATCGCCCTTTTGAAATTTTCAGGGTCATCGGGAGAAACGAACTTCACTTTGATCCCATATTTAGGAAGAGTGTTTTCGAAAAGGTTATACGTACCGCCATATAATGTAGAGGCTGAAACAATCTCATCCCCTGCAGCAGCAATATTCAGGATTGAAAGTGAGATGGCAGCCATTCCGCTTGCCGTTGCCAATCCGCCGATACCGCCTTCCAATAAGGCCATTCTTTCCTCAAAAACGCTGACCGTGGGATTATGAAGCCGTGAATATATATAGCCATTCTCCTTTAGGCCAAATAAATTCGCTGCATGGTCGGTGTCCTTGAACAAGTATGCATTGCTTTGGTAGATAGGAACGGCACGGACACCTGTTTCATCAGCTTGCAGACCGCCATGAACACTCAATGTTTCAAAACGCAACTTTTTCTCTGACATTTAATTTCACCTTTTTCTATGGATTTAGTTGGATTTATATGAAATCTGGCTTTTTATAAACAAAAAAACCACTTCAATAAGAAGAGGTTTCAAGAACACACCTCATCTACCAGAGCCAACACTCTGCTGGAATTAGCACCGTATATAAAAATTTATACCGGTTGCCGGGCTTCGTCGGGCCAGTCCCTCCGCCACTCTTGATAAGAACTATTAAATTCTGCCATTACTTAATTCAAAATATAGCATTTTAGATTAAATCAGTCAATGAATTGTTAGAATATTCTTTGTTTATTTCCTGCTCTCATTCAAATGTCAGCAACAAAGAAAACCAACCGCGGTTCTGATTGGTTTCCTAACTGATTTCCTTAAGCAATCCGTACAAATAAGGAACGGATTGAAAGGCATATATTTTTTTGTGCAGCTGCCCTTCTTTGAAAAGCAATAAGCAAGGAACACTTTCGATTTCATATGATTCGGCAATTGCTTGGATATAGTTCATATTCATTTTGCCTGCCTTCAATTCGGGGAAAAGCTCCAAGGATATCGTCAGCATCTTGGAGGCCACCTGACAGGTTCCGCATAAAGGTGTATATAAATATAAGCAAAAGGTTTCCCCATTTTCAACAGCAAGCTTACACTCTTCTTCTTTCCATTCCTGCATCAATTAGTCGTTCACCCTTTGACTTAAAAATTTCATTTTCACATTCATATTGGCAGATAGGAGCACAGTTGCGATATGATGTTCGGGTGAGCTCTCCACTTCTTTGTACATTTTATTAATATACAGGTGGTTCGCTTCCGGCATTTCCCTTCGGAACTGCTTCCGCAGCTTTTCTCCTGATTCATCTGCGTCAAAAAGGAGATAAACATCACGGTCCATCAATTCATCCACTAATTCATCCAGCTTAGTTAATGATATGGTCCCATTCGTACATCTTATTTCCACATCTTCATTTAAAACGGAGGCAACTTTTCTTTTATCGGAACTGCCTTCTACAATGATCACTTTATCGAATTCGCCCCACTCCATGTCATCACTCCATCTCACGAATTATGTGCGCAACTCACCCACTGTACAAATGAAAAAGAGAGCAGGCCTTTTCAGTCCCCCCTCTCCTTTCTTTTTTAACCGTTGATTAAACTCTCATACTCTTCAGCGCTCATCAAGTTTTCAATATCATTGCTATTAGATGGTTCAAGCACGACCATCCATGCCTTTTCATAAGGGGACTCATTTACATATTCAGGGTTGTCACTTAAATCTTCGTTCACTTCAACAACCTTGCCACTGATAGGTGCATAAAGTTCAGAAACGGTCTTAACGGATTCAACGCTTCCAAATGGTTCGTTCGCTTTCAATTCATCGCCGATTTCCGGAAGCTCAACGAATACGATGTCCCCTAGCTCGGACTGTGCGAATGCCGTAATTCCAATGCGCACTGTTCCATCTTCCGTTTTGACCCATTCATGTTCTTTAGTGTAACGAAGTTCTTTTGGTGTTGTTGTCATAATTAACCCTCCATATGTACATCTTATTTTATCTATTCCATTATAAGGTAGATTGTTTGTTTAAGTAAGGAATTAACCAAATATTTTGTGAAATTTCAGTTCCAAACCTGTTCGAATTGCTCTTCTTTGAATCCTACCGTCACTTTGGTGCCATCCGTAACAATCGGCCTTTTCAGAAGCATTCCATCTGTGGACAATATATCAAGCATCTCTGCTTCAGAAGCTTCTTTCAGCTTATCCTTTAAGCCCAGCTCCCGATATTTTTGACCGCTAGTATTGAAAAACTTCTTCAACTCCAAATTGCTGTTTTTATATAGTTGTTCTATTTCAGTTCGCGAGGGGGGATTATCCGCTATATGGATCGCTTCATATTGCAGTTCATGATTATCCAGCCACTTCTTCGCATTACGGCATGTACCGCATTTTGGGTACCAATATAATGTTAAGCCCATCATTTCACCACCTATCAATAGAATACCCGTTTTTACCACGCAATACAACGAAATATCTCCAATGCGATTTCATCAAAGGAAAAAAAGGGAATGCCTTTACGGGCATTCCCTTTACGGATTCTGACTCATTGCTTAAAGAGCATATTTTTCCGTTTCGATTACTTTGACGGATGCTTCGCGTTTTTTCGCAATGACATTGATCGGAGTGTGTCTTGTCAGCTTACGGAGCGACGAAAGCATGATGCGAAGAGTATCGCCTGTTTCCACTGCAATTAACGTTTCCTTTGCATGCTGTTCTATTTCATTGAAAGCTTCCTGAACGAAGATTTCAGTGTAAAGCACTTTTTGTTTGTTCTTCTCAAGACCTGTAGCTGCAATTGCTTTTTCCGTACGCAATACCACGGATTCAGCTGCATAGGCAAGGGATGCGATATCAGCAATGTTGGAGAGGATTTCTTGTTCTTGATCAAGATTTTTGCCATATTTCTGTGCCGCAAGCCCAGCTGCCAGAATACCGATTTTCTTAGCGTTCCTAACAAGCATTTTTTCTTGTGCCAGTGGCTCATCGCCAGGTTCTTCCGGCATCATCATCATTAATTCCTCTTGCAGGCCCTGAGCTTTTTGAAGTAGCGGCAATTCTCCTTTAAGTGCTTTCTTCAGGAATGTTCCCGGGACAAGCAATCTATTGATTTCATTTGTACCTTCAAAGATTCGGTTAATACGGGAATCGCGATATGCTTTTTCAATTTCATACTCCTGCATGAAACCGTAACCGCCATGAAGCTGTACGCCTTCGTCCGTAACGTAATCCAATACTTCGGAAGCAAAGAATTTATTCAATGAACATTCGATGGCATACTCAGCGATTGCAGCCGCCATTGATTTCCCATCTTTCACTTGCTCATCCGTCAATTTGCTTTGTCTTTGATCATAAAGGCCAACCGTACGATATACAGAACTTTCTGCTGCATAAATTTTAGCTGCCATTGTTGCAAGTTTTTCTTTCGTCAAGTTAAAATCGGAAATTTTCGTTTTGAACTGTTGACGTTGATTCGTATAAGCAGCTGTAATCTCAAGGGCACGTTTAGATCCGCCGACAGCACCGACGCCTAATTTATAGCGGCCGATATTCAGGATATTGAAAGCGATGATATGACCTTTTCCGGCTACACCCAAAAGGTTTTCGACTGGTACATGAACATCTTCGAGGATTAAAGTACGTGTAGATGAGCTTTTGATCCCCATTTTCTTTTCTTCAGCCCCAGTTGATACGCCTTTATAATCACGCTCAACAATGAAAGCGGAGAATTGTTCGCCGTCGATTTTGGCGTATACACAGAAGACATCTGCAAAACCTGCATTTGTAATCCATTGTTTTTCACCATTTAAAATATAGTGTGTTCCTTCTGCATTCAATTTCGCTGTCGTTTTTGCTCCCAAGGCATCTGAACCTGAGCTTGGTTCCGTTAAGGCATACGCAGCAATCTTCTCACCCGTTGCTAGTAAAGGAAGGTATTTTTTCTTTTGGTCCTCATTCCCGAATAATACGATTGGCAAAGAGCCGATACCTACATGTGCACCATGCGTAATTCCGAAACCGCCTGCAAGTGCCATTTTTTCCGTAATCAATGCCGAACTGATTTTATCGAGACCCAATCCGCTGTATTCCTCAGGAACATCAGCACCAAGTAAACCGATTTCACCTGCATGCTTCAGTAATTTAACGGAACGGTCAAACTCATGGTTTTCTAAATGTTCAACCTGCGGCAGAATTTCATTCACTACGAATTCCTCGGAAGTTTTGGCAATCATTTTATGCTCATCAGAATAATCTTCCGGTGTAAACACTTGATCATACGTAATATCTTCTATTAAGAAGGCCCCGCCTTTAATGAGGTTATCTGTAGTTTGATTGGACATGTTATTTCCTCCTATGTGTTTAAGATAGTAAACCCGCCGGAAGCATGACAGCTTCCGGAAGGGGTCGGATTACGCCATTAATTCAAACACTCCGGCAGCACCCATCCCGCCGCCGATACACATTGTCACGACTCCGAACTGTTGGTTTCTGCGCTTCATTTCATGAAGCAGGCTTAATGTCAATTTCGCTCCCGAACATCCTAGCGGATGGCCTAGGGCGATGGCTCCGCCATTTACATTGACAATCTCTTCATTCAATCCGAGCTCACGAATGATTTGAATGGATTGGGAAGCAAAGGCTTCATTCAATTCAAATAAACCAATATCCGATAATTCAAGACCCGCTAGCTTCAAAGCTTTAGGTATGGCTGCAATCGGTCCGATGCCCATAATTTCAGGCGGTACTCCTGCTACAGCAAAGGAACGGAATTTACCCATCGGTTTCATCCCCAAGGAAGAAGCCTTTTCCCCGTCCATGACCATGACCGCGGCTGCACCATCACTCGTCTGTGATGAATTCCCTGCTGTTACGGATCCCGTAACGGAGAATGCAGGTCTTAATTTTTTCAGCACTTCAGCAGTCGTTCCTGGACGAACGCCCTCATCCTGTGTAAAAGTAAATGATTTTTCCTTTAACTTAAGATCTGGCCCCACTGAACGAAGGGTAACGTCAACCGGTACGATTTCATCGGAAAACTTTCCTTCTGCAATGGCCTTAGCCGCCTTCTGATGACTTCTAACAGAAAATGCATCTTGATCGTCACGGGAAATGCCGTATTTCTTGGCAACGGCTTCAGCAGTGTGACCCATCCCCATATAATATTCCGGTGCCGTTTCCGCAAGTCTCGCGTTCGGCCGTGTTACATGGCCCATCATTGGCAAAAGGCTCATGGATTCCGCTCCGCCTGCAATGACTGTATCACTTTGGCCGAGCATGATCCTTTCCGCTCCATATGAGATACTTTGCAGCCCGCTTGAACAGTAACGATTAATCGTTATGGCCGGTACTGTATAAGGCAATCCTGCCAATGCTCCAATGTTACGCGCCATGTTCAAGCCTTGTTCCGCTTCAGGCATTGCACAACCGATAATCAGGTCATCTATCGTTCCTTCATAATTCCCTGCACGCTTTAACGTTTCCTTTACGACAAGAGCCCCTAAATCATCAGGGCGTACACTAGCAAGAGAACCTTTTTTCGCTCTTCCTACCGGAGTCCTTGCTCCAGCTACTATTACCGCTTCTTTCATGAGGATCCCCCTTACTCATTTTTAAGCTATCGATCTATTGATCTCGTTTTGGCCATATCTTCATCTATTCATCAATTACGGAGTGGTTTACCTTTAACGAGCATGTGCTGCATCCTTGCCTGGGATTTCGGAGTCGAAATCAGTTTTAGGAATGCCTGTTTTTCCAGGTTCAAGATATACTGTTCATCTACTTCCGTGCCAAATGGGAGTTTCCCCCCTGCCAGGACGTATGCCAGCTCTTTGGCTATGACAAGGTCATGTTCAGATAAGAATCCTGAAAGGCGCATGGATTCCGCCCCTAATAGCAGTGCGGCATATCCAGTTTCACCTACGACAGGGATCTTTGTGCGGGCTGGAGCGGTATAGCCTTGTTCATGCATGGAAAGTACCGCCTGTTTCGCATCATATAGCTGATGATCTGCATTCACGCTTATTCCATCAGCTGAATCAAGGAAATTACTCCCTCTCGCTTCCTCGGCGGAGGTCGAAACTTTTGCCATGGCGACCGTTTCAAATACTTGGTTGGCCACTTTCTGTAAGTCGAAGTCAACGCCCTTCGGCATATTCCTCAACGTCTTCACATAAAGTTCTTTAGTCCCGCCGCCGCCTGGGATCAAGCCGACACCAGGTTCCACCAGTCCCATATACGTTTCAGTCGTTGCCTGGATGCGCGCTGCCGGAAGGGACACTTCAGCACCCCCGCCAAGTGTCATATTAAACGGGGCAACCACTACAGGAACTGCACTGTACTTAATTTTAAGCATCGCCTGTTGGAATTGGCTGATGACCATATCGAGTTCAAAAATATTGTCATCCTGCGCTTCCATCAGCATCATTGCAATATTAGCTCCGACACAGAAATTCTTTCCTTGGTTTCCGATGACCAGGCCTTTAAAATTCGTTTCCGCTTCGTCAACCGCGGCATTGATCATTTGTATGATATCCAGACCGATTGCATTATTCGGCGAAGTGAATTCAAGCAGAGCCACTCCATCGCCGATATCGATCAAGCTTGCGCCACTGTTTTTCTTGATTACGCCTTTTTGCTTCTTGATCGCTTTAAGATTGATCACTTTAGGATTCTCGACAAGCTCTTTATATTCACCATTATCATAATAGTGAACTATGCCATTTTCTTCTTTATAGAATGACGTGATGCCTTTAGCGAGCATATCCTTCACCCATTGCGGAACAGTGATGCCTTCCGCTTCCATTCGGGCTGCCGATTTTTCTACACCTATCGCATCCCAGGTTTCAAATGGGCCTGTGGACCATCCAAATCCCCATTTCATCGCTTGATCGATCGCCACGATGTCATCCGCGATATCCCCAAGCAGCTGGGCAGAATACACAAGCGCCGGATTCAGGACATTCCATAGCAATTGGCCGGCACGGTCTTCGCTATAAACAAGCGCTTTCATTTTATTATCCAAGCCCTTGGCCTGTTTAGCCATTTCGATGGAAGGCGTTTTTAATCTTTTTCGTGCAGCATATTCAAGGGTTTCGGGATTCAGTTCAAGGATTTCCTTGCCTTTTTTCAAGAAGAATCCTTGTCCTGACTTGCTTCCAAGCCACCCATTCTTAAGCATTTCATTCATGAAATCAGGTATCTTGAAAACTTCTTTTTCTTCTCCGTCCACCTGGTCATAAACGTTTCTGGCAACATGTGCAAAGGTATCCAATCCAACGACGTCAAGTGTCCGGAAAGTCGCGCTAGTTGCCCTTCCAATCAACGGACCTGTAACCGAATCGACCTCACCGACACTGTATCCGCCTTTTTGCATTTCCCGCAAAGTGACCAATAAACCATAAGTTCCAATGCGGTTTGCGATGAAGTTGGGGGTATCCTTGGCTTCGACAACACCTTTTCCAAGAACATCTTCGCCAAATCGTTTCATATATTCGAGCACTTCTGGTGAAGTTGCCTTAGTAGGGATGATTTCCAACAATTTAAGATAACGCGGCGGATTGAAGAAGTGAGTTCCCAGGAAGTGCTTTTGAAAGTCCTCCGAACGCCCTTCTGCCATCGCTTCGATTGAAATTCCGGATGTATTAGATGAAACGATGCTTCCTGGTTTACGATGCTGATCAACCTGGGCGAATACACTTTGCTTAACCTCAAGCTTCTCAACGACCACTTCGATGATCCAATCGACATCCTTTAAACGACTTATATCATCTTCCAGGTTTCCAGCCTCGATCAACGCGATGTTTCCCTTAGCCGAAAGCGGAGCTGGTTTCTGTTTTAAAAGTTTCGTAATCGCCGTTTGGCTGATGCGGTTACGCACTTGTTTATTATCTAATGTCAGTCCCATTTTCTTTTCATCCTCAGTGAGTTCACGAGGTACAATATCCAATAATAAAGTCGGAATGCCGATGTTAGCAAGGTGTGCAGCAATCCCTGATCCCATAACTCCTGACCCTAGAACAGCAGCCTTTCGTATTTGTCGAACCAAGTTTATATCCCCCTTACACAATTTATTGAATGAATGCTCATTCATTTTTAATTCAAAAAAATTTTGAATATTTTTTCTTATTACTAATATAGAATATATTTGGAAATTCCGCAATGATTAAACAGGAAAAAATATTTTTTTCTCCGCGTTCTTTCGGTTATTTCTCCTCCGTTCAGTAAAAAATAACCGGGCAGGAGGTGACTTATATAATGAAGCGTAAAGATAACCCTTCTAAAGCAGCCGTGAGCGCAGCAAGTGTTAAAGGCAATGCCGGCCCTGGCGCTGAACGTCAACATGGAATCAATAAAGTGAACAGCCAGAACAATCAGTTCAAAAGATAATCCTTCTTGATTTGAGCAGCCGTCCCTTTTCCGGGGCGGCTCTCGCTTCCTATTTCTTGAATAGGCCTTTTAAAACGAAAGCAATATTGGCCGGCCTCTCCGCAAGGCGGCGCATGAAATATCCATACCAATCCGTACCATAAGGAACATACACCCTTACCTTATATCCTTCTTTAGCAAGTTCAAGCTGCTTTTCAGTGCGGATGCCATATAACATTTGAAATTCAAATGAATCCCGGGATATTCCCTGATCTTTGACTAGGTCCCTCGTATAATCAATGATACTATCATCATGTGTGGCAACGGCTGTGTAATTTCCATTTTGCATATGCTTCTTGATGATTTTCTTGAAATTCTCATCCACATCTTTTTTTTCAGGAAAAGCCACGTCCCTTGGCTCTTTATAAGCCCCTTTAACAAGCCTTAAATTCGGATGGTATTCATCCAGCTCTTCAATATCCCTCTCAGTACGATACAGATAAGCTTGAATGACAGTCCCCAATTCATTATATTCAGACTTAAGGGTTTTGAATACATCCAAAGTCGGCTGACAGCGCGGAAAATCTTCCATATCAAGCGTCACGAAAACTCGATGGGCTTTAGCTTCATCCAAGATTCTCCGCATGTTATTCATTACGACTTGTTCGGACACATCCAAGCCCATCGAGGTCAGCTTCAGGGATAACTGTGAGTCCAGTTCATTTGTGCCAATCATCCGGATGGCTTCGATGCACTCTTCTGCCATCTTCCCTGCTTCTTGTTCATCTTCAATGAATTCACCCAAATAATCAATGGTGACAGCAAGCCCCTTCCGGTTAAGTTCACCAATCACATCACATGCCATATCCAAGGATTCTCCTGCCACGAAGCGAGATGCACCAAACCGCAGCCCGTATTTTTTCGCTGCCTGTGTCATAGCTTTATTCTTTGATAAAAAAAGGAATAGATTTTTCAAAATCCTTTCCATCTGCATTCCCCTCCAAATCATTTTGGAAAATAGATGCACAAGATTATTTTACCATTTAATTCATTTTTCAGATATTTAGAATCAAGAATAAAAAATTTCATGAAGGGAAAATTAAGCCCGATTAAAGAACACATGAGGAGGTAGAATGATGGAACAGCAAAATTCGTTTAATAGCCAACAGCAGTCGACCGGCTTTATGAAACAGCCGCCGGAGATGGTTTCGGTGAAAGATAGCTTATACTTAACCGATATGCTTGCATGGAATCTGAATGCGGTTAAAAAAGCACATTTTTTTGCCACACAATGTAAGGACCCGCAAATCATTGATGCGTTAAATCGGTGCGGATTCATGCATCAACGCCATTACGATACCATTTTGAAACATTTGAACCCTGACCAAAATCAGAGTCAACAACAATATCAATAAAGGAGGGTTCTTGATGCCCAATGAAAACAAAGTCCAAAACCCTGAATCTCCCGTGGCAAAAACACCGCAAATGAATGACAGGGATTTTATAAATGATATGCTCACAACTGAAAAGTACTTTTGTAACTCCCTTTCCGTTGCCCTGCATGAAATGAGCAATCAAGCATTATTCCAAGACATTTTCTCCATTTCCAAAGAAAATCAGGAGATGCAGCGTGAACTCTATAACCTTATGTTCGAAAAAGGCTGGTATAGTTTAGAAAAGGCGCAAGCTTCCAGCTTAAGCCAATCGCATCAACAATTTTCCGGTTATAAAAATCAATTTCCATTTGGAACGAACATTCAATAAACAAAAATTCAGGGGGGGGTGGATACTGCTCCTTTTGTTTTTTTGCTACAAATAAAGCCGGCCCATCGGGGGCCGGCTTTATTATTAGATATCCGTAGAAAACATATACTTCTTATAGTGATACCGAATGCTGAATATTAAGCCCATCGCCATCATGTTCCCCATGAGCGAGCTACCTCCATAACTGACAAATGGAAGCGGAATCCCGGTAATCGGCAAAAGGCCTACAGTCATGCCGATATTTTGAAAAACGTGGAACGTCAACATGCTTATAACGCCAACACAGATATATGTATAGAAGTTATTTTTCGTGTCCATTCCCGTTTTTGTTATGTGGTAAATCAATAGGAAAAACAAGGAAATGATGATGCTTGATCCGATGAACCCGAATTCTTCACCGATGATGCTAAAAATGAAATCCGAATGACTCTCAGGCAAATACACTTCCCTCGAACCGATTCCCTTGCCCGTTGTCTGACCGGAGCCAATGGCCAGTAAGGATCTTGTTAGGTGATACCCTTCGGAGCTGGCATAATTATATGGATCCAGCCAAGAATAGATACGTCCGAATTGATAGGTTTTTACCCCTAAGTATTTTACCAGGATCTCCGGCTTCCAAATAACAAAGTAAAGGACCGTTGAAGCGACGACAATTCCTCCCGAAACGATTGGCAGCAGGATCTTCCATGATATCCCTGATATGAAAATCATTCCGAGCATGATTGACATGATGACAAGCGAGGTGCCCAAATCCGGCTGTTGCATGATTAACATTAAGGGCGCACCGGTCACAAGACCGATTTTAATAAGCAGCCAAATATCCGTTTGAATCGTTTTCAGCGTGTTTTTTAGATGATGGTTCGATATGACATTGGCTAGAGCCAAAATCAGGAAAACCTTCATGAACTCCGATGGCTGAATCGAACCGATTCCCGGAATGATGAACCAACTTTTCGCACCATTCCGGACAGGAACGATGCTTTCCGGCATAATGATCAGCAAAAATAGCAAAAACAATCCGAATCCATAGGCGTACCAAGAGATTTTTTTCAGTTGGTCCGAATCCAGTGTAATGAACCCTAATACGATTCCAATCCCCACTATATACCAAAAAATTTGTTTAATTAAGAAGTTTTCAGCGTACTGTCCAGTCGTTTGGGCACTATAGATTGCCAGGCAGCTTCCAACGCATAATAACAGCAATATTGTGACCAAAGAAAAATCTATTCGAGATGAAAATTTATTTTGTTCTTCCATACTTAACTCTCCCTTAAAAAGGCTCCTGCGATACATCTATAAATACACTTATTCATTATACTTTAAACAAATAAAATCACAACTATATAGAAGAATAGTTTACAGGCTTCATGGAGTTATTTCCATGAAGCCTGCAGGCATGGGAGCTATGCGTGTGATCCCTTTGATTTTCTCCGTTTCAGCAATAGGCTGACCAATCCATTGCCTGGGGAGAAGAGAAAGGCCAATCCGAATAATATGGCGGCCGACCCCACCATGCAACCTGATATCGAGGCATCCAAAATGGTGGCTGTATAGTAGCCGATGACGGAACTTAGCACCCCGACCCCGATACTGACCAATATCATGCGGCTTAAACGGTCTGACAGCAGATAGGCCGTTGCCGCAGGTATGATGAGCATTCCAACTACTAAAATGGAACCTACACTATCAAAAGAAGCAACAGTTGTCAGTGAAATGAGGCTCATCAATAAGTAATGAAAGAACAGTACAGGAATTCCCATCGCGGCAGCAAGTGCTGGATCAAATGAAACGAGTTTAAACTGTTTGAAGAAAAGGAAAATCAGTATGAGGTTCAGGATAAAACAACTGCCGACTATCCAAACAGCTTTTGGTCCAGCCTCGATTCCCCCGATTGTCATCGTGTTCCACGGAGTATAGGCTATTTCCCCATAAAGGACATGTTCCAGGTCAAAATCTATTTGTTGCGTGTACAAGCTCACAAGTACGATCCCCGTTGCAAAAAGGGAAGTGAATACAATCCCGATAGCAGCGTCGGATTGAACGCCCGACGATTGGAAAAGCTGGATCAAGAACACGGTAAGCAAGCCGAGCGCAGCAGCCCCGATCAGCATTGGAACCGAATCACGGGTTCCGGTTATTAAAAATGCCAATACGATTCCCGGCAAAACGGAATGACTGATGGCATCCCCAATCAACGTCATTTTCCTGACTATCAAAAAACACCCTAATACACTGCAAGAACCCGCCACTAATGCTCCGACTAAGATAATCCAAAAATCATTCATGATGAGTGGCTCCCTTTCCTTCTATCCTGTTCGAGAGAATATTTCTTTTTTGTCGAAACCCTTCTCCATATAGATGAAAGCACTCCGCGTTTAGGTGCAAAAAGCATGGAAAAGAAAAACCATACCGTCGCGGATAAGACAATTAACGGTCCTGTCGGCAAATCATTGACAGCTGTACTGATCAACGTTCCAGACACACCGCTCAACATTCCGAATATACCAGACAGGATGACCATGATATGCAGGCGCTCCGTCCAATATCTTGCGGATACCGCAGGTGTTATCAGTAAAGATGCCATCAATACGACGCCTACAGCCTGGATACCGATCACTACAGCCGCCACGATCAGCATCATGATGAAATAATCCAGAAAAACCACCGGCAATCCCAGCCCCTTAGCAAACCCGGAATCAAAGGACAGTAATTTGAATTCTTTAAAAAATACGGTACAAGTGAAAATGAGAATGAAGGAAACCGTCATCATCATATATACATCGGACATGACCATTGACGCCGTCTGTCCGAATAAAAAGGTGTCCAATCCACTCTGGTTTCCATACTCGCTCTGCTGGATTTGCGTAAGCATCACAATTCCGAAACCAAAGAAAGAAGATAAGACGATTCCCAAGGCCGCATCCTGCTTGATCTTACTGTATCTCGTAAGCACACTGATCAAGAAGACAGCGACTAAGCCAGCCAGGGCGGCACCTATCAAAAAGTAAGAAGTGGATTTCACTCCAGTTAACATGAAGGCGACACAGATACCGGGTAATGCTGCATGTGCGAGCGTGTCACCAAGCAAAGACTGCTTTCTGAGGTAGGCAAAGCTGCCGATGACCCCGCTGCTTAATCCGAGGAGCATCGTGCCAAGCAATATCCACCTTGTATTTGGATCATTGATAATGTCCATTATATTCATCGTGTACACCTCATTTTAATAAAAGGCCGGACTTTGTGTCTGATAGTATCGCTAGGCGGCCTCCATATGTTGCCTGTAGGTATTCGGGAATGAACACTTCTTCTGTCGGACCTATTTTCATCACCTTCTTATTCAATAACATCGTCCAGTCGAAATATTCCTTCACGGTGGATAGGTCATGGTGCACAACCAGAACGGTTTTGCCTTTTTCCTTCAATTCCATCAGCAATTGTATGATCGCTTTCTCTGTTGCGGCATCCACCCCTACGAACGGTTCATCCATAAAATAAATATCCGCTTCCTGTGCCAGTGCCCGGGCCAGGAATATCCGTTGCTGCTGTCCGCCTGATAGCTGGCTGATCTGGCGGTTTGCGTATTCTGCCATCCCCACCTTCTCCAGGCACTCCATCCCCTTCTGCCTTTCGGACTTCCCTGGTCGCCTCAGCCATCCGAGATGACCATATCTGCCCATCATCACGACATCAAGTGCGTTGGTCGGAAAATCCCAATCCACTGACTCCCGCTGTGGTACATAGCCGATGCTCTTCCTCATCGATTTGTAAGTAGAGCCCTTGATCGTGATGTGCCCCGATATTTTCGGGATCAATTCGAGTATCCCCTTTATCAAAGTGGACTTCCCTGCTCCATTGGGGCCTATGATTCCGATTAAATTCCCCTCCGGCACCTCAAATGAGACATCTTCGACAACCGGCTTCTTATGATAAGCAATCGTTAAATTCTCGACCTTCAAAGCTGCTTGATTCATAGTTTCTCCCCCCTATTTCAAAGCACGGACGATGGTGTCCGTGTTATGACGGACCATTCCGATATACGTTCCTTCTTCCGTCCCTCTTTCACCCATGGCATCCGAGAACAATTCACCGCCGATTTCCACTTTGTGGCCCTGCTTACCTGCTCCTTGAATGACAGCCTCGATAGCCTTCCTCGGTACGCTTGACTCTATGAAAATCGCTTTTATTTTGTTCTCCACAAGATAGTTCCGCATATCCGTCACATCTTTCGATCCATATTCCGATAATGTATTGATCCCTTGGAGCCCTCTTACGTCCAGGCCATATGACTGCCCGTAGTACCCAAAAGCATCATGTGCCGTAACGAGCACCCGTTGGTCTTCTGGCACTTTATTGATTTCCTCATGGACATATTTATCAAGTTCCTCCAATTGCAGAACGTACTCCTCATAATTTTCACGATACTCCGCTTCATGGTCCGGGTCCTTGGCAATCAATTCTTTCTTAACTGCCTCCGCAGCAACGATCCAAAGCTTTACATCAAACCATACATGGGGATCATGCTCCTTTGCACCCACTTTGCGAAGTTGGTTCTCCTTGAAGTCTTCCGTTACGGCAATCGTCGGTTTATCCTTGCTCATCATTTCAAATATATCCGTCATTTTCCCTTCAAGATGCAATCCGTTATAAAAAATCATATCAGCCGAATCCAATGTCTTCACATCACCCTGCGTCGCTTTATATAGATGGGGGTCGACTCCCGGTCCCATTAAACTTGTGACCTCGACATGTTTACCGCCGATACTCTCAACCAAATCCCCAATCATTCCCGTTGTTGTAACGACATCCAGCTTGCCATTGCCATTATCGCTTTCGGCCGTATCATTCCCGCACCCCGTTAAAACCAGCAATGCAGCAATCACGCCTCCAATAGATTTAAGAAAACCCATCCATATTCCCTCCCTTTTTCATCTTTCCAAAATAGTTTGCCGTGCGCAAAATTAAGTGTAAATTTTTTTCATTGTCGCAAACGCTAAAAAGTTTCCTCTACACAACTTATTTTATACTATACACAAATATACAAAAAAAGTGCAACTATTTTTAAACATTTCAAAAAGGCGAATGACTTTTACACACAGCAAAAACTGTCAGGAGGCCCCACTAGGCAGCTTCCTGACAGTCAGTCATTCCGAATGATGAAATTATATTTATATTGTGGAGTTTTACTGGTGAACATAACTAGGGGGAGCTATTTCTGAACGACGTGAAATTTACGAATAAACGCGGTTTCCACGCGTAAAACCGCGAACTTCTTGACGGGCATTGCCACTCATTTCTCCTGTTTCAAGGAAATGGCCAAGTACGCAAATCCCAATTCGATTCCGCAAAGCAAAAACAGGGTGATTAAAGTTTGAAACATCATGTTTTCCTCCTCCTCTAAGACTTAGACCAATCTTAAAGGATGAAACCAATACCATAACAAGACCCTATTTGCAGAAATCAACAGCAGTCCCCACTGTTCCCTTGCCCTGAAATGGGTTTCATACTGTACAATATAAAAAAAGAAAAACGGTGATACCATGACAAATATTAAAGAAATAGCTCAATGTGCTGGTGTATCTGTCTCAACAGTGTCTCGTGTATTGAATGATCATCCATATGTAAGCCCCGATAAAAGAAAGAGCGTCCTAGAAGCGATCAATCGTTTGAATTATACGAGAAACATCAACGCCATCCATCTTTCAAAAGGGAAAACCAATCTTATCGGCGTCATCATCCCCTTCAACAATCACCCATATTACGGGGCAATCGTTAACGGAATCATAAAACAGGCAAATGCAATTGGCTGTCATATCGTCATCTTTCAAACAAATTATGACAGGGAGAAAGAGATCCAGGCTTTTAATATGCTGCAAATGAAGCAGCTCGATGGCATTATCGTTTGTTCAAGGATTTCGGAAATGAAAATCCTCTTGGATTATCAAAAATACGGACCGATTATTTTATGTGAAGATACCGCCCAGGCTGAATTCTCATCCATCAGCATTGATCATTATGCAGCTTTCTCCTGTGCCCTTGAGTACGTGATTGCTAAAGGATATAAGAAAATCGGATACAGCCTCGGCCGTAAAAAGAGCAGAAACAGTTCCCATCGTACAAAGGCCTTTAACGATATCATGAGTAAACATCAACTGATAAACAATAAAGAATGGCTGTTTGAAGGCAGTTATCACATTAAGGACGGTGAACAATTGTTTCAGGAATGGAATTCGATGATGGATAAACCTGAAGCCATCATCATCACGAATGATGACACGGCGGCGGGCTTCATTCTTACCGCTAAGAAATTGGGTATAAGGGTACCGGAAGATGTGGCCATTCTCGGCTTCAATAATGATAGCCTTGGCGAAATGCTCGACATCACGACCATTTCCTTACCGCTGGAATGGATCGGGAAAATGGCAGTGGATCTCTTTGAGAATCCTGAAGAGGTCAAACATGTAAAACTGGACTATGCCCTAATAAAAAGGAAAACCGTTTAGTTATCAGGATGTGCTATATTTTAGTGCATCGTCACTTGATTCTTCTTACTGCCATCATTCATTAACTAGGAAAAAATAACCACATGAAATAATCATTGCGATATCCCAGAAGTTATTTTATAATTTTGATATAGTAAAGTTTACTCAATTACTAGCAATCTATTAGCGATTGCATGAATTTCATGAGTAAAATCGTCAGACGTCACCTACAAACTGACGCCAACGATTTTAGAAAATTGAATACTTCCTCATTTACCGATGAGTTAGAGGCTGCAGCTTATAAAAGTAAAACGGACGAGATTCTGGAAAATTAAAGACTCCGTTTGAAAGGATAAGTTGCCGAAGTTAGGGTATATTCCATGTATATTCTTGCTGGCGGTGTTACCGAATAGGAACACCACTGTCACGTTTTTTCAAAAAAGCGTGGGGAGCTATCTTCGGAAGGATAAACGGGTTTATTATAAACAGCCGTCGATCTTTTTCGACTGCTGTTTTTTTATTTTTCGTTCCCTTCCAATAAAAAGGAGTGTAACATCAATTGTCAAATTCACAATCACCTTCAAGCCCTACTGAATTGAAAAGGAGCCTGAAAGCGCGTCATTTAATGATGATTTCATTAGGTGGAACAATTGGAACAGGTTTATTTTTAGCAAGTGGCGGTGCCATTCATTCAGCCGGTCCCGGCGGTGCCTTGGTGGCATACGCGGTCATCGGCATCATGGTTTATTACTTAATGACAAGTCTTGCAGAAATGGCGGCGTTCATGCCAGTGGCCGGTTCGTTCCGTGTCTATGCATCCAAATTCGTCGATCCGTCCTTCGGTTTTGCGATTGGTTGGAACTACTGGTATAACTGGGCAATCACCATTGCCGCTGAATTGGCAGCCGTTGTCTTAATTATGAAGTTCTGGTTCCCGGATAGCCCTTCAATCATCTGGAGTGCCATTGCGTTAATCATTATGTTTCTTATCAATTACATGTCCGTTAAAGGTTTCGGTGAAACAGAATTCTGGTTTGCCATGATCAAGGTCGTGACAGTCGTCATTTTCTTGATTACGGGTGTTCTGATCATTCTTGGAATCATGGGTGGGAAAGACCCAATTGGTTTTTCCAATTTCACAATGGGCGAAGGTCCCTTTAACGGAGGGTTCTTCACGATTCTAGGTGTATTCATGGCTGCCGGCTTTTCATTCCAAGGTACGGAATTGCTTGGAGTGACTGCTGGTGAAAGTGAGGATCCAGAAAAAAATATCCCAAAAGCGATCAGATCCGTTTTCTGGCGTATCATCTTATTCTATATCTTAGCCATTTTTGTAATTGGCATGATCATCCCGTTCACCGATTCACGTTTACTGAGTGAAGATGTTGCCGTAAGTCCATTCACGCTTGTATTTGAACGGGCCGGCCTTGCATTTGCTGCATCCATCATGAACGCGATCATTTTATCATCCGTACTCTCTGCCGGTAACTCTGGCATGTATGCTTCAACCCGTATGTTATGGGACTTGGCACGTGATGGGAAAGCACCGAAATTCCTAGGCAAGTTAGATAAAAGAGGAGTGCCCGTGAATGCACTTATCGTGACTTCCTTAGTTGGCTGCGTTGCATTCTTAGCTTCATTTTTCGGGGATGGCGTCGTTTATATCTGGTTATTGAACGCTTCAGGCATGGCAGGATTCGTCACTTGGGTAGGGATTGCGATTGCCCATTATCGGTTCCGCAAAGCTTACGCAGCTCAAGGACTTGATATGAATGCCTTACCATTCCGGGCAAAAGGCTTCCCATTCGGGCCTATATTCGCGCTTGTCCTTTGTATTATCATTATCATCGGACAAGGCTATCAGGCTTTCAGCAGCGATGGGATCGACTGGAATTCAATGTTCGTTTCCTACATTGGCTTGATTCTATTTTTCGTCCTATGGTTCGGCTATAAAATTAAGCATAAAACGAAAATCATTCCGCTAGAGGAATGTGACCTTAAATCAAAATAATACGCAAAGGACCTGTTCTTCCCTAACCGGAGAAGGACAGGTCCTTTTTTCATTTCAAATGATAAACACGGCATTCATATGGTTGCAGGGGTTTGCTGGAGATTCCTTCTTCCTCCTGACCATAATTGCCGATCAGCTTTGTGGCAGAATATGCATGCAGCTCTTCAGGCAAAGTATAAGAGGCCTGCTCTTCTTTAAAGTTGCATAGCACCAATAACTTCTCTTCCTCAAACGATCTCGTGTAGGCAAATATTCGTTCATCATCCGGCAACAGCAGTTCAAAACGGCCATAAACGACGATATCATGTTCCTTGCGCAGTTGGATAAGCTTTTTATAAAAATGAAAAATGGAATTCGGATCATTATAAGCCTTTTCTGCATTAATCTCGGGAAAATTGGGATTAACCTTAATCCAAGGGGTCCCGTTCGTGAATCCTGCGTTCCGGGAGTCATTCCACTGAATCGGTGTCCTCGCATTATCCCGGCTGCGGGCGTGGATGGCGGACATCATCCGCTCTTTTGACCAGCCATGTGAATGGACGAGTTCGTCATATGAATTCAATGTTTCGATATCCCTGTATTCATCGATGCTTTCAAATGCAACATTGGTCATGCCCAGCTCTTCCCCTTGATATATATAAGGTGTACCTTGCAGCATATGAAGACAAGCGGCAAGCATCTTTGCGCTTTCAATACGATACTTTCCATCATTACCAAACCTCGAGACAACCCGGGGCTGATCATGGTTGTTCCAGTATAAACTGTTCCAGCCATCCCTCTCCAAACCAGTCTGCCACTTGGAGAGGATTCGCTTTAAATCGGTTAGCTTCCATTTATCGTTACTCCATTTCCCTTCTGGTCCCCTCCCCAAATCCATATGTTCGAATTGAAAGACCATATGTAGCTCACCACGATCTTTACCTGTGAACAATTGCGCTTCCTCCGGTGTGACGCCTGGCATCTCCCCAACCGTAATCACGTCATGTCCAGAAAGGGCCCGTTGATTGATTTCCTGCAAAAACTCATGTATGCGCGGGCCATTCAGGAAAAAGGGGCTTCCATCACCATACTGCTTTTCATGCTGAATGGCTCCATCTGAATAGCTTTGATCTTTTGAAAGGAAGTTGATGACATCCATCCGGAAGCCATCGACACCCTTATCCAGCCACCAAGTCATGATGCTATAGATTTCTTCACGGAGCTTAGGATTCTCCCAGTTTAAATCCGGTTGTTTCCTGCTGAATAAATGTAAATAATATTCATCGGTTGCTTCATCATATTCCCATGCTGAACCTTTAAAAATGGACTCCCAATTATTTGGCTCTTTTCCATTCCTGCCAGGTTTCCAAATATAATAATCGCGTTTCGGATTATCTCTTGAGGATCGGGATTCCTCGAACCACGGATGTTCATCTGAAGAATGATTGACCACGAGGTCCATCATGATCTTCATTCCACGTTCATGAACGGCCTTCAACAACCTATCGAAATCAGTCATGGTCCCGAATTCAGTCATGATTGCTTTATAATCACTGATATCGTACCCATTGTCATCATTGGGAGATTGATAAACTGGGGATAGCCATATCACGTTCACACCCAGCTCTTGTAAATAATCGAGCTTCATCAAAATCCCGTTTATATCTCCAATACCATCGCCATCACTATCCATAAAACTCCTTGGATACACTTGATACACAACTGCCTCTTTCCACCATGCTTTGTCCATGCTTTTCCCCCTTTTTAGCCGCATTGACACAATCCTTACACCAATACCCTATTATAAAGGGGGGAACTCCAGAATATTCTACTTTTATTCAGCTATTCCCGTTTGAATCATTTCAATATCCAGATCGACCTCGATTGGAATATCGGGATATGTCTCCTCCCAATGCTTTTGATCAAAATTTCTTGTTTTACTTTTAGCATGATCACCAAGTGCAAGCGGATCTATATGGTTCTCCTGAAACATGGTTACCATCTCATTTAATTTTTTACCAATGACCCGCTCGGCCCTGGCCTCTATTTTATTCAGGTCGACCGCTTTGCCCAAATCATAGCCTTGGACCTCTAGCAGACTCGCTTTCATTTTCACTTCAATCCTGGCCTTAGGGTCTTGATTGGCATTCGAAATATGATAATGGACACGTGACTCCACGTTATTGATATCGGTAAAGTCATTTTCCTTCCATTTAATTTCATAACTCCCCAGCTTGAAATTTTCACTAAGGACCTTATATAAGAAGCCTTCCTCATAAGGGATATATTTACCAATATAACGATCCTTTTTAAACAAGGCGATTCCCCTTACCCGTATTTGATCTCCTGTAGTTTCCAATAAGGGCAAGACCGGATCGATCCCGTTACCATGACACGCATATAAATACCTGTGAAGGTCTACATTAGGCAAATTGGTCCTTATATTCTGTTCGATCAGCTCCTTCACTTGAACCCCTGGAGTTTTAATCAACTTCGGCTCCATTTTAACTACATCCTCCGCTTTGCCATGAACGACCGCTAAATACAAATCCCTTCCCACCATTGGGTCACGCCTATATGTATCGACATAATCATTCAATCCCTTACTTGCCAATTCCTCACCATATAGAGTGACTGTCAGTCTCCCGCCGACAATCGGGTATGGTGTTTTTGCATTTTCCTGCTGGCGGGCCGCCTTTATATCATGGGAGTCCGCTTCATATACTTCTTTACCTAGAGCTGCTTCCTCCCCAGGCTGGGGAACGCTGACCACGACCGTACCCTTGATTTTCTTGTCTCCGGCATCATCATAACCTACGACTTCAGCAATTAATATATCTTCTAATATTTGCTTTTCCATGCCGCAGGCCGCCATCAAAAGGCTCGCTAATGTTAATAAGAGGAGTTTGATTTTCATGATTTATGCCCCCTGACTTTATAGACGACCGACTGGCATATGAATAAGAGAGGAAGATACAAATAAACGATATAAAAACCAATTTGCGAACTGATCGTGTTAAACTTATCGATCCTATAGCGGTTATCCAAAAAAATGCAGGAAACCAAGATGATGATCAGAATGAGAACCATCATCTTTTTTTGCCTAAATCCGAATACTCTTTTCGCTGTCCTGCTTGCTGCCCAAACCCCTAGGCAAACATTCGGCAGCACCATGAACAGCCAAACGGAAATCCCTATGTATTCGAACCTTTCAATGAATGGAAGGTCTACAATCTTCCATAACGTCAAAGTTGCCCAAATTACATCTTTCAGCTGATCTTGATGATAGTAGGCTAATGAAACAAGGATGGATACCACATATATCACCATAGTGAACAACGCCCCTAAGTGGGCCCACTTTTGAGATTTTTCACGATTTTTAATGAAAGGATAATAAATGAGGATTAATTCAAAGCCAAGGTAATTCAGGGTCATTTTCTTACAGGCCTTCATGATTTCCAAAAAGGAATGATCAAGAAAAGGACCCAAATTTTCAAAGTGGGCGTACTTCAAAGGGAAATAATTCAAAAGGAATAATGGCGATGCGATTATAAAGCCGATTATGCAAAAACCGGTAATGACCCTGAAACCTCCCTCCACAAAGTTATACACGAGGATTAGAATGATGGTTATCAGCATCAGAACATTGACACCAGGGAACATCCAAACCTGAATGACTTCTAAATAAGTCCTGATAAGAATGATGGAAATCATGATAAAGTAGAGGATGAATAAAATATTGAAAGCATTTCCGACCCATTTACCAAACAAATCCTTGTGGATGGCAATCAAATCAAGTGTTTGGGGGCCCCTGCCCAAAAGCTTGAAACACATCCAAAGCAGAACATTTATGATCAACCCTGATATCAGGACCGATATCCATGCGTCTTGGCCAGCCTCTTTCGCTATGATCCGTTCAAACCCCAATATCCCTACTCCAATCTGCATGCCGGGCATGAGGAAAAAAACAAAAAATGGAGATATTTGTTTTGTTTCATTTGGTTTGACTTCCATTCCTTCTCACCGCTTTCTACTTCCTTATTCATCGATATCATTACGGGGGTTTCGTTTTTCCGCCTCTTTCCTTATCCTTAGTGGATTTTCCGTCCGCAGAAACTGCGGGCGTTTTTTCTGCTTTGAAAAAGGGAGGCGAATCAGACTATCTTTAAAGTCATGAATTCTTAACGGGTACAGCGGGTCTAAATAAGGACTGCCAAGCGAAGTCAATTTCAATAAATGACTTAAAATGAATGCACTGCATAAAGCTATTCCAAACAGTCCGTATAACTGGGCAGCAATTAGAAAGGGAAAGCGGATAAGGCGAATCGTATTGCTGATTTGGTAAATCGGCACCGTAAATGAAGCCAAGGCAGCTAAAGCGACAAGCATCAACAAGACATTACTGACAAATCCCGCTTCCACAGCGGCTGTACCGATGACTATACCGCCAACAATGCCGATGGTGGAGCCAACCTTGGCAGGCAGCCTGACCGCCGCTTCCCTCAGCAATTCGATCGTCCCTTCCAGCACGATCGCTTCCAAGATCGGCGGAAAAGGGATCACTCCCCTGGATGATATTAAGATTGGCAGCAAATCCATTGGGATCACTTGATAATGATAGGTTAAAACGGCCACATACAAAGGTGATGACAAAACGGAAAACAGAACGGCGAAAAGCCGAATCAAACGGAATGAAGTGCCGAGATTCCAAATTTGAAAATAATCTTCAAATGACGAGAAGAATGAAATGATGGTATTGGGACCAACCAATGCATGAGGAGATCCATCCAGCATGATCCCTATTTTCCCTTCCGATAATACACTGGCCAGATGATCAGGCCGCTCCGTATCAATCAATTGCGGGAACATCGAATTCCGATTATCCGTGATCATCTGGCTTACGAACGAAATATCGACGATTGTATCATATTCTATATCTTCTATTCTCTGTATGACCGACTTGATGTTCTGTTGATTTACCACCCCATCTATGTAGAGTACCGCTACCCTTGTTTGCGAAATGCTCCCGACCCTAAATTCCTTGGACTGCAATTCAGGAGTGGGCAACCGGTTACGGATCAAATTCAAATTCGAATCAAGCGATTCAACAAACGCCTCCTTGGATCCAACGACCGTATACTCTGACTCAGGTGTGGAAACTTGCCTTTTCACACTGTGAACACACGGAATGAGCAAACACATTTCATCATCTTGCTTGTATTGAATCATGATCGATCCTGCCAAAACCAATCTTTGAATGTCTTTTAAATCAGCCGTCAATTTCATATCTTCCATTGGAATATCGCCTTTTAGTTGCTTAAGGACCTTCTTTGGCTGATTCGACATGACCGCCAATACTTGTTCATGGAGCTGTTGTACACTGACCAGTGAATTGAAGTAGGAGATGATATAGCCATCATCATTCGGGAATTGGAAGGTAAGGAAATCATCAGATGCTTTAAACTTTTTAAGGAGTTCCTGAAAATCCTTGGAAGTAACCTGAAAGGATCCTGAATCCATTTCCCCCTTGCCCTTAAATAGCCTCACCATCCCACCCCCCATACAAAGTTTTTCGTTCATTCGATTATTGTAACCACCCTATTTAAAGTTAGTCATGTTCCACAGATATCTTAAAAATAGGAAAAGACCTATCCGGAATCCACCGGATAAGTCTCCACTCCTTAATTTCCCAATTATCTTGAACTTGGAAAGATCCGTGTTACAAGTTCACGGAACTCTTCAGCAAATCCTTCAACAGGTTTTCCATTCTCGATATCATTCGCATACCTATCCATTCTTTGAACAAAGTCCGGATTTGCCGACACATAAACTTGGTCTACAGATGGATCCGCTCCCCTTACTGCATCAGCAACCCTTTCTTTAAGGTCATTCGAGATATCCTTATCTCCGCCGTCTTTTAATACTGCGCCTACATAGGCATTATTTTCAGTCACGATGACCTTTGCGTTACTTACTTCCTTCAAAGCTTCGACTCGATTTGAGATATCCTCGGAGACCCTCATACCGTTTACGCCATTATCATTATTATCATTATTGACATTTTGCCTTGTGTCGCTTACATTCATCGGATTATCCAAATTATCCTGATGAGTACGATTCAGGCCAAGGTTTTCACTGGCGTCTTCTTTATCATTCGTTGCACAACCTGTAATCACTAAAGCCAGCATTGTACTTGATACTATCGCTTTATAGTTCATATTCTTCACTCCTCAAATATCATTTAACATTACTATTTGCGAGGAGTGGGCAGATTATTCAGAAGAGGTGACCTTCAAGCCGATAATTCCAACCAAAATAAAACCCGCGAATACCAATCGCATCGCATCCTTAGGCTCGTTAAAAACGATGATGCCTACCAGAACAGCCCCAAGAGCCCCTATTCCCGTCCAGATTGCATACGCTGTTCCCATAGGCAGAGTTTTTATCGCCGATGACAAAAAATAAAAACTAATAACCATGCCAGCAATCGTTATGATAGAAGGTAATAATTTCGTAAAACCCTCGGTATACTTTAGACTTGTCGCCCATACCACTTCAAATAATCCTGCAATCACCAATTGAATCCAAGCCATCTTTTTCCCCTCCAATTACAGAAAAAGCCCGGGAGGTCATCTTTCATAACCTCCCGGGCTTTTTTCCCTCCGTGTACGCAGATTCCTGCGCGTTTCTCTTGGACCATTCCGGTAACATTCAACCGAGGAACCCTAGAAACATAGTATTTCCATACTATATCATGTACATTTCAGATCGGTCAAACACTTATGCATCGCTTCTGTTTCTAAGCTTCCACTTGTCACCTTTTATTGAAAACCAAATATTCTTAAAGGGTTCAGGTATTTCTTTAGCCGCCTCAACCGTATATTGGACAGCCTCTTTTTTATATTCAACATCTTCAGTGATTTCCTGCTGTGTCATGGCGAGTTGGTCCGTTTCCGATTTAATCTGGTCCGTTTTGGCCTGGATGCGTGTAACGGTTTGAGTCACATTTTCAATTGTCGGTTTGGAATCCTTAAATGTTTTAAAAGCAAAAAACGCTAAATAAATAATCGATCCGATAAAGAGGGCAAGACTAATATATACAATGATCACCTAGATTCCTCCTTTTATTTTACCTTTACTATACCCGTAATAATTGAGCAGAAAACGAATCCCCATGTATTTTCTTTTATGCCTGGTCATATTATTGAAAGTAAAAGGAGGAATGAAAATGAATCAAATGCCTCTTCTTAAAGCCTGTTTTAAAGCTGGAATCCACTTCATTAGACATATGACCATACAGCAGGCTGCCACGATTGCAGGAATCATTTTTTTAATCATTCATCCAGAAGTTTTCAGCCCCCTTTGGCTTACATTGGCAACATCTGTCTTGATTCTGCTCCTGCTTTGAAGATTGCAAGTATCCCCTGCACACTGGCTGTGTTATGGATTTCTTCGCTGACACCCCCATCCAGATCAGAAAAAAACCGAGGATATGCACCAGCATTCTACCCTTGCTTCAGAAGAATGTCCTCCTGTACGGATCAAACTGCCATGGAGGCCCGACCATTAATATTGCTAGGACTGTTCCTATCCTGGATTTCAATCACTTCAAAGTTTAATCAATCGATTGATTAAAACGGAATTTGCCTTTAACCCCCTTGTGACAGCTGAGCTTCCCTCCCCCTTCAGATGTTAATTACACTACACTTACCATTTCATCAAGCTGAAAACTATTAGAAAATTACGAAATTTGTGTATAATTAAGCTATATTCATTTACTTTTAAGGAGGAATCATAGTCATGGATAATCTTATTCAACAGTTCAGGAATTTGCCCACCACGGCGATTTCAGATGCAATGGAAGGGTTAAGCAATCTTGATTCGGCAATAAAACCCTTAAAGGAAGAATTTCGTTTGGCCGGACGAGCTTTGACCGTACAGATTCCCGTCGGTGATAATTCTGCTGTGTTAAAAGCGATCGGTGAAGCCAAGCCTGGGGATATAATTGTCGTTGACAGCAAGGGTGATACATACCGGGCAATAGCAGGAGACTTTGTTGTCGGCATGATGCAGACCATGGAAATAGGCGGCCTCGTAGTCGATGGGGTCATTCGCGACCTTGAAGCCATTAAAGAATTGAATTTCCCTGTATTCAGCAAAGGGGCGACGGTTGCCTCAAGCGGCAAGGCAGGGGTAGGCGAAACCAATGTGCCCATATCATGTGGAGGTGTCACCGTATATCCAGGGGACATCATCATAGGGGACATAGATGGAGTCGTGGTCGTGCCCAAAGATAAGGGTGAAGAAATCCTGGTCAAAGCCAAGGATAAAATCATGAAAGACGATCAGCGTGCTGAAAAATATGCAGGGAAGCCTGATGAAATCAGAAAGTATATTGCCATGATGACCAATAAAGGATGACGCATAAAAAAAACAGGCAGGAAGCGATGGCTTCCTGCCTGTTCTTTCATTAGCCTTATTTATCGGACTTTTCTTCCTTAGAACCTTCTTCATCATATGTGTAATCATAATCAGCTGGATCAATCGGTTTAAAGCCGTTTGGAGTATAGAAACGAAGTAAGTCGCCGTTCACTACTTGGTCGGATAAATTGAGCATCGTTTCAGCTCTCGTTTTATAATTGAGGATGGCATCATTTTCCTCGACCAATTCTCCCGTTTTAGTATCGTAGTATTTCCCTTTAATGGAAGTGACATCCGGTGTTACAAAATCACCATTCCTGAAAGGTACCACTTCATTATGATCTTTTGACAATAAATCGGAACCGAATTGTACATAATCTTTAGATTCAATTCCTAACAGATGCAATAAAGTCGGGAGAAGGTCAATCTGTCCACCGTATTGGTGCATTTCCCCGCCTTCAACACCTGGAACATGAATCAATAATGGTACACGTTGCAATTGGGCATTCTCAAATGCGCCAACATCCTTGCCAAGCACTTTTGACATGGCTTCTTTATGGTTTTCGGAAATACCATAATGATCACCATACATAACGATTACCGAGTTATCATATAGACCGGATTCCTTCAGATAATCGAAAAACTCTTTAAGCGCCTCATCGGCATAGCGTGCAGTTTGGAAGTAATTATCTACGGAAGCATCGCCTGTCGTTTGTTTACCGATTGTTGCTTTCTCCTGGTCCATGGCATATGGGAAATGATGGGATACCGTTATGAATTTTGTATAGAAAGGCTGTTTAAGCGTTTCTAACATTGGAATCGATTCCTTGAAGAAAGGCTTATCCATTAATCCATAACTTAGTACTTCCTCTTTATTTTCCATATTATAATGGCTTGCATCGAAGAACTGATTAAAACCAAGAGACTTATACATCTTATCCCGGTTCCAGAAAGATTTGTAATTACCATGGAACACAGCAGATGTGTATCCTTGTTGTCCTAAAATCGCTGGTGCTGCTTGATACGTATTTTGGGATCTGTTTGTGAATGCTGCCCCCTGTGGTAAACCGAACAGGGAATTTTCAAGCATGAATTCTGCATCCGCTGTTTTACCTTGGCCTACTTGATGGAAGAAATTATCAAAGTGCATGAAATCTGATTTATCATGTGCAAGTGAGTTTAAAAATGGAGTTACTTCTTCCCCATTTAATTTATAATCGATCAAGAAATTCTGCATGGATTCCAAATGCAGGTAGATAACATTCTTACCTTTGGCTGCACCAAAATATTCAGGGTTCGGTTCAGCGCTTGTTGCCTTTGTATAGTTGACGACTTCAGCGATATCGGTGCTGTTTGCAGTCGCACGCTGGGCGTATGTTTTAGTATTCTGAACGGCATCATAAACCGTATAGTTGAACATGCCCAAATATTTGACGATATAGTTTCGGTCGAATGTTCTTGATAATAATTGCGGGCGATCCTTTTCAGCAAGTCCCAAATTGATTGCGAAAATTGCAAGTCCCGCTAGGTAAACCAATCCAACTGTACGGCGTTTGACTTTGAAGTCTTCCACTTTAAAGCCTTTGAATCTGTACAACACGATCAAAAGAACCGTATCAAGGAAATAAAATACATCGTGGCCTTTAAATAATTCTAAAATACTCGGCCCCAAATCCCCGGCATTTTGCACTTGCGTCAAGGTTGGCAATGTAATGAAATCGGTAAATGACCGATAGTATACAATATTGAAGAATAACCATAGTGACATCAATAAGTTCAACCTGATGATCCATTTAAACGATTTTTTGCCTCTAGCCAATAATGCCAGGCCAAAGAATAAAATGGCTGAACTAATCGGGTTTATGAACAGTAAGAACTGTTGCAAGCCATTTTCAATACCTAAGTTAAATTCAACTCGATATCCAATATAAGTTTTTATCGTAAACAAGACTACCGCAATAAAGAAAAAGCCTAGTATGTTATCTGCAAATAAATGCCGGCTTTTTTTTACAAAATTATTCATGCTTTCACCTCTATTAATCTAGTGGTTTATTTATATAAATTTTTACAAACTTACAAAAGACGGAAAATCAGAAACCTTATAATAGCATTCTTTCACTTGGATAGTCAAGATTATGAAAACCACCTTTTGTCACATCCATGACTCCTCAAATCCAGAACACTTCTTTAGCTTATGAACAAGCCTTTGAAAAAATAACAGAGTTTCCCCCGTCCCAAATGTTTTAGCGCACCTATAACAAATATATAGGAACTACATGTCATAATCCAATAAATATCACCGTAACTTTTTGGGGTGACTGCGGGTGACAGGCACTAATTAATTTCACGTCCTTCAGGCTTTTACCATTATAAACGACTCTTTATAAAAAAACCAGTACATTACAAAATATGTAAGATATAAATCTTCAATAATTTAAAGCTATAGATATATCCAGGATTTCTTTCCCGATAATTCGACAGTTAAAAATGGATGGCCGGTTACATGGATGCTTTTCTCATCCGCACTTTTAATACCCCGTGCCTGTAAAGTTTAACCTTTTAATTATAAGCGTCCGTCACCCTTAAATCCCATAAAATAACAAATGGATTGCACGAAGTATCGACATCATTCCCCTCCGGCATATTTAATTAGCTTTTTTCAAATAATTTTTTCAGTAAGTGATGATCATATTGTGTTTATATTTTTACTTTCCAGGATAATTTATCATCCATAAAAGATTCAATTTACCAAAGTTCACTTAATTTACAATTGTAAAACCCCTCCTGGTACCGGAAAGGATGCAAAAAGACAGTATAATAGGAAGAAACTGAATTTTTCATTTTGGCTGAAGGGTCAAATTTCTTACGATTGCAGCCCATATAAGCCATAGCAGCGGCAACAGGCGGAATATAGACCTTGTCCTTTCCCATTCCCCCTTAATTGGGTTGTGGGCGCCTTATTATAAGCTTACCTGTGTTTTGCAGGAATTCTTTTCTTCCCCTTTGTTAGTATATTTGTTTCATCCAGCTTTATTATAAAAAATAAAAAATCCTGCCCCTCGATCGAGGACAGGATTATCTTAAATCATATTTACATTACTTAATGCCTTCTGAAACTTCTTTAACCATAGCGTCAACAGATTCTAAACCGCCGCCTGATAAGTACCAGTAGTTAGGATCTAGATAAATGATGTTACCTTCTTTAAATGCCTTTGTATTTTTTACAATGTCATTTTCAATCGTTTTTTTTGCTGCAGCTCCATCACCGGCAACCGCATCCCTGTCTACAACGAATAGGTAGTCAGGATTCTTTTCAGCAATATATTCGAAAGAAATACTTTGACCATGTGTCGATACTTCCAATTTATCATCCACTGCAGGTACTCCGAATACATCATGGATGATTCCAAATCTTGAATCCGGTCCGTAAGCACTTACTTTTCCACCGCTGGCAAGAACGATTAAACCATTTTTGTCAGTCGGGGCTTTTTCTTTCAAAGCATTAATGTTTTCTTCAACACTTGCCAATTCTTTAGCTGCTTCGTCTTCTTTATCGAAAATTTTACCTAAAAGTGTTACGTTCTCTTCAAATGATTCCATATACTTTGTTGTATCTACACCCACAAAAACAGTAGGGGCAATTTTGCTTAATTCTTTATATGCTTCAGATTGACGGCCAGAAATAAGGATTAAATCAGGAGCGATTTCGTTGATTTTTTCGAAGTCAGGCTCTTTTAATCCGCCGGCATTTTCAGTTGTACCTTTATATTTAGAAAGGTATTTTGGAAGGCCATCATGAGGAACAGCTGCCACTTCCACATTCAATTTATCAAGAGTATCAAGAGCACCCATATCGAATACAACTACTTTTTCAGGGTTTGTTTTTACTTTCGTTTCGCCTAGTTGATGCTTAACTGTAATTTCTTCGCTTTTAGCACTTTCTTTTTTCGCGCTTGATTCTTCTTTTTCCTTATCTGATCCACAAGCAGCAGCCACTACAGCCAGCATTGCAACCAAAAGCAGCAAGGATAATTTCTTAATCATTATGGTCACCTCGAAAAATTTTTTATTTAAAATTACATATTGAATCCTCACCATCACATAGTTCACCTTCAACACTTTCCCTGCCAGATGAACAGGAGGCGGCTAAGGTCTTGGGCGCCCGCCAACTCTTAGCTGCCTAAGAAGCGTACGAGGTGATTTCTGGACGGCTACGAATACTGAAGTAATTTAAAACCGAATGGAATTGTCTTACGTGAAGTACACACAGATCTTATTGTCATTGATACTTTGGATTTCAATATCCATATCATAAATTTCCTTTAATACATTGGAATTGATGACTTGTTCGGTAGGTCCATTATGAACAACCTTGCCATCCTTCAATGCGACGATATAGTCGGAATAACAGGATGCAAAATTAATGTCATGAATGACGATGATGACCGTTTTCCCCAATTCATCGGCCAATCTCCTCAATACCTTCATGATTTGGACGGAATGCTTCATATCAAGATTGTTCAGGGGTTCATCAAGAAGCACATATTCCGTGTTTTGAGCAATGACCATGGCAATGAAGGCCCGCTGTTGCTGTCCGCCGCTCAGCTGGTCAAGAAACTTATCCTGCATGTCAGCAAGTTCCATATATTCAATCGCTTCATCGACGTATTTCCAATCCTCTTTCGTCAGCTTTCCTTGTGAATAAGGAAAACGGCCAAAGGCGACCAGTTCACGAATCGTTAAACGGATATTGATGTGGTTAGCCTGCTTTAAGATGGCAATCTTTTTCGCAAGTTCATTGCTATTGAATTTCCCCATATCCTTACCCTCGATAAGGACTTCTCCTGAATCCCGGGTAATGAGACGGCTGATCATCGAAAGGACGGTACTTTTACCCGCTCCATTGGGACCGATGAAGGATGTGATTTTCCCTTTCATTATTTCGATGGAAACATCCTCGACAACCGTTTTATTATTATATTTTTTGAATAAATTTTTCACTTCTACCATGATTTATTCTCCTTTAATAGAAGATAGATGAAATAGACACCGCCGACAAAGTTGATGATGACACTTAAGGTCGTGGAAAACGTAAAGATCCTCTCTACAATGAATTGGCCGCCGACCAAGGCAATCACACTGATCAGCATTGCACCCGGGAGGATATGTTTATGCTGATAGGACTTAATGAATTGATAAGCCACATTTGCAACAAGCAATCCGAGGAACGTGATCGGACCGATCAAGGCAGTCGAAATGGAAATTAAAACGGTAACGACGATTAAAACCCGCTTCGTGACAAAATCATAATCCACACCCAAGTTTATGGCTTGGTCCCTCCCTAGGGACATGACATCTAAATACTTCAAAAATCTCATGAAATATATCATTGCCGCAATCATGAGGACAATAGCTAAGGTTAACAGGTCCGTGTTGACATTATTGAAGCTGGCGAACATTTTATTTTGAATGATTTGGAATTCATTCGGGTCAATCAATACCTGCATGAATGAAGACATGCTGCCGAATAAGGTTCCGAAGATGATACCGATCAGCAATAGGAAGTAAATATTGCGGTTTTTCTTGAACATGAACTTGAACAGCAGGCTTGCAAAAATGAGCATGGCCGCAAGTGTAATCAGGAAATTGAGATTTTTATTCATGATCATGATATGCGTTGAACCGAAGATGAAAATCACTCCCGTTTGAATCAGCATATACATGGAGTCCAACCCTAAAATGCTTGGCGTCAGGATTTTATTATTTGTGACTGTCTGGAAAATCACTGTTGAAAAAGCAATTGCACAACCTACCACGATGATGGCGACGATTTTTATAACCCTTCTCGGCAGTGCATAATCCCAATTCGGGCCAAGGTCCCAAAAGATATAACCTGCCGTTAAAGCAGCTGCAAGAACAGCCAATACAATGATCCTACTTTTATTATTCATATGCCTTTCTCCTCAGTATCAGATAGATAAATACGGCGCTTCCTATCACACCAACCACGAGTCCGATCGGGATTTCAAATGGATATATAAGGATCCTGCCCAGAATATCGCAGATCAATAGGAAGACTGCCCCTAGCAATGCTGTATGAGAAAGACTCTTTTTCAAATTGTCACCAAGGTAAAGGGATACAATATTTGGTACGATCAATCCTATGAAAGGAATCGTTCCCACCGTTAACAAAACGACAGTGGAGGATAATGCCACGATGATCAATCCAAAATTGACTATGAACTTATAATTGAGTCCTAGATTGATAGCAAACTCCTCTCCCATCCCTGCCACAGTGAATTTATTGGCAAAGAAGTATGCGAGAATGACTAGCGGGATACTCAGATATATAAGTTCGTACCTTCCCGACATGATCATCGAGAAATCACCATTCATCCATGTGTTGAGGCTTTGAATCAAATCATATTTATAGGCAAAGAAAGTCGAGATCGATCCTACGATATTACCAAACATCAAACCAACCAATGGAATGAAGATCGTATCCTTATATTTCACTTGATCAAGAATTTTCATGAACAAGAATGTACCTGCCAAAGCGAATATGAAAGCGAATGCCATTTTCTCAATAAGTGCTGCCGATGGAAAAATGATAATGGCAAGAAGAAGTCCCAGCCTTGCAGAGTCCATGGTACCGGCAGTCGTCGGGGACACAAATTTATTGCGGCTCAATTGCTGCATGATCAGACCGCTTATACTCATCACAATACCGGCAATGACTATGGTCACCATTCTAGGGAAACGGCTTTGCAGCATGATTTGCACTTTATCATCACTTAGATTCAATAAATCCAGGGGGGTAATATCTTTTACACCAATGAATAATGACGTAAATGATAGAACAATTAACGCCATGACTAAATATCTTATCTTCATCTACATTTCCTACTCTTCCTATCTCACTTTAATACAGCGATAATATTTTTAATTAAATATATTTGAATAAAGACTATCATTAAGTCACCTATCGAAGTGGGACTCATTAAGTTGCAATAGTTACAAGGATCTTCCATTCGTGATAATGAGATTCATTATCATCCATTCTTATTCTATCATTTCTTGGACATGTGTCAATATATACAAGGGAATTACTTGATATTCTCCCAATAGTCCAATTGTAATGAATTCGGATGAACCAACCATGCATTTCGTTTCAGGAAGTGATAAAATCAAAATAACAAATATTTACTCTTATAATGAAAGAAGCGATATGATGAAAAACTTGTTATCCAAAGTGTTCTCAAAAAAGGCGAAAATCCAGATTGAATTTTGCCAAAATAATCTTGACCGCTTCCTTAATGAACAAACAATTGCCGATTATGGTAAGTTCTTAGAGAATCCAAGGATTCAATATAAGGAATATGAATGTTTGAGTGAGTGTAAACTTTGTAAGAAAACCCCCTATGCGAAAGTGAACGGCCAGATAATGAGTGGCGAGGATTCACAGGATCTTTTAAATAAGTTATATGATGAATTGAAATGATACGGGTTAAGCAAATAGCTTAATCTGTATCATTATGACTTTCCACCTGTAATTATACAGAATACAGGTGATGAACATCTATTAAAAGGATTGCGAATTTTACCATGGAATCATTAATCTAGTCGTTACTTCCTGTTCACCTGTTTCAATTACTGCAAAAGCGAAGTTAATTCTAATCATACTTCTGCTTTTGTTTAATAATTAACCTATCTCACCAATCCTATGAAATACTCCCCCGAAAGTCTTATAAAATCCACAATCCCATTCCTTCAATTTCACCGTATATGTATGCTCCATCGCTATCAGCCTTCCCATTTTTAAACTAGTTCTATATACAAAGGGAGTGAAATTCCCTAGTGTAATCAATAAACACACGAGAAGCTGATTCATCAGGAAATCCTTTCTTTAATAGCACACCCGGACCAAACGGAGCCTTGTGAGGAGATTCCGGAATTTTGTTTGGTCCCCTATGTTTAACCTTAACTTCTTTCCCCCCCTCTAAATTGAAGCCATTCCATCTGAAGGGCTCCATTGTCTTTAAGTAATTTTTTCTTATATATTCTGATTTATTGATTCTTTAATATTTTTTGAATTTCACGCATGCTGACACTTCTTTCAATTGAGATTACTTTTAATTAATAGATTTCCTTCCCTTACCATTGATATGCTGATTGGAATATCATAGTAGGAGTTGGTAAGCCTTCGTTTCAAGGAAATTTGTATAGGATAGTGCCAAGTCTTTATCGTAATGAATGTCACTAAGAGATTTAATCCCTGATTTTCAATTCCCAAATAACGTCCGAAACCACATAAGTCATTCCCCACCCTAAATGAATGGCAAGTTGTCACTTTACAGTGCTTATATAAATTACATATTAATTCTTGTGCAGTTTCTATCATTCCGTACTCTCCTTATTAATAATCTAAATATGAAGTAGATAGAATAATTGAGTATTATTTATTAAATGTTAGTAAATAATACATCAATTAAATTTATCACTTCTTAAAGAGTACCCCTTCAAAATTCAGACAATATATCTTTGTTGAAACCAAACAAATTAAAATTGGGACGTATTTTTTTGCAAAGGAAGTATAATTGAATTACCTAATCCAAAAATCCATCTGTTTTTATGGCAAGACCTCAAAAAAGAATTTACATACTTAACTGTAGAGAAGTTTTGGTTAAGTTTCTATTTGCCCATCATCCCACATAGTTAAAAACCTCTAAAAAAAATAGGTAAGTTCCGCCGAAAATAATCGGTGAAACTTACCTAAAAAAATAAGGGGTCGAGGGTATGTGGAAATAAGTATAAGACATGAAAATACCTATAGTATTTCTTTATTGGAGCATACTACTTCATATTAGATATATTTTTAAAGATAGTTTGTCCCAAAGCAATTGTCCTCTTATGTACTTTTTTCCGATTAGTCTTATGCTAATTGGAAAAGTGTCTCCCCCTCCCCCCTTCAGCTGTATCTTCTGCAAATCTTTCGTGCTGCTCCTGACCAGACAAGTATGATCTCAAAACCTTCGTTTTATAGTCCTGTTCAACATTCTCATAAGGCATCCATTTAACTCTTTCAAAAACAAGGCGAAAACTCATCAAAAACAACTTCAACCAATTTCCGTTTACAAAAACAGCCCAATAAATTTATTTAGACTAGAGTATATGCCGTTTATCGAAACCATGAGCCCTTTTGTTTATTTAATGTCAAATCCCCTTTTCGTAACTTCTAATAGTGTTTCCTCCTCTTGAAATAACTTTTTGAAACAATAATTTCATTCTTATCATGATCATTCTAAATTTCATTTAAATAAGTGAAATATGCTTCTTATCCCCTCTTTATCCTTCTAGCGTTAAATTTACATAACCCGAAAAATCACAACAGTCCTAAGTCATTCAAAGTAAATATCAGTAGGTCTAATTTCTTATATGAAGTCTCACAACCCATTTTTGAAATTAGATCTAACGATTTATTTTATAAAATGTAATTAACACATGACATTCCTTTTATCCTACAGACTACTCATTTCTTCATTGAACATAAATAACTGCAAGGAGGGAAAAACAACGGGAAAACGAGGAGTTATTAGTAGAATTGGTAACAGTGCTTTATCGAAGCACTGGGTTTTTCATCCAACTCAAAGGCGTGGTCATGTTCAATATATATTAAAATTTAAAAGGGGAAATACAAAATGAGTATCAAAAAAGCCTTAATTAAAGGACTAATGTCCTCAGCAGCATTACTGTTATTCGCGACACCTACATTCGCAGCAATCGATCCCACTGCAGTGACAGGAAGTACAGATGGCCTTGGAGCAACTTCTCATGGTCATATTATGATAACACCAGGAGACGAAACTACAGGACCAACCGATCCAATTTTCCCAAGTGAACCAGGTGGCGAAACAGGTAACGAAGGTTCATTAACGATTGATAATGTTTCACCTTTAGAATTTGATACCCACCAATTAGCGAGTGGTGCCGTAGAATATACAACTACATCCAAAGATCCTAACGCACAAGTAACCGATAAGCGTGGTACAGGTGTTGGTTGGGCTTTGCAAGTTGCAACTTCACCATTTATGGATCAAACAGATGGCACTAAAATTTTAAAAGGTGCAATTGTTACATTACCAATCGGCACTGCTGAGACGAATCCAGGAAATGTTTCTCCACCACCTGAACTAAGGGTAGTACAATTAGGTACGGATAGTGGAACAACTAATCCCCAAATCCTTATGAGAGCTGATATGAACACAGGATTAGGGACTTGGGTAGATAAATTTGATCCAAGCAGAATTAAAATTTCCGTTCCATCAGGAAACTTAGCAGGGGATTATGTATCGACTTTAACTTGGAGTCTAGTGGACGCTCCACAATAATAAATAAACGAAATAGGAGATTAGAAAAATGAAAGCATTTAGTCTATCAGCAGTAGGCAGCATTATTTTGGCCGGAACACTTCTTTCAACAAGTTCAGCAGAGGCGGCTGTCATAAATGACGCAACTTCTAATAATTATATTGGCTTTATTGCAGATGAGGGACCGACTAATCCAGTAGATCCCACAAATCCGGACAATCCTAATCCACCAAGTCCAATTGATCCCGAAGATCCAGGCAATAGTGGTACTGGAAATGCTGGGGCTTTAACTCTGGACCATGTCTCAAATATCCAATTTGGAACACAAAAAATCATGAGCGGAAACACGACTTATCATGCTAAAAATAAGGATCCCTTTGTCCAAGTTTCAGATAAACGCGGAACGGGGGAAGGATGGTCTTTGACAGCAAAGGCTTCAGAATTTAAAAGCGATTCTGGAGAAGTCTTAAGAGGAGCTATTTTATCATTCAAAAATGGACAAGTGAAATCACAAACCAGTAATGTTTCCACACCACCAACTGCTAATGATGTTGTATTTGATAATTCAGATTCCAAAGTACTTATGTTAGCTGAAGTAGATGCAGGTCGCGGAACATGGCTAGATGTTTTTTCAGGTACCGAAGGCGATAATAGTAACGTACAATTAAATGTTTTGGCGGGATCCGCTGATGCTCAAAACTATACGGCTACTATGACATGGGAATTATCTGACGCACCGAAATAAATTCAAATTAAAAAAACTTGGCTTAATTAATTATTTTAGCCAAGTTTTTTTTGAAAAATAACATCATGAAATTAGAGATGTGAGGGATAGAAAAAATGAAAAATATGTTATCCATTATGGTTTTAATATTATTGACTGGATTGGGATTTATCTCCACTAATGAAGTGGCCTTTGCTGGTACTATGGAGTATTCAGTAAAAGCCAATATCCCCAAAAACCAAATTAATAAAAAGCTTACCTATTTTGACTTGAAGATGTCTCCAGGTTCAAAACAAACGATATCTTTAACCGTTAAAAACACTTCTAGTGAAGAAAAAAAGATAATGATCGAACCCAATTCAGCTATTACCAATCAAAATGGAGTGATTGACTATAGCAAACATGGACACAAAAAAGACAGCTCATTAAAATATGCTTTTTCTGATTTGATATCTCCAAAGCAAGAAATTGTAATAAAAGGAAAAGAAACAAAGAAAGTGCCCTTTACTATTCAAATGCCCAAAGAGTCATTTGATGGAATTATTCTGGGTGGATTCTATGTTCACGAAGTAAATAAAGAGGAAAAAAGGAAAGAAAATAATAAAGTTCAAATCAAAAATGAATTTTCGTATGTGATTGGCGTGAAATTAACCGGAACGGATGAAGTTGTGAAGCCGAAACTAAAGTTAAATGAAGTTCAAGCAGGGTTGATGAACTATCGTACGGTTGTTACTGCGAATTTACAAAATACCGAAGCTGTCATAATAAATAACTTGGATGCAAATGCACGTATTACGAGGGAAGGAAAAAAAGAGAAGCTCCACTCAACGAAGAAAAGTAAGTTATCCATGGCACCGAATTCTAATTTTGACTTTCCTATTACCTGGGATAATCAAAAGCTGGAACCAGGTAAATACCATCTATATTTAACAATTACAGACGGTAATCAAACATGGAAATTTGATAAAATGTTTGAAATTAAAGGTGCAGATGCAAAAGCGATAAATAAAACAGCAATTGAAGTAGAAAAAGATTATACGTTCCTTTTCATAGGACTTGCTGTGTTTATTTTATCATTGATCATCATTATCATTATCTTGCTGAAAAAGAAAAAAAGAGGGGAAGACAATGAAGAAGAGTAACAGGAAATTTCCTCGTGCTGCCCTTTCCGTGATGTTAGTAATGGGGTTAATTCTACCAAGTCCCGGTTGGTTGGCCCCTGCACATGTTAAAGCAGCAAATAACGGCAATCCTCCATTTAAAATTGATTTGACTGGTATATTCGTTACTCCCGCTACCGGTTCAAATAGTTCCGTTATAGGAGGTAATATCGTTCAAGTAACCCCTGATACCGCTAATCAAAAGGGTGGTATCTGGTCGACTGAAGCTAATAAAATGGACTTAACAAAAGATTTTAAAGCGTCAATGTATATCTATTTCGGGGATCGCGGAGCTAACGCAGCAGATGGTATGGCCTTTGTTATGCATAATGACTCAAGAGGCACAAATGCCATATCACCTCACAGTGGTTCGGGTCTTGGAGTTTATGCCGGACAGACACATGGGTCATCCAAAACGGATGGCATTCAAAAAAGCTTTGCTGTTGAGTTCGATACCTTTATAAACAATAATGTGAACGATGGTTATTTTGATACAAATACAACCAAAGGGAACCATGTTGCTTGGAGCTACCCAGGTCAAGCTGAAACTTATATCGATTACTACACAAGTTTTCAGTATAGAAGAACGATGAAACATAATAACATTGATGGTCCAAATAATGGTGCTCAATATCCTGGCAATTTATCGAATGATACCTGGCGTAAATTCACCATTAATTGGAATGCAACTACTTCAACACTTACGTATCAATTAGAAGGTCTATCGTCTGTTAGTATCCCAATAAATGTACAAGATATTTTTGGTGCAGATCAAGTCTATTGGGGGTTTACTGGTTCAACAGGATCTAGATATCAGAACAATCGTGTTGCATTTGAAGAAGTGCCAGGGCTAGTAAATGCAGAAGTGAAAGAAAAGATTACGAGAAAAGATGGTGCTGTTGTTGACAATGGTGCCCTGGCCAATAATGGTGAGGAACTAACCTATACGATAAACGCGAAGTATCTTTCCGGCAAACAGGATTGGACCGATATTATAGTGAAGACTTTTTTAAATGATCATGTTTCCTATGTTCCTGGCTCAATGACAATATCATCAGGGGACGGCTCAGAAGAATTGGATGATGGTTTTTGGACGGGACAATCTTTAGCCGCTAGTATTCCTGATATGAATACCAATCGGAACGATGTGACCATTTCCTTTAAAGTGAAAGTCAATCAAGTAAAGGTAAATACGCCAGTTACTGAGACAGTTAAGTTTGAGGGGAGTAACTATATAACGAATACGAATCCAGTAGATTATGTCATACAAGCTAACAATGTACCTGAAGTGACCATAAATGAAAAAGGCCCCATTCATTTAGCTGTTGGTGAAGATTATCAAGCAAAAGGAACTTGGAAAGATTCTGATGATTCCACAAATACCTTGTATTATGACTTAAATGGCGAGTTGCTAAAATCCGAAGTGCTAGACAATGGAGGTTCTACTGAACCGGTAGATTGGAGCTATCTTATAACATCGGATCAGTTAAAATTAGGCGAAAATAATCTTCAAGTCACAGCAAAAGATGGTAAAGGCGCTTATTCAGTTTCCGCTAAGTTGAAAATCATTGTTGAAAGTCCTCCAGCCATTACGTTAACGGATGCTAATCGGGAAACTCCTGTTGATTTTGGCACTGAGTATACGATGAGTGGCAGTTGGAACGACCTTGATAGTAATCTAGTTGATTTATATTATGCAGTGGACAGTAATACCCCTGTAAAATTTGCTTCTAATGTATCAAATTCCACTAACAAAGGTGAAGACATTAACTATCAATACAGCATTCCGGCAGATCAATTGTCTTTAGGCATGCCTCAAGTTTCAGTTTATGCTGTAGATGATACGGGTCGAAAATCAAATATTGAAGTAGTGAACGTCAATGTAACGGGAAAATTAAGTTTCATGAGTGTAACTGAAAATGTTAGTTTTGAAAATATGAAAGTACCAAGTCAACCAACCTATTCAAAAAGAAATGATGATTGGGAGATCCTTGTGAAAGATACCCGTGGATTGGGAAGTTCATGGCGTCTCACAGCAACATTAATGGAGGAATTCTCTGATAGTCAAGGGCATTTTTTGAGGGATGCATTAAAGTTTGTTAATGAGGATGGAATTGAAACAACAATGGCGCTTGGAGCTGAGACGAATGTTTATGAAATGATTACACAGGATGAACAAAATATATCGATTAACTGGGAATCGGATAAAGGTATACTGCTAAAAATTGATCCTTTTGTTTATATAGGTAATTATACTGGGAAAATTAATTGGAATCTAATTGATGCCCCATAATATAGAGGATAAATTGATATACTCATTCGGTTAAATCGTAACTTGAAGAAATGATATGAACTGAATAGGTTCCATCATCAATTAATACTTAGGACAATTCGTATACTTGCTTCCTTTCATTTTTACGAATAGGTTTAATAAACGTTTTAATAATATAGAAAATTAGAAGGGTAGGAGGAGCTGCCTAAATGACTACCACAATTGCGATTATAGATGATCATCAACTTTTCCGAGAAGGGTTTAAACGAATCCTTGAAATTGAAAAATCTTTCCAAGTTATTGCCGAAGGTGTAGATGGTATCGAAGTAGCTTCTATTGAAAAAGAATATAAGCCAGACATTTTCATAATCGATATCAGTATGCCACTAATGAATGGACTCGAAGCAACACGCAGGCTAATCGAAAATAACCCCAATACAAAAGTAATGATCTTATCCATAAGTGAAGATGAACATTATGTAACCGAAGCACTTCAAAGCGGTGCAATAGGTTATCTGCTTAAAGAGATGAGCGCAAGTGAACTTATTGATGCTGTTCATCTTGTTGCGGAGGGCGGTTCTTATTTGCATCCAAAGGTAATCAGCAATATCCTGAATGAATATCGAAAATTAGCTGAAAAACACTTAAGAGAAGATGAAGATTTTGAGCAATCTCTTAAGCTTTGTCGCCCTCTCCACCTGCTAACGAATCGCGAATGTGAAGTCCTTCAATTGCTTACAGATGGAAAAAGCAATTCCCAGATCGGTGAAGCACTTTTCATTAGTGAAAAGACTGTAACAAATCATGTCAGCAGAATACTCCAAAAAGTAAAAGTAAATGACCGTACTGAAGCAGTTATCCATGCGATTAAAAATAACTGGGTCAAAATTTAATAATAGATCAGGACTTTTAACTACGAAAGTTAATGGTTGATATAATGTAACAATCACCTGCCTACTCTTTAACAGGCCACAAAAAAAGAAAAGACTATTTGAGCACTTACTTTATGTAAGTGCTTTTTGCTACACATTCGGTCATGATCACCATCTTCTTAAAAGTTGGGGATTATTCTAAGTTTTTTAGTCAGAAAGAATAATACCTTAAATAACGGGGTGTGTGCCAAAAGTGGGATATTTTTTTATAATTTTCTGAATATTAACCAAGAAGAAAAGGTATTATTAAAAAAACGGGACTTAGTTACTATCAATAAGAGATCGATGTAAATATTCTAAGTTAATAATGTAAATTCCTTAAACAGGGAAAATAAAATGAGAATCCTTTTGTAGTCTTAGGTTTAGGAATAGGCTATGATCGATTACGAAATAGGTGATAATATGAATCGATTTTATAAACGTTATTCAGACTTGATCTTTCATTTACTTAATAGTAACAAATGGATTAGTATAGCTGAATTATCCGAGAAAACAGAGTATTCAAGAAGTACTATTTGGCGTGATCTAGAAATCCTGGAGTCTATTTTCCCTGACGGATGGATTTTGAAAAAAAATGAAAACCTTGGAGTTCGTCTAATTAAACCTGAAAATGGTACATTAGAAAGTTTATTAACACAAATAAGAGAAAAGAATTCCTATTTACACACATTAAAGTTAATTCTTTTGAACGATGGTGTTGATATTCCCCAGATATCCCAAGCGGTTTATATTAGTCGTTCCACTGCATACCGTCACCTTGAAAAATTACAAGAGGTTGTAAGTGAGGCAGGTGTTACATTAACTGCAAGCCCCTTTAAAGTCATAGGGGATGAAAAAAAGATTAGAAGATTCATCACGCAATATTTGGACTTTATGTCAGTTGAAGCCAGTACCATTAAAGATGATTCAATCGATACGATAAAATTTCAAACAGATTTATTACAGCTGTTTTCAAAATATTCAATGTCTTGCAGAACAGGTGCCTTACAGCGATTAACAATGATTTTATTTATATCAAATTTTCGTGTCTCCATGGGGCATTATATCTCATTTCCTAAAAATCTAATAAATACTTACGAGGGTAGTAAATATTTTGAGCTCTCGAAAGAATTGGTAAAATATATGGCCAAATGCCCGACAAGAGATATTCAACTACAGGAAATTCTCTTCTTTTCCATTTATATCATGAGTGAGGAACGACCATTAAATAGATCACAGTACATTAATTATATTAAAAAAAGAATGAGGAGTAAAAAAGGTTTTCCCTTGGTTAAATTTTTAAAATGTCTTTCTAAATATGTTGGTTTTAATCTATCACAAGATGATATTTTTTTATTTCATTTATCCCAAACATTAAAAAGGATACAAGTTGAAACTGAATTTGAAACGGAAAGTGCAGGAAATTCAATGTTGCAGTTCCTTCCATATTTTGAAACAAATCCGATTTTCCAGGTAATTGAGGAACTGGCAATTGAAAGTTTTTCTTCAGTGCCTTTAACGATTAAGAAACTTGATGTTTTAGAGATATTTTCACTTCTACAGTCTGTTGTCTTGAGAAAACGGAATCAACATACAATACAGGTTGCATTAATGTGCAGAACTTATAACGAAAAAGATTATATTAGGGAAGTATTAAAATATCACTATGGTAATAAAGTGGCTATCTCAACATTGGATCCATCCAGTATTGATTTGCTCTTCAAATATGAGGAGTTTGATCTGCTCATTTCTACCGATATTGGTGATCATAAAAATATGCCAATTGAGCACATCCCTACCATTCAAGTATCGTCCTTTCCCACCCCTTCAGAATTAATAAATATTAAACATTTTATAGAACAGCACTTTTATGGGAATTTAGGTATAGAACCGGAATTGATCTATCCATATGGTATTGATGAATGTCCTTGTTAATGAACATAAGAACTCGAGTAGAAGAAAATCAGTATATCTGGTAGCAATATACCTAACCCAAATTCCTCGCATAATTCGGGTTAGGTGATTTAAAGACATACCTTCTTTGAATCAAACCGAACTACTGATAGGATCTAAATGACGCTTTGGCAGCTTTCATTGCCAAAGCGCGTTTTTAGTTCCCCCCTCCTTTATTCTTGTGGGACGATGCGCCTGACATGATTTCTTGAATGCAACGACAAGTTTTGAATATACATATAAACGGAAATGTGTTTTTAGAGGAGGAAAGTCATTGAACCAAGATGTACAATCGGAAATCAATCGCCTTGTTCATCGCTTGAAACAAGACCAATCCGCTGATGGTTCGTGGAATTATCCCTTTGACACCGGGATAACAGCAGATGCCTATATGATCATATTATTGAAAATTCTAGATATGGAAGATACTCCTCTTATAGAGGCTTTAGTAAAAAGAATCGAAAGCAAGCAAACGGAAAACGGGTCATGGAAACTATTCCAAGATGAGAAGGACGGCAATGTTACGGTTACGATCGAGGCTTACTATGGCCTTCTTTTTAGCGGACTCCGCAATAAGAATCATCCACATATGAGGAAAGCCAAACAATTCATTCTTTCCAAGGGCGGCATCAAACAGGCCAAAATGTTAACGAAAATGATGCTTACTGTCACCGGACAATATCAATGGCCGCGCCTATTCCCCATTCCACTCGAAGTGGTCTTACTGCCTCCGACCTTTTTCGTCAGCATTTATGACCTTTCCGTATATGGGCGGGTCAATATGATTCCATTGCTATTGCTTGGCCATAAAAAGTTTCAGATCACGACCCCGGACACGCCAAGTTTAAAAGATTTGTTTCAAACAAGGGAGGACAGTTCCGAAGAGCAAGTGTGGGAAGAATACCGTACCGAAGAATATCGTTCCTTCTTCTCCAAACTTCAAACAGGCGTCAAAACCTTGATTGGTTATCCGGATTATTTGCATTCCTTGGCCTTGGATTCAACGAAAAGGTTCATGCTCGACAGGCTGGAACCAGACGGGACACTGTACAATTATTTCGGCTCTACCTTTTTCATGATCTTTGCCCTCCTTTCAATTGGATATTCGAAAAGAGATCCAGTGATTCTAAAGGCCATTGCCGGTCTGAAGGGGATGGCCTGCTCCATTGAGGGACACACACATATCCAGTTTACGACGCCCCATGTTTGGAATACCTCCTTAATAAGCTACGCCCTTCAAGAAGCGGGAATGCCTTTCAAAGACAAAACGGTCAAGGCAGCCAATCAGTACTTACTGTCACGCCAGCATTATATGTATGGAGATTGGCTGATCCATAATCCTGATGCAATTCCTGGCGGCTGGGGGTTCTCGGATTTGAATACCATGAATCCGGATGTCGATGATACGACCGCCTCACTGCGGGCGCTGGCTAATCAATTGCAAGCGAAACCGGATAATCGGGACAGCTGGCAGCGCGGTGTCGCCTTCACGATTTCCATGCAAAATGATGATGGTGGATTTCCAGCCTTCGAACGGAATAACGACCATAAATGGCTGCAGCTTCTTCCTATAGAGGGTTCGAAATATCTCCTGACTGACCCTTCCACCGCTGATCTGACAGGAAGGACGCTTGAATTCCTGGGGAACTATACAAATATGAAAAAGCCGGAAGAAGTCAGTAAAAGAGCGGTGGATTGGCTATTGGAAGACCAGAAGCGTGATGGCTCCTGGTATGGGCGCTGGGGCATCTGCTATCTATATGGCACATGGTCTGCACTGACCGGCATGAAGGCAGCAGGGCAAGCCACTGGACATCCATCCATCCAAAAAGCCTTAACTTGGTTGAAGAAAATTCAAAATGAAGATGGCGGCTGGGGTGAATCTTGTTACAGTGATATCAAGCAACGATATATCCCCCTCGGAACAAGCACACTGACACATACAGCCTGGGCTGTGGATGCGTTGATATCGGCATCAGAAAAGACGACAGCCGAGATTGAAAAAGGCATTGCCTACCTCATCCGTGCAGGTCAACAAGAAAGCTGGACCAATGATTATCCTGCAGGCCAGGGAATGGCGGATTTTTTGTATATCCATTATCATAGCTATCGCTATATTTATCCCCTTTTAGCCTTAAGTCATTACAATAAAAAATTCCTGGAGACTTAATCGCCAGTGTTTTTTTCATATTAAAGGTGAATATGTGGATTACCTGTGGAAAAGTAGTGAATAACACCGGTAAGTTATCCACAATCCGAGGTTATCCACATTCATTTATCCGTAAAAGTGGCAAAAGCAAGAATTTCCCCATCAAATTTGTTGATTCATTCATTTCGGCTATGTAAAAATGACTGGTTTTATACAGGTTTGTGGATAGTTTGGGGATGAGCACGATTTTATGTGAAAACTTTATCCAGTTTATCACTATAAAATTCTATCGCCTTAGCATAAGATTGTATTTCTTGATCCCTCGAGGTTTCGGCAATGATCTTCAAAAGAGATTCCATCGCAAGATCATGTTGGCCCAAATTATAAAATGCCATGGCCCTGAATACCAATAAAGCCTTATCCCCAGGAAACTTCGCCAGTCCGGATTCCAATGTCCGTCTTGATTTTTCATATTCCCCTATGGTGCGATATGTGCTCCCCAACCCGAGGTAGGCCCCTTTTGCATCCTCCTCCGGCAAACCTAATTCGAGTGCCGCTTCATAATAGGGCACCGCCTTTACCTCAAGCCCGAGAATATCCAAACTCCAGGCACACTGATACTGTATGACTGCATCACCGGGATTTTGCTTTGCCAGATCCATCAATATACGATTGGATTTTTCGAATTCTTTCTTTTCCCTTAAGAACAGGGCCCTTTCCAAATTTCCCATTGTCATTCCTCCATTGTATATGATTCCTTAATGCCCCTATTCGCGATTCTTCTTTTCAATTCCTTCTTATATGTATAAACAGCCCATCTCCCAACAATGCTGCAGCCAGGAACTAATATGTTGTTAAGGATTTGGAAGCTTCACTTCCCCGACTGTCTTGGCAAATAAAAAAAGGATCTGCCTCCCGGCAAATCCTTTCATACATTTCAATCTCTGTCGACATGACATATGATTAATCATCCAATTGGTTTTTCAATACTTTTCCCGTGGTGGCATCCACCACTACATCATATTCCTTTAGTCCTTGTTTTATTTCCAGCTCGTACACAAGGGTGCCATTCTCTGAATCCAGCTCCATATCCGTTACTTGACCATCCACCGCTTTCAAGGCAATCTTTTCAGCTTGATCACTGCTGACTTTTGCAGTTTCCACGGCTTGTTGAGTGCTCATATCCTCATCGTCACCGTCTTCCATCTCCTGAGAAAGAATCTCTCCTTTTTCAGCATCAACGTCAACGTCTTGATAGCCTTCTTTCGTTTTTACGGTCATTTCATAGGTCATCGGCTGGTCCCAATCCTTTTCAAATTGAGTAACTTCCCCGCCTAGTTTTTCTGAAATCATTTTGATAGCCTCATCCTCGGAAAGGTTCCCCTTATTGACTGCATATACCGCCGTTCCAGCAGCACCGCCGAAAAGCAATACGGACGCTATGGACACTGTCATGATTACCTTTTTCCTTTGAATGATACCTTCTTTAATCGTACTCCACTGTTTTTTCATGAATGATTCCTCCTTTAAGTTGTTACCCTTATAATAAGCACCCTTCATGAAATGAACATGAGCGTTAGATTAGAATTTGATGAGAAAGAGTAAGAGTCACCAACGTTCCCTCCCCCACCTCGCTTTGAATCTCCAATTTACCGTCGAATGACTCGACAAGCGTCCGGGCGATGGATAGCCCGAGCCCATTGCCTCCCGTTTTCCTTGCCCTTGATGAATCAACGCGATAAAAACGGTCAAATACATGTGGGAGATGTTCTGGTGATATCCCTCCGCCGTGATCTTTCACACCGATGACAATTTCATTATCCTGCCGTTTTATCATGATCTGTATGCCTGATTCACTATATTTCATTGCATTGTCCAATAGGATGACTATCACCTGTTCAAGCTTACTGGAAATGGTCATTGCATAGATTTCCTTAAACTCTGACTCTATCGTTATTTCACGATTTCCCGTCCTTCTGAATGTTTGGGCAATCCCTTCACAAAACGAAATGAGTTCTATTTTCCCTTCCACATCTTCTGAAGGTTCCGTCTGGGAAGCTGACTGCAGAAGATGTTCCGTCAGTTTTTTCATCCGGACGGCTTCATGATGGATTGCCTCCACTGCCTCTTCCTGAATCGCCTGATCCTTCATTCCCCAGCGTTTCAATAGAGAGGAGTAGCTTTCGATGACCGTAATCGGGGTTTTCAATTCATGCGAAGCATCTGAAAGGAATTGCTGCTGTTGGTTATAATTCCGCTCCAGTCTTTCCATCATCCTGTTGAATGCCGCTCCCATCACCTGCAGCTCGTCCTTCGATTGATCCGATAGCGGTATTCGTTTGAATTCCCCGCTTTTCTCAATATCCTTCATCGTTCCGCTCATGACCGATATCGGTTTGAGGATCAGGTTGGCCAGCCACTTACCGGCAAGAATCGATAACAGAATGACAAAAAGGGATGCACCGCCCAAAACGAGGGCAAGCGTCGATAAATTATCAAGGAGGGTATCCTGCGGCTGTGTGACCTCGATCATCCCCAGTCTCTTCCCCTCATCAGGATAAGGATAACGGTAGGTCAATACATATTCACCGTCAGCTTTGGCAAAATCATATCCTTTCTCGTTAATGGATTTAACCGCAAGACCCTTGAGGTCCTCTTCATCCGTAAATGATTTAACCAGCCTTCCATCCGTGTCGAATATCCGCACCATTCCATCGTCCGGGATATACGGCTCCATTAAATCGGAATCACCGGAAATCAAATCTTTCGTCAGGATATTTTCTTCGATTAATGAAGCTTGATCTTCAAGCAGATCCCGTTCCCTCTCTAACGATATCCAAAGGAAGGCGATTAAAACGATGATACTCAACAATATGAGCATGACGCTTAAAAAAAGACTGGAATACGATTGGATTTTCGTCCGAATCTTCATACTGGCTCCTTCAGGCTGTAACCTACCCCGCGGTAAGTATGGATGAGCTGCAGCTCAAAGGGATAATCTATCTTTTTGCGCAAATAACGGATATACACATCAACCACATTCGTATCCCCTGCGAAGTCATATCCCCATACATGTGTCAGGATTTGCTCCCTTGAAAGTACTTGATTTTTATTTTGCAAAAGATAAACCAGCAAATCGAACTCGCGTGATGTCAGCTCAATCCTATTGCCTTGCCTGTGAATGTCCCTAGTCCCAAGGTTCAGCTTCAGATCGTGGATCTTCAGTTCATCCACTTCCCCTTCTGATAGGCTCTCCCTTACATTGGTACGAAAACAAGCACGGATCCGTGCCAGCAGCTCTTCAATTTCAAACGGCTTCGTTACATAATCATTCGCGCCATGATCCAGGCCATTCACCTTGTCTGGCACAGCATCCCTTGCGGTCAAAAGGATGACCGGTGTCGACCCATTCTTTTTCCGGTAACGCCTAAGTACCTCTATGCCATTCAACTCGGGCAGCATCACATCCAATAAGATTAAATCCCACTCTTCGGCTTCCGCCCTTTCCAGACCTGCCTTTCCCGTAAATGCCGATTCTGTTTGATAACCCTCATGATTAAGTTCCAGCTGAAGGACCCTCGCTATTTTTTCTTCATCTTCTATTATTAAAATTCTCTTATTCATGATCATCACCACCTACCCCTTAGTGTACTGAAGAAATATGAAAATATCATGAGAAATTGACCCCTCCGCATAAAAATCCGCTGAATTGATGAATTTAATTTTTGTACCTTTAAAAAGACAATAAAAAGAACCGGATGTGAAAACACACCCGATCCATTTCATTCACCGTTCCAATGCTGGCCAATGAATTCATCGCGTCCCGATTTCGCACGGTCCGCTTTATAATCATCTTTGTTTTTTTTATGATAGCCCTGATGGTACTCTTCGGCAGGGTAAAAGGTTTGGGCCGGAAGGATTTCCGTTACGATTGGTTTCTGGAACTTCCCGCTGGCCGCTACCTTTTCTTTCGCTTCAAGGGCCAGTTTTTCTTGAGCTTCATCATGATAGAAGATGGCCGTCCGATATTGGCTTCCTCTGTCATGGAATTGACCGCCATCGTCGGTTGGATCGATTTGCTGCCAATATAGTTCCAGCAATCTTTCATAAGGAAATAACTGAGGATCGAACGTGATTTCCACGACTTCATAATGCCCCGTAGTTCCCGTCTTCACTTCCTCGTAAGTCGGGTTTTCAACATGTCCTCCCGTATAACCGGATACGATTCCCCCAATTCCCGGTTGTTCTTCAAATGGTGTCACCATGCACCAGAAACAGCCTCCAGCAAATGTAGCCTTTTGCATAATGGTCATCCTCTTTCCTTATGTAATATATTTCAATCCTGACACTGTGCTTTTTTGATTTGTGAAGCCTCCAGGGATGTACGCTTTGTTCAATCCTTTGACCAGCCCTTTTCCTTGAATCTTACAATCGCTTCGACGCGGTTGCTTACATCCAATTTATCAAGGATGACCGATATATAATTACGAACCGTTCCATTAGTCAGATAAAGCTGGCTTGCGATTTCTTTTGTGGTCTTTCCATCCGCGATCAATTTGAGCACTTGGCACTCTCGTTCAGTCAAAGGGTTTTCTTCTTCGAAAGCCATATCCACCAGCTCAGGAGCATAAATGCGCCGCCCATCCATGATGACACGGATCGAGTTCGCCAGTTCCTCACTAGGGCTATCCTTGAGAAGATATCCGCCCACCTCTGCCTTTCTGGCTCTTTCAAAATACCCAGGACGTGCAAAGGTGGTCAAAATGATGACTTTGCATTGGTGGCCCTGATCCTTGATCTCCTCCGCTACATCGAGCCCGGTTTTAACTGGCATTTCAATATCGGTTATGCAGATATCCGGCTTTAATTGATTGACGAGATTCATTGCTTCTTCCCCATTGCTCGCTTTTCCGACAACTTCCATGTCACTTTCCAAATCAAGGATGGAACCTAAAGCGCCAAGCAGCATCCGCTGATCTTCGGCAATTACGATTCGAATCAAAGTTAATCCCACCTATCCATTATTTTTTATAGCATTCGGAACCCTTATATACAGTGTCGTTCCATCTGTTGATTTAATATCCAGGCTGCCATTAACGAATTCAAGCCTTTCTTTCATTCCTTGAAGTCCATTTCCTTTAATATACTCTGATCGATGTGAAAGTCCCACTCCATTATCCTGTACTTTAATCGTCACTCCTGTTTGTAATTCTTCGATGACGATATGACAGCAGTCGGCCCTGCTATGTTTGACGATATTGGTCACAGCTTCCTTCAAGCACATGCTCAAAACCGTTTCAACAAGCAATGGGGTATCTCGCAATTCCGCGTTGCCTTCCAACTTGAATTCTATCTCTGCCGCTTTCAATATTTGCTTGACCCGGATGATTTCATCGCTTAGCTTCGCCCCACGCATTTCCGACACCATTTCACGAACTTCCTTGAGTGCCGTCCTCGCCGTTTGCCGGATATCCTTGATTTCCTTCTTGGCCGTCTCCGGATTCAAATCGATCAATTTCCCTGCAAGGTCACTTTTCAAACCAATCAAAGACAGCTTTTGTCCAAGTGTATCATGTAAGTCACGGGCAATCCGCTGACGTTCTTCCATTTTCCCAAGCTCTGATATTCGTTTATGGGCATCCTCCAATTGTTCTTCCAGCATACCCCGTTTGTTCCGATTATACGTGTTGAAAGGGAGAAGGATCACGCCTACCACACAAATGAGCATAAAGGGAAATTGCGAAAAGAAGGTAGGGTCTTTCATGATGAAGCCAATATTGACAGACACGATGGTAGCCAATAGCTGGATTGAATATAATACGAAAAAGCCAACCTTATTTTGAACATTCCCAATAAAGAATGCCAAAAAGAGTGAAAAGTAAATGTAGCTGAAAAATATGGTCATCGATATGGAAATGATTATTTGAATCGCCGTCCATACGTATACGGGCCATCCCTTCGAAACGAATGAGAGACCATATGATATGAAAAATAAAATGATCATGACGATTCCAAAGACTATCTCCAACATCGAAGAGGATTTGAAGATGAAATAAAAAGGAAGGATACAAAAAATGATCCAGACATAAGGGCTCAGCCCTGTGTTTTTCGGAAAGATATGATACCAACTTTGCATGGCGCCGCCTCTATTTCTTTTTACCCTAGTATATACTAAGGAGTTTCATCAAAAAACCATCCAATGGAAATCGAATGGTTTTTTGATGAACTATTTATTTTTCTTGAAGACTTGGACGTTTAGTATTGATTTCCACCTTGGACTTTGTTTCATTTAGACGTTCCTTAATCTCTTTAAAACTTACAAACGTCTTGTTTTCTCCATCATAAAGGCGGAAGCGAAGCGATTTTAAACTTGAACTAAGGGTGATTGTCGTTGCCTGCTGCAATGGCAGGGTGGAATCATGGACTTTTTCCAAGTTATAGTTTGGCACTCTTGGACTAAGGTGATGCACGTGGTGGAAACCGATATTACCGGTTACCCATTGCAAGACCTTTGGAAGTTTATAATAAGAACTTCCATCAATGGCAGCCTTCACGTAATCCCATTCAGATTCCTCTTCGAAATAAGAATCTTCGAACTGATGCTGTACATAAAACAGCCAGATGCCCAGTGATCCCGTTACAAAAAGCATCGGTACCTGAATCATCAGGAATGCCTGCCATCCGATAGCCAAGCATAAAAGACCATAAATTGCCACGATTGCAGCATTTGTCAAATACGTATTCATCCGTTCTTTCTTTTTAGCGCCCTTTTTATTCAGACGGTTCGATACAAGAAATAGATAAAATGGACCCAATCCAAACATGACGATCGGATTTCTATATAAACGGTAAGCAAGACGCCCCCAGAATGAAGCGGCGATATATTCATCAACGGTCATGATCCAAATATCCCCTGTGCCGCGTTTGTTTAAATTACTGCTCGTTGCATGATGTATGGAGTGGCTATGCTTCCATTGTTCATACGGAAATAACGTAACGATTCCACTGATTGTACCCAGGATGCTATTCGCTTTCCTGCTTTTGAAAAACGATTGATGACAGCAATCATGGAAAATGATGAAAATCCTGACTACGAATCCTGAAGCAAGGACGGCAAATGTAAGTGTCAGCCAGTATGAAATGGTTAAGCTTTGATAAGCTAAAAACCATAACAGGAAAAATGGCGGAAATGTATTTATAAGCTGTTTCACGCTTGATTTAGTATTGGATTTTTCAAAAGGGGCAATATCTTTTCTCAATTGTTTTTGATTATGATTATGGTTACTCATGTTTTCCTCCTCTTAAAATATATGGAGTGTTTGAATGTATTAATTCGTCGGTATCTCTGCTTTAAGTATAGTAATAATAACCGATTTTCTATAGTCATAAACGTCAATTCCCTGCCATGACACTTGTCATATACTTGTCTGCTTCAACACTTTTCACACTATTTTTTCCTCTTTCATCATTTTTACACTTCAAAAAAAACGATGAACTCCAATCAATCTGATTATAAGAAAATGCCTGACGTTTTTTCGATCCAATAAAAAAAGATCCGCCGCTTGGCGAACCCATTTATAACTTGATGGCATACACCCGTTCAGGACGTCCTACCGTGCCATATGTTAAATCGGCATCAATTTTTTCCTCTGACATCAAGTGCTCCAGATAACGCCTTGCCGTTGTCCTGCTCACCCCGATCTCCTTTGCCACTATTTCGGCAGTTAACCCAGGGGAGGATTTCCCCAACACAACCATCACCTTCTCCAATGTCATCCGATCGATCCCTTTTGGCAGTGAAGCCTGTTCCCTCTCTTTTTCTTTCATTTCCTTTCGCAAAAGCTTGTCCACCTGTTGCTGCGTTACGGGAAAATTGCCCTTTTCCAATTCAGACAGTTTAATGTGATACTCTTGATACCGGCGTAAGGACTGTTTGAAACGTTCAAATGCAACAGGCTTGATTATATAATCGAATATGCCGATCTTGATGGCTTCCTGGACTTTTTCGATTTCTTTAGCCGCCGTTATCATGATGACATCCATTTGTTTGCTTTGCTGCTTGATTTCTTTCAGGATATCGAGCCCATTCATATCCGGAAAATACATATCGAGCAGCAATAGATCCGGCTGCATGATTTCAATGAAGCTTTTAGCCTCGTCATAGCTTGATGCGATTCCGATCGTTTGAAACCCCTCAAGCTTTTCAATGAATAGCTTTTGTATCTCGACAATCCGCAGGTCATCCTCGACGATCAGAACTTCTATAGCGCGATGGGCCATCATTTCATCCCCCCTCTGTTTTTTGGTATGGCTACGGTAAAGATCGTATATTCCCCTTCTTTCGTCGAAAAAGTGATATATCCCCCTAAACCATCAATTGCTTCCTGAACAAGGCTCAAACCTATACCCGAATTGGTTTGATGGCTTTTCGTCGTAAAACCGTTCCGGAAAATCATTTCGGTAACATCTGAGCTCATCCCTTTTCCATTATCTTCAACCTCTATGATCAACTCTTTACCCAAGTCCGTGACGAACAACGATACCCTTTTTTCCTCCCTTTCGTTTTCCCGTACAGCTTCGAAGGCATTATTGATGAGATTGCCGATGATCGTCACTAATAAATCCCGATCTATTTCGGACCGAATATCTTTAAAACTGCTTTCTCTATCGATGGTAAAATCAATTTTCATCTCGCTGGCTAAACTTACCTTCCCTAAGATGAACCCCGCAATGATCGGATCGGGCACTTCCTTCATCAGAAAGTGAATGAAGCCCTGGGTGACATCGACTTCCTTCGATATGAAATCCATTGCTTCTTTATAGGAACCGAGTTGAATCAAGCCCAGCAGTGTATAAAGCCGATTGGAATATTCATGTGTCTGGGCCCTCAGCCCTTCTGCATACGCCTTTACATGTGACAGTTCTTGCAGGAGATTGGATAGCTCCGATTTATTTCTCAAACTTGCAACGGCACCGATGATTTCCCCCTGTCCATTCAAAATGGGAATCCGGCTTGCCAAAAAAACTTCACCGTCAATCATGAATTCCTGGTCATATTCGGCCCGTGCCGTGCTGACTACATCAAGCAAATGTGTATGCGTGATGACTTCTTCGATTTTTCTTCCGCGAAGCATGACGTCTTTAGGAATATGAAGGATTTTATGCGCCGTTTCATTGACGATGGTGATTTTCCCATGAACATCAATGGCAATGATGCCTTCATGAATGGATTCCAAAATGGCATGCTTCTCTTGAAACATCCAGGCGATCTCTTTCGGCTCCAGACCCAATATCGCCTTTTTTATATTGAATGAAATGAAAAAGGCCACCAACAAACCGCCGATTAATATAAAAGAGATGATCAAGACGATCTTTCTTTGTATTCTGGACACTTCTTTTTCAATATCATCCTGTAGGTAGCCAACGGAGACGACACCAATGACCTTTTCATTGGCGATTATCGGGGATTTCCCCCTTATGGAAGGTCCCAATGTGCCAGTGGACTCCGTGATGATGGATTTCCCATCCCAAACCTCGGCGTTATCTCCCCCAACCATTTTCTTTCCGATCAGGTCGGGATTTGGATGGGACAGCCGTGTTTCATTTTCATCTCCTATCACTATGAATTCCGCATCGATCTGCCTGCGAATTCTTTCCCCGATGGGCTGGATGATTACAGAAGGATGATCCGTTCGAAAAGCTTGTTTAATTTCAGGCAGCAAAGAAACGGTCTGGGCAACCGACAATGCTTTTTCCCCTGTCTCCTGCTTCAGGTTATTTTCCAGGATATTTATGAAAATAACTTCAAAGATTCCACCCATTAAGATGATTAACGTACAGATGCCCAGCATCAACTTGGTGTGTAAACGCATTCAATCACCTCTACTTACATCATATAAAAAATAACCCCTTTAAAAAAGGGGTTATTTCGCAACATTCAGAAAATATCGATTAACCTTCAATATTGATGACAACATCCTTCCCTCTCTTCTTAAGTAAAACCGGAATGAGCAGCCATAATGCCGTTACGATCAGGAAGGTCAGCGAAAGCGGCCGAGTGAAAAACAAACTGTAATCCCCATCGGATATCGTCAGTGCCCTGCGCATATTGTTTTCTATCATCGGCCCTAAAACCAGGCCTAATACCAACGGGGCGATTGGATAATCATTTTTACTTAAGAAGTATCCCAAGACCCCGCACCCTAGTAATAGCAATAAATCATAAGTCGATACTTGTACCGCATAAACACCAAAAATGGAAATTGCGATAATGATCGGAATCAAATATTTCTTTGGCGTTTCAATGATTTTCGCAAAAACCTTAACGAGCGGGAGATTAAGGATGAGGAGCATCAGATTTCCTATGAACATACTGGCGATAAGTCCCCAAGCCACCTGGGGATGGTCCTCGAATAATAATGGACCCGGCTGAACATTGTACATCATGAGCGCACCCATTAAAATCGCCGTTGTACCGGAACCCGGAATTCCCAGCGTCAATAATGGTATCATCGCTCCGCCGGAAGCCGCATTATTGGCCGTTTCAGGGCCAGCCACACCAGCGATTGCCCCTGTACCGAATCTCCCAGGTTTTTTTGAAATCCGTTTTTCCATAAGGTATGAGAAGAAGGAAGCAAGAGTGGCCCCTGCCCCCGGCAGGATTCCTACAAAGAAACCTAAGAGCGATCCCCTCGCAATCGGCCCCGCAGATTCCTTGAATTCTTCTTTGGAAGGAAGCAAATTATTGATCTTTGCAATTTCCCCATCATCCTCGTCCTTTTCCAAGATTGTCTTGAATACTTCCCCAAGGGCGAATAGACCAACAGCGATCGTCAGGAATTCGATCCCTTGATACAGCCAAGGAAAGTCGAATGTAAAACGGGCGATCCCGGATACATTATCAATGCCTATCGTCCCGATCAACAAACCGCAAACCGTCATGATCAGTGCCTTGGTTACGGATTTTCCCGCAAGGCCGCTGACTGCCGCCAACCCTAGAAGCATGAGTGAAAAATACTCCGCAGGACCGAATTTAATGGCAATCGTCGATAATGGCTGAGCCAAGGCAATCATGGCGATAAGGGTGACGATCCCTCCTATGAAGGAACCGATCGCCGAAATGGATAAAGCACTCCCGGCTCTTCCCTTCTTGGCCATTTGATAGCCATCCAATGTGGTGACGACAGAAGAAGATTCGCCAGGTGTATTCAATAGGATTGAAGTTGTCGATCCTCCATACATCGCTCCATAATAAACACCTGCAAGTAAAATGATGGCGCTTGTTGCCGCTTGCTCTGGAGGAAGTCCACCTGTAATCGAAGCGGTTACCGGAATTAAAAGAGCCACACCGCTCATCGGCCCGATCCCCGGCAAAACGCCGACCGCCGTACCGATCAATACTCCGACAAATGCAAATAGTATGTTATACCAAGTTAGTGCCGTTTCAAATCCGTGCATTAAATAATCAAAAGTGCCCACTTCACATCCCCCTTCCTTTTATGAAAACCAGATTGGCCAACCCGGAAGTGTTCCCTTTAACACATTCACGAATAAATAATAGATGATTCCGGAAAAACCTGCGGAAATGATGAGCGATGTCACCCACTTATTCCGTTCCATCGTTTGAAAGCAAACAAACAAAAACAGAAAGGTTGTAATGACATATCCTATCGTTTCCAATGTCAAAATATAAATCAAGGTGGAGAGCAGAATGATGATAAACGGTTTATATTGCAGCTTGTCTTTACGTGATTCCTGCCCCTTGCCCCGAAATGCCTCATAGAACAGGCGAATACTTAAAAGAGAAAGGACGAGCCCCAATACAAAAGGGAAAATGTCCGGTCCTACCGAACTTCCATATGAAGAACTGGCCAGTTTCCTGCTTCCTATCATAAACAGCACTCCGACAGCCAGAAAGGCTGCAGAAGCAAAGCGATCAAATTTAACATCCATCACAATCCCCCCATTTCAGAAAATAAGAAGAAGGTGAAAGCACCCCCTTCTTCCCAATTATTTTTCCATGCCTAAAGCTTTCAATAATTGCTGCACCTGTTTCTCCTGTTCTACTAAAAACTTGCTGAATTCTTCACTATTTTTATATTCTTGTTCCCATCCTTGCACTTCCACTTCCTTTTTCCATTCAGAAGTTTCAACTAGCTTCTCAATGGTTCCGTCCCAAAAGGTTTTCGCTTCACCAGACATATTCTGAGGTCCAAAAACGCCTCTCCAAATCGTGAATTCAGCATCGACCCCTTGTTCCTTTGCCGTCGGTATGTCTTTAAGGTCCCCACCTAAACGTTCATTCGAGGTTACAGCCAACACTCTAATCTTTCCTGCTTTTAAAAATTCCCTGACACTGGATGCATCCGTTCCGATCACATCCGCATTTCCGCCAAGCAATGCCGTAATCGCTTCCCCGCCACCGTCGTAAGAAACGTATTTAAGTTCGGTTGGATTCAAGCCATATTCATAGGCTGGAAGAATGGAAATCAAATGATCCATGGATCCCGGTGCAGATCCCCCTGCAAAGGTCAGCTTACGCGGATCTTTCTTCACCGCTTCCAGCACCGATTTCAAATCCTTGAATTCAGAATCCGCCTTTACCACTATCGCCCCATAATCCTTTGTCAGCTGCGCCAAAGGTGTCGTATTTTTATATCCATAAGGACTGTTGCCTTCTTTTTTAAGGTTATTGATGATGACAGGCGGTGAATTAACGAACAGCATGTCATTATTATCCGCTTGCTGTGTTGCATAGTCCGCCATGAAGACAGCGCCCCCGCCGCCGGGTTTGTTTTCGACGGTCAATGGCTGGTTCACCAATTTCGTCTCACCCAAGACCTTTGTAAATGAACGGGCCGTTAAATCCCATCCCCCGCCTGCACCCGAAGGAGCAACGACCGTTATCGCTTTTTTCGGATAACCTGTATCTTCTTTCTTTTCTCCTGATGTCCCCGAACTGCTGCATGCACCTAAACTTAAAGCTAACGAACCTGCCAATAGTACCGCTGAAATCTTTTTACGAGAAAACATAGTAATCCCCCTTTTGAAAGCGTTTTCTTAATTCTACAAAAATATCTTCGCTTTCAATGATTGCCCAACTAAAATGCATAAATTCCAAAACCTTCATATTGTTCATAAAGTTTTATCGGGAGACATGGGAAAAAGGCCCGCCCACAAAGAGCAGCCCTGCTAGAATAGTATTTTTGATAGATACACGACCATCGTTACCGTTATGCTGCTGAATAAAGTCGACATCAAAACCGCCTGTGCCGCATACTCCGGATGGTTGTCATATTCCAAAGCGAATAATGCGCTGTTTCTTGATGTGGGAAATGAGCTTGCGATAAACAACCCTTGGGCGACAGTCCCTTCCAAGCCCAGCATGAGAATGATCAGGAGGGCGATGGATGGTGAGAGTATTAAGCGCCCCGCCAAGCTAAGGATAAGCGGAAGCGGGAAATGCGTTATTTTCAAATAGGCACTCTGTGCACCTAATGTTATCAATGCAATGGCTATGAAGGCACTCGCGATATTATCAATCGGGGTCCATAAGAACAGAGGGATTTCGAAAGAAACGGAATGTAATATTAAACCAAGCAATAAAGCATAAATGACGGGGTTCTTCAAGAACTCGCGAATGGCACCCTTTGCACTTTTTGTATGGACGGAAACAGAATTCATCAATCCATAGGTATAGGTCAACAGGTTTTGAAAAATGATCACGATGACTTGGATCGACAGGCCAAGGGGGTTTCCATTAAACACCATCTGACTGACAGGTAACCCGAAATTGGCCGAGTTATTCAGGACTACACTATTTTTAAACGTGGCCGAAAGACTTTGATCAAACCTGGCTAGTTTCGCTACCACTGTACTCACGATGATGAGGCTTACTGCTTGAAGAGCGAGGAAGCTGAATATCTGGACGATCATCCCCCCGCCCAATTTGCTTTGATAGATATTGACAAAGCTAATGGCGGGCATGAGCAGGAAGTGATTCAATTTAGACAGCGTATTCATATCCAACTTGAATTTACGATGCAGAATGGCCCCCGCCCCTATAAGGAAAAAAACCGGTACAATCACATTCAATACGATCAGAAACAGGACACTCACTTGACTTCCTCTCCATTCCTTAGGCAAATTCCTGATGATATACATCTCCCATCTATCATAATGCCGGGATGACCATAATTAAAATACCAATAAATTATCGGTATCCATTCAAAAAAGGAATGATAAAAAAGCACAGAGGTTTCTGCGCTTCCAGTTAAATATCCCTCATGAAATCGACGCCTTTGACAAATTCGACAAACTCTTTGACCAGTTTTAATTCCAGCGACTTTTCATGATATAACATCCACGTATTCCTGATAAGGGGATTACCTTGCTTGTCCTTAAGGTCCATTTGTCGGAGGTTTTGGTCTTTCTCCAATAAAACACTGGGGAGGATGCCATATCCCAGGCCATTCCTGACCATTTCCTTGCATGTATCCCCTTTGTCCACTTCCATCCCCACCAAAGGAGGTCCGGAAAAATTGTCTCTCCACCAATTATCGATCATTGTTTTCAAAAGGGCATCTGTCCCATAATCGATCCTCGGCAGGAAAGGCAGGTTCCGGACTTCGATTTCCTCCTTGGAAGCAATGCAAATCGTTTCCTCAAAAAGATGATGCCTCGATCCCGACCATTGATAATCCCCCCGAACAATCCCGACATGCACTTCTTCCTTATAAATGAGGTTCAGCACTTCTTTACTCCAGCCGGTTGTCACATGGAAATCCACTTTAGGAAATCGCTCACGAAATATTCTCAGCAGGCCTGGCAGCTTATGCAGCGTAATATAGTTGGAAACACCCAGCCGTAATGTTCCACTGATCTCCTGGCCCATATTGAATGCTGTCTCTTTTATCTGCCGGAGCCTGATCAGCATCTCATCTGCACAGATGGCCAAATATTCACCTTGAGGGGTGAACTGCACTCCCCTAGTTCCCCGCTCCACAATCTTCAGATTGAATTCCTTCTCTATTTGTTGAATCCGTTTCGTTAAAGAAGGTTGCGAGATATATAAACTTTGCGCCGTTTTAGTAATATTCCTGTGTTCATGCAACACCTTTAAAATATGCCAATCCCTTTCGTTCATAACCCTTCCCCCGATACGAATTCCCTTGAATGCTTTATAAAAACTGTACCATAAAAGGCCTGTTGGATATATCCTTTTACAAATACAAAAAAGCCCAGGCCAAACCGGCAGGACTTTCCGATAAGCATCCTTCCAGCGAAGGATGCTCAGTCATTCAATAGAATCCTTTCAGGACATGTGTAGATATTCAGTGAATCATTGCGAATGAACCCGACCGTCGTGATTCCCAATCCTTCAGCCAACTCCAAAGCCAATTCAGTTGGAGCGGACTTCGAGAGTATCAGTTCACAGCCGATTTTCGCCACTTTCAAAAGAATTTCCGATGAAATCCGGCCGCTGAACACGATAGCCTTCCCTTCCATCGAAATGCCATTTTTCAAGCAATGGCCGTATATTTTATCCAAGGCGTTATGCCGTCCGATGTCCATCCTGCTTAATACGAGCCCATTGGCATCACATAAAGCAGCATTGTGGACTCCGCCCGTATTCTGGAAAGTGACAGCAGAATTTTGTAAGTCCTTCATCAAGCGGAAGCAGTCATCAGGAGTCAGTTTCACCGAAACATCATCCATTTTCTTGGCAGTCAATGCATCATTTACAAAGACGAAACCTTGTCTGCTCATTCCGCAGCATGATGTAATATACCGCTTATTTTGAAAGTCCTGGAAGTAGGGATTCACTTTATCCGTCTTCACATGAACAAAGCCTTCTTTTTCCTGAACCCAGATTTCTTTTATCTCATCATATTTTTTGATGATTCCTTCCGAAGCCAAATAACCAATCACCATATCCTCGATGTATTCAGGTGTACAAACCATCGTGACGAATTCCTGGCCATTTATTTTGACAGTAACGGGATGCTCCGTTACGATCGCATCTTCCGTCCGCTCGATGTTACCTTTGGTTATCCGAATGATGTCCCTCTTGATTTCAATCGCTTTCATGTTCCCACTCCTTTTACTATCCAGGAGCCAATTGACCAAATGTAAGGAACATGGTCAATGCCCGTTGAGTTTGTCCGCTATATTCTTATCAAATACGAATACGGAAATCGCTATGTTCTCTTTGATTTTGATGTCTGAAAACAAATGGAGCAGTTTAGCTCCAACCAGATCTTCCATTCCATCAGGAGGACTCTCCGAATACACATCCTGAACCATTTTGGTTCGTGCAGAATGGACCATATCCCTTCCTTCTTCCGATCTTGATATGAACATTTCCGTAGGAGTCAAATTTCCATATAACGTAGAAACGGCCATATTTTCCACGAAAACCGTGTGTATGCGTTCTGGTCCTTTACCGAATAGTTCCTTGCGCAGCTTACGAATCATATCATTGAATTCATGGATAACTTTTGACACCGTGCGTCACTCCATTTCAAGAAAAATTAAGTTCTCAATTTTCTTATCATAAATCAACGCGAAGAAAAACGAAAGGGATTTGGGAATGATACCCTCTTTCCAGGATTGTTTCTTTTCATGATAAAAGGTATAATATCAATTATGAAAGTTGGGAGCATAATAGTGTACTGTTGTGTCCTATCTTTTTTAAAATTACCTATTATGGTATGGATTGGTATATTGGCAAGCTTTGCTATTAAACTATTCCACCATGACCTACATTTCCGTTCAGAGACGGAGGTGTAATCATGGTGGTTTTTTTGCGTCTTTTTGGCTATAAAAGGGGGAAATATAATGAGCGATTCAAACATCACCATCACAATCAACGGGAAGGCTTATACCGCTAATGAAGGTGCGACAATACTGGAGGTCATCAACCAAAATGAGATGGCCCATCCACAGATTTGTTATGTTCCTGAGGTGGACCCGATCCAAACATGCGACACATGCATCGTCGAAGTTAATGGGAAACTCGTCCGGTCATGTTCGACAAAAGCAGTGAGCGGCATGGATATAGCCTTGGACTCAAGCAAGGCAAAAGAAGCCCAAACCGAGGCCATGGACCGGATACTGGAAAACCATTCTTTATACTGTACTGTATGTGATAATAATAACGGAAATTGCAAACTACATAACACAGCAGAATTAATGGAAATTGAACACCAAAAATATCCTTATACACCGAAAGTGGAATTGGGTGCCGTCGATATGTCCCATCCATTTTACCGTTATGATGCCAATCAATGCATCGCATGCGGGCAATGTGTTGAAGTGTGCCAAAACCTTCAGGTCAACGAGACGCTGTCCATCGACTGGGAAGCAGAACGCCCTCGGGTAATATGGGATGAAGGAACGGAAATCAATAACTCATCTTGTGTAGGCTGCGGACAGTGTGTAACGATTTGTCCATGTAATGCATTAATGGAAAAATCGATGCTTGGCGAAGCTGGTTTCATGTCAGGCTTGAAAAACGATATGCTGGAACCGATGATAGACCTTGTCAAAGAAGTGGAACCTGGATACAGCGGGATTTTTGCCATTTCGGAGATTGAAGCGGCAATGCGAGAGACACGGACGAAGAAAACAAAAACGGTCTGTACGTTCTGTGGGGTAGGATGCACATTCGAAGTCTGGACAAAAGGCCGTAAAATCCTTAAAGTCCAACCTACTCATGAAGCACCCGTCAATGCGATATCCACATGTGTCAAAGGGAAATTCGGTTGGGACTTCGTAAATTCGGAAGAACGTTTGACAAAGCCCCTGATTCGGAAAAACGGAAGATTCGTTGAATCAAGCTGGGATGAAGCACTTGATTTGGTTGCGTCCAGACTGGGTTCGATCAAACAGCAATACGGCGGAAATTCAGTAGGCTTCATTTCCTCATCCAAGATCACGAACGAAGAAAACTATGTCATTCAAAAACTGGCACGGCAAATGTTCGAAACAAATAACGTCGATAACTGCTCGCGTTACTGTCAATCCCCGGCAACAGACGGACTGTTCCGTACAGTCGGCATGGGCGGAGATGCTGGTACTATCAAGGATATCGCCGCAGCAGGACTTGTCATCATCGTTGGGGCCAACCCGGCAGAAGGACATCCCGTACTGGCGACACGCGTTAAACGGGCACATAAGCTTCACGGACAAAAGCTGATTGTAGCTGACATCCGTAAAAACGAAATGGCAGAACGTTCCGACATCCATATCAGCCCAAAACAAGGAACGGATCAAGTCTGGTTGATGGCGGTTACAAAATATATGATCGATCAAGGCTGGCATGATCAAGAATTCATCAATGAAAATGTTAACTTCTTCGACGATTATAAAGAAGTACTAGAGAAATATACCCTGGAATATGCAGAAACACATACAGGTATTTCTAAAGAAACATTGATCCAAATAGCTGAGGCCATTCGCGATGCAGACGGTACATGCATTCTTTGGGGTATGGGCGTAACACAAAACACCGGTGCCTCCGATACTTCGGCGGCTATTTCCAACCTGCTATTGGCTACGGGTAACTACCGTCGTCCAGGAGCGGGAGCCTATCCGCTTCGCGGCCACAACAATGTACAGGGCGCTTGCGATATGGGTACCCTTCCAACATGGCTTCCGGGATATCAGCATGTTACCGATGACGTGGCACGTGCTAAATTCGAAAAAGCTTATGGAGTGAAAATCGCTGGCCAACCAGGCTTGAACAATATTGAAATGCTTAAAGCGATAGAAAAAGGCGACATGAAGGCGATGTATCTTGTAGGTGAAGATATGGCACTAGTTGACGCGGATGCCAACCATGTCGATAAAGTGTTATCCGGATTGGACTTCTTTGTTGTCCAGGATATTTTCCTTTCAAGGACAGCCCAATATGCCGACGTGGTATTGCCCGGAGCTCCATCTCTTGAAAAAGACGGAACGTTCACCAATACGGAGCGCCGTGTACAGCGATTATATAAAGCCCTTCCCACTATGGGAGATTCTAAGGCGGACTGGGAAATCACCCAAGAAATCGCCAACCGCTTAGGTGCGAATTGGAATTACTCTCACCCTGGTGAAATCTATGACGAAATGGCAAGCCTGTCACCGATATTCAGCCAAGCGAATTACGAAGTGCTGGAAGGATGGAACAGCTTCCTCTGGGGGAGCCATGATGGATCAAGCACGCCCCTTCTTTATGTAGATGGCTTCAACTTCCCTGATAAAAAAGCGCGCTTTGCACTGGCTGACTGGGTGGAACCTCATAAATTCCCGGAAGAATATGACCTTCATATCAATAATGGACGCATGCTGGAGCATTTCCATGAAGGCAATATGACGAACAAGTCCAATGGAATCCAATCGAAAGTACCTGATATTTTCGTCGAGGTTTCACCAGAACTTGCCAAAGAACGTAAAGTCAGTGATGGCGGACTCGTTCGCTTGGTGTCTCCATTCGGGGCCGTTAAGTTAAAAGCATTGATCACAGACCGTGTTAAAAATAATGAGCTATTTTTACCGATGAACTCCGTCGATAAAGACTCTGCCATTAACTTCCTGACCGGTCCCATCTATGATCGACGCACAAGCACGCCTGCTTACAAACAGACGATGGTCCGCATGGAAGTATTAAGCGCAAGCGGAGACGTTCCATTACCGGGTACCAATCCACGGAACAAAAAACGTCATCCTCAAAATGGTGTCGAGGTTGAACGTAAGTGGGCCCGTCCAGGGTATGTTCACTTAACGGATAATTAAACAAGGAGGGTGAAGATCATGGCAGCTCCTATAACGGAAATCCATAATCCCATTACTGAGGAAGAGATAAAGCTACAAAAACTGGAGGAACTGAAAACGCTGATCACCGATAATGAAGATGCCTTGAACAATATGTTTAAAATCGTCAATGAACTGAATGACTCGGGAGTATTCGAAGCCGCGACCTCCATGCTTCAAGGAAAAGAACAAATTGCGAAAATCGCACTTCAACAAATCACAAGGCAACCTGTAACAAACCTGATCAATACCCTTATGGGTGCAACAGGAGCCTTGATGAACGCCGATGCCTCACAATCCACGAAACTGCTGAACAGTGCACTTGCAGGAATCGATGAAGGAAACAAATTCCTTCAGGCCGATAAGAAGATCGGCGTTCTGGAATTAATGAAAACATTGAATGATCCAGACATAAACAGGGCAATCGGCTTTGGCGTCCACTTCCTCAAGGGAATGGGCAAGGAATTAAAAGAATAGAAACGGAACAAAGACTCAAGAGAAGCTTCTTTTGAGTCTTTTTCTATCATAGGGCTTAGTTGCTGCAAAACTGCTGAAAGTGCAGCGTTGGATAAGATTAGCATTGGAGTGGATGTGTAATGAATCGGAAAGAAAAAATTAAGGGCAAAAGAATTACATCTAGTCTCAGTAAAAATTTTCAAAATGTTGATGTGAATATAAAGAAACGAGTTAAAGTCATTCATCAAAATTCAGTCTGTACACCCTTCCCTTATTCGCACCACTGCTTGTCAGATTCAATGATTGCAAGATCCTCGTTGCACTGGATGAAGAGGAAATGTTTAAAAAGTTCCTCAACTGCCGATTCGTTATGGTCGAGCCTAATAGATAAAAATAATCTTGTAAAGCCGGGATATGTGCTTTTTTACTGGAGAGTTGGCATTGATTGCAAAGCCATGTGCCATGTCTTCTAAATAATTTATTACCCTTACAATTCTCACAAATCACTCCTTTAATTAGGTCCTTTTCGGTAAGATTGTATCGTTCCAGAATGGAAAAGTCCGCATCGATGTGGTGTTTATTCATTACGCGAATTGCTTTCTTCAAATCTTTCTCACTAAAACTGGATTCTGTTATGGAATGCTCCATTTGATTAATTTTATCGGGAAGTGCATCACGATGGATAACTTTATAGTGGAGTTCATGGTTTTCAAGGGCTGTACGGATGATGGTTTGGGGATTACTGATGACAATCAATGAAAGGATGGGCAGTGAGGGAAAACCGTTTTTCAAGAACCAATTGGTCAATTGTGATTCCTGGCGGCTGACTTGAATAATGGGATCTGGAAAGGCCGTTTCTTTTCCTTCTTTCATTCGAATGAGCTGATTGAAATGCGGATCAAAATAGATCGACCCTGCAATGTTCTTCACTTCAATGATAAGCCCATATTTCTTGGAGATTAATAAGGTATCCAGTTGAAAAAATCGGGATTGATCCTGAAGCCTTAAATCGTGGAAGATGAAATGGCTTTTCGGTTCAAGAAAGCTTAATGGAAAATCAATGGAACATTCCCCTTTATAGCCCGCTTCCCTTTTTTTGAGATCATTCATGATTAAGGGAACTTTAGGGTGATTCGGAGGAAGCCTGCACGCTAATGCACGTAATTTGCGGACGGCAAGAGGAACTTTTCGCTTTTTTACAATCAATTTCATCGCTCCAATCCTATTTTCTTCAAAAGGATTCTACAGAAAATGATGGAAACTGTACAGTTTATCTGCGAAATCGGGAATATATCTTCGAAACTGGAGATATATCAACGAAAAATCCTGATATATCTGCGAATTATTCGATTTATCGATTTTTCGACAAAAACCACGAAAAAAAACCAAATAAAAAACCAAATAAAAAACCACCAATATATGTATTGGTGGAGACGGTGGGAGTCGAACCCACGTCCAGACATAACGGCACTTAAGCTTCTACGAGTGTAGTCGATATATTCGCATTTCGCGAACTCATTAGCCTATCGACAGGCGGCAGAGCAGCTAGTCTGATTGGTCTCTTCCTTCATCCTCAGACGGTGGATTCCGGCGTATCCCACTTAGAGTGAGTCCCTTACCCTACCACGTGGGCCATGGAGGGAGGAACAGCTATCGACTGTTATTAAGCAGCGAAAGCTAGGTTGTTGTTTTGTTTGCCAGTTATAGGCGTTGACGTTTTAACGAGGCCGATCCCCTCGACTCGCAACTTAAGCTCGAACTATCCCTGTCGAATCCGTAACGTCCCCATGATATAAATGGAGCGTACGAGAGAAGAATAGTCAGCAAGTTGGCTGATATTCAATTGTCATCGGTACAGGATTAATTATAACAGATTGGTTCAAAAAATCAATTGTAAGGTCTTGGCAGTTCTACATCTTCTGACGATCACGGAAAGCACGTTCAATATCACGCTTCGCTTCCTTCTTCTTCAGGTCATCACGCTTGTCATATTGTTTCTTCCCTTTTCCAAGTCCGATTAAAACTTTGGCAAAGCCATTCTTTAAATACATTTTCAACGGGACGATGGTGTAACCTGTTACCTTTGTTTCCCCGATCAGTTTACTGATTTCTTTCTTATGCAAAAGAAGCTTCCGTGTCCGTAACGGATCATGGTTAAACTGGTTTCCCTGCTCATAAGGGCTGACATGCATATTATGAAGATAAACTTCACCATTTTCTATTTTAGCGAAGGCATCCTTCAAATTCACTCGGGCCGCACGGATTGCTTTGATTTCGGTCCCTTTTAAAACGATTCCTGCTTCAAACGTTTGTTCAATAAAGAAATCATGATACGCTTTTTTATTTTGTGCTAGTTGTTTACCTGAGCCTTTTGGCATCTAACTCTCCCCTTTTTTACATCCAATCGCGGCGAGAGGATGTAATGATCATCCCCCCGCCTGAATCTTTATCTCTTTTTTGGTTTTCTCTTGCGCTTGGCAGCTGGCGCATTTTCAAAGAATTTTTTCTTCTTTTTCGATTTTCTTCCAGAAGAAGTCGAATCTCCATTACGGTCGCCGCCTTTTCCTTCCTTACGTCCCCCATTACCGCCTCGGCCGCGTTTGCGTTCACCTGAATTGGCTTTGAATATTTTCTTCTCGCCGGATGGACGCGGACGGCTTACCTTCATGCCGATAATTTCAAAATCGATGGCGCGTTCCTCTTTATTGACGTTGGAAACCCGTACGTTGATTTCATCGCCAATCCGGAACACATTACCGGTACGTTCCCCGATCATTGCAAGCTGACGCTCATCGAAGCGATAATAATCATCCGTCATGAAAGAGACATGGACAAGTCCTTCAATCGTGTTCGGCAACTCGACGAACATCCCGAAATTGGTGACTGAACCAATGATCCCGGTATATTCCTCGCCGATTTTATCCAGCATGTATTCCGCTTTTTTCAGATCATCCGTTTCCCGCTCGGCATCGACTGAGCGACGTTCACGTTTCGATGTATGATCGGCAATCTCAGGTAAATTGGCATTCCATTTTTCCTTCGTAGCTTCATCCATTTTACCTTCCACCAAGTAGGTCCTGATCAGCCTGTGCACGATCAAATCCGGGTAACGGCGAATCGGCGATGTGAAATGTGTATAAAACTCAGCAGATAAACCAAAGTGGCCTAAGCTCTCCGGATCATATTTCGCCTGTTGCATGGAACGAAGCATGACGGTGGATATGACCGTTTCTTCCGGCTTACCGGCAACCGCCTCAATGATTTCCTGTAACGCCTTAGGATGGACGTCATTGGCCGATCCCCTTACAATGTATCCGAAGTTCGTAATGAATTCGAAGAATCGCTGCAGTTTTTCCGGCTTTGGATCTTCATGAATACGGTAAATGAACGGTAGGTCAAGACGGTGGAAATGCTCAGCAACGGTTTCATTAGCTGCAAGCATGAACTCTTCAATCAGCTTTTCCGCAACCGACCTTTCACGTAAAACCACATCAGTCGGATGGCCCTCTTCATCAACGATGACTCTTGCTTCATTGAAATCAAAGTCGATCGCACCGCGGTTCATCCGGTTCTTGCGAAGGATGGCCGCTAACTTCTCCATGTCCTGGAACATTGGCACCAACGCTTCATAGCGTTCAAGCTGTTCTTCATCTTTATCGACAAGGATTTTGTTCACATTGCCATATGTCATACGTTCCGTCGTCTTAATGACACTTTCAAAAATATCATGGTTGACGACTTTGCCATCCGGCGTGATTTCCATTTCACATGAGAGTGTAAAACGATCGACTTGTGGGTTCAGGGAACAAATGCCATTCGATAAACGATGCGGGATCATCGGGATGACCCTGTCCACCAAATACACGCTCGTCCCTCTTTCCAGGGCTTCCTTATCGATTGGAGAACCTTCCTTCACGTAATGACTGACATCAGCAATATGAACGCCCAGCTTGTAATTGCCATTCTCAAGCTTGGAAACAGTGACGGCATCATCCAGATCCTTTGCATCCGCTCCATCAATCGTAACCAAAACATCATTACGCAAGTCCCTGCGGTTGCCAATTTCACTTTCTTGAATGGTATCGGAAACGGCATTGGCCTGCTCCATGACGTCATCCGGGAACTCCATCGGCAAACCATACTTATGGATCACGGAAAGAATATCCACACCAGGATCATTTTTATGGCCAAGAATCTCAATGACTTCACCTTCGGCACTTATGCGTCCCTCGGGATAAGAAGTAAGCTTGACGACAACCTTATGTCCCTCTACCGCTCCATGTGAAGCATGCTGTGGAATGAAGATATCGTTTGCGATCTTTTTATCATCAGGGATGACGAAACCAAAACTTTTACTTTCGGAGTATGTACCGACCACTTGTGTAATTCCGCGTTCAAGTATTCTGATGACCGTGCCTTCTTGCCTTGAGCCCGATGTTTCCGAAGATACCCGTACCATGACGACATCTCCATGCATCGCTGTGCCCGTTTCATTTGGCGGAATGAAAATATCATCCATTCCCGGGTTGTCTTCAGGTGTGACAAAGGCAAACCCCTTTGCGTGCCCCGTTAATTTACCGCGGAACAAATTCATTTTTTGCGGCAGGCCGTAACGATTGCTCCTCGTTCTGACCACCAATCCCTTTTCTTCCATTTTTACTAAAGCCTTAACGAAATTCTTGAAATCTGCCGAGTCTTCGATTTTCAAAGCCTCTTCCAGTTCTTGTACCGTTAGCGGCTTATACGCTTCATCCGTCATGTATGTCAGAAGCTTATTAATATGTTCTTGAATGTTATCTTCCATGAAAACCCTCCTATTCAGGGTATATTTTTGTTATTCGGACCAATCCAGGCTTTCTAAAAATTCCAATACATCTTCATGCAGCTCGTCTTTTTCTTTATCAAGGGTTATGACATGACCGGATTCTTCATACCACTTGATTTTTTTTACCGGTGATTCTATGGAATCAATAATAATATCGGCACTTTTTGGATTGATAACATCATCATGCCGGCCCTGCACGACAAATGTCGGAGCGTAAATAAGATCGACGTGCTCCCGTACATCCGTTATCAATTCCTGAAGGGCTTTCAATGTATTCATCGGTTTATCGGCAAGGAGGTCCATTTCAAGCTCTATTTGCTCTTGAGTTTTTCCTTCATACTTCTTAAATTCTCTGGCGTACTCCAATACTCCTTTAAACATCATTTCTTCACTTTTGATATACATAGGCGCACACATTGTTACGATACCCTTTATAGGTACAGTGTAACCTAATTTAAGAGAAAATACGCCTCCTAATGAGAGTCCGGCAACAGCAATTTCTTCATGGCCTTTGCTTTTCAGGAAATCATAGCCCATCATGACATCTTTCCACCAATCTTCCGGACCTGTTTTCACCAACTCCTCTGGGGGAACGCCATGCCCTTCATAGTGCGGGGCATGGCAGGTGTATCCCTGTTTCTCCAAGTAACGGCCCAGCATCCGTACATCCGCTGAATTCCCCGTGAACCCATGTAAAAGTAAGACAGCCCTTTTTCCGCCTTCAAAAGTAAAGGGCTGCTGCAGCTTGATTTTCATGACCTTAAACTCCTTTATCAGTAAATAGAATTTTAAAAAATCCCTATCCTATAATTAAGTACTAAAATCACTATATCTATTCATGCAACTATTGTGCAAAGAAAAAAGCCTAGCTATTTAGCTAGACTCATTTTTGATCCATTACACATCAAAGTATGCAACAAGTAAAGTTAAAGCAAAGAATAGAATCGCCAATACTATTGTCGCACGATGTAAAACCAGGTCCAAACCGCGTGCCTTTTGCTTTCCGAATAACTGCTCAGCACCGCCGGCAATCGCACCTGATAAACCTGCACTCTTACCTGATTGAAGCAATACCGTCACAATGAGGGCGATACTGACAATCACTAAAAGCGTTATGAGAAATGCATGCATGCAATTACACCTCCTGAAGAACCAATAAACAATTACTTTAACTTTACCACACCCAATAAATATCCACAATCTTTGTTATACTATGATGGTAAGAATTCCTAAAAACCCATAGTCATTTATTTTCTTTTTGAATCAAAGTTTGAGATAATTTGCATAAATAGAGAAAGAGGTGTCAACATGTTTAAGTCCATACTACGGATTCTTGATCTCCTGACCATCCTATTCTCGGCGGTTGCCGGCTATTCTTTATGGGCAGGCGGAAGCAATTTCATCAGCGTCCTATTAATCATCCTATCACCGCTTCTATTGCTGCTGGCAAAGTATCACGGAAATCGATACTTATTATTTGCTGCATATATCACGACAACCGTTTATTTTACTGCTATTATTTATAATGGACTTTCCAATAGCGGTATCGACTTTTTCCAATCAAGCTTCCATGTCCTCCTGATCGGGGCAGCAGCCGCCTTGCTGAGCGTCATAGCGGCGGTCATTGGGTTCGGGACCAATACCCTTACGATTCTTTGGTTATCGCTTCACGCCCTTGTCACATTCGAGACAATCAGGATGTCATCCGGTTTCCTTTCGAGCTTTTGGTCTGATCCCGTCGTGGAAACAGCAATCCGTAACGATTATCCATTTTTACTGATGGTCGTCTGGATTGGCTTATTTCTTGATAAATATCAAAGTGAATTAACAAGGGATTACTTATCACGATAATTTTCAAAACTACTTTTATTGGAAATCTTATATTAAAAGCAAGGGGCCTTTCATATGTTAAAACCTATATTTGCAGCAACCGCTCTATCATCTTTCATTCTGATGGCTGGCTGTTCATCCAACCTGACCAGTGAGCATGAAAAAGAGCAAAAAGAAGAACAACCGAGCTCCCAGGAGACTGAGAAGGAGACTGAGACCGACAAGAATAATGATTCAAAAGAATCGGCCCAGCGCCAGGTGGAAGTTGATGAAACGGCTAAACCCGGACAGGCTGGCCTTCAGACATTAGCCCATCCGGAAGGCATTCCTGTACTTGTCAATAAACAATACAGCCTGCCTGAAGATTACAAACCTGCTGACCTTATCTACCCAAAAGTGGATTTCATCTTTCAAGATAAAATTGAAAAAAGAATGATGCGCGAAGAAGCGGGAAAGGCACTTGAAGTAATGTTCCAATCTGCCGAAAAAGAAAACATGCACTTTGCCGGCGTTTCCGCTTATCGCTCTCACCAAAGACAGATCGAGGTCTTTAATAACTATGTGGCTAAGGACGGGGAAGAAAAGGCGAAAACCTACAGTGCAATGCCTGGGACAAGCGAACATGAAACGGGCCTGGCTATTGATGTCACGACCCACGATGGGGCTTGCGCTGCCCAAGACTGCTTCGGTGATACGAATGAAGCTGCCTGGCTTGCTGAACATGCACATGAATACGGATTTATCATTCGCTACCCTGAAGGCAAGGAAAACATCACAGGTTATAAATACGAACCATGGCATATCCGCTATGTTGGTGTCGATGCCGCAACTGAAATCTTTGAAGCGAAGATTACATTAGAAGAATACTATAATGCCGTACCAGTGGAAGCTGTATCGAGTAAATAAAAAAAGGTGCCCGGATGCGGCACCTTTTTTTATATTAATCAAACGTTTGATTAAATCCTTTCAAGCTGGAAACAGTCACTGATTTATGGACATAAAAAACCTCCTATTCAATGTGGATGGCCACATTGAATAGGAGGGAAAATTTCTGTAATCCATCTTCTAGCAAAGATTACTTTTTCAAGTTATAGAAAGATTTCAAGCCGCCATATACAGCCAAGTCACCAAGTTGGTCTTCGATGCGAAGAAGTTGGTTGTATTTAGCGATACGGTCCGTACGGGACATGGAACCGGTTTTGATTTGTCCTGCGTTTGTTGCAACGGCGATATCAGCGATCGTTGCATCTTCCGTTTCACCTGAACGGTGGGAAACGACTGCAGTGTAGCCTGCGCGTTTAGCCATTTCGATTGCATCAAACGTTTCGGTCAGTGTACCAATTTGGTTCACTTTGATCAGGATGGAGTTACCGATGCCTTTTTCGATGCCTTCAGCCAATTTTTTCGTGTTCGTTACGAAAAGATCGTCACCAACAAGCTGAACTTTAGAACCGATGCGTTCAGTTAGAAGCTTGTGGCCATCCCAGTCATTTTCATCCAGGCCGTCTTCGATGGAGATAATAGGGAATTCATTCACTAGCTCTTCATAGAAAGCAACCATTTCTTCGGATGTAACACCATTGCGGCCTTCGCCTGCAAGATCATATTTGCCTGTTTCTTTGTTATAGAATTCAGATGAAGCCACGTCCATGCCAAGGTAGATATCTTCGCCTGCTTTGTAGCCAGCTTTTTCAATTGCCTCGATGATGACTTGAAGCGCTTCACGGTTTGAACCAAGGTTTGGCGCAAAGCCGCCTTCATCGCCGACTGCCGTATTCAAGCCTTTGGCTGAAAGGACAGATTTCAAGGCATGGAATACTTCTGCACCCATACGAACTGCTTCTTTGAAGCTAGGAGCTCCTACAGGAAGGATCATGAATTCCTGGAAGTCAACATTGTTATCGGCATGTGATCCGCCGTTAATGATGTTCATCATTGGAGTCGGAAGTTGTTTCGCATTGAACCCACCAAGGTAACGATACAATGGTAAACCAGAAAATTCCGCAGCGGCATGGGCAGCAGCCATTGATACGCCAAGGATTGCATTTGCTCCCAAGTTTCCTTTGTTTTCTGTGCCATCCAATTCAATCATAGTAAGGTCAAGGCCTGCTTGGTTCGTTACATCCAAACCGATGACAGCTTCAGCAATGATATCATTTACATTATCGACTGCTTTTTGTACCCCTTTACCCAGGTAGCGAGATTTATCCCCGTCACGAAGCTCAACCGCTTCGTGTTCTCCTGTTGAAGCACCTGATGGTACGATTGCACGTCCGAAGTATCCGGACTCTGTTTGGATTTCTACTTCTATTGTTGGGTTACCACGTGAATCTAGCACTTCGCGTGCATATACATGTTCGATGTACGGCATTATAAATCTCTCCTTTTCCTATTCACAATTTTATTTAGATAATAGGGATTCCCCTGTCATTTCAACAGGTTTTTCGACTCCAAGCAAATCAAGCATCGTTGGAGCTAAATCGCCTAAGATACCACCTGTTCTTAATGTTACCTGATTTTTAGTGATAATGACAGGAACGGGATTCGTAGTATGGGCTGTCATCGGGTTGCCTTCTAGCGTTACCACTTCATCAGCATTCCCATGGTCAGCGGTGATGATCGCTGTACCGCCTTTTGAGACGATTAAATCGACAATCCTGCCTAGGCATTCATCCACTGTTTCAATCGCTTTAATGGTAGGCTCAAGCATCCCTGAATGACCGACCATATCCGGGTTGGCAAAATTCAAGAGAATGGCATCAAAACGGTCAGCCTCAATTTGTTCCACCAATGCATCCGTCACTTCATAAGCACTCATTTCCGGTTGTAAATCATATGTAGCGACTTTCGGAGAATTAATTAAAATCCTCTCTTCACCAGGAAACTTCTCTTCACGTCCGCCGCTCATGAAAAACGTCACATGCGGATATTTTTCAGTTTCGGCGATACGAAGCTGGGTAAGCTGGTTTTGGGAAAGTACTTCCCCTAATGTATTATCAAGATTTGTCGGATTAAATGCAACATATCCGTCAACTGTTTCTGAAAAATGTGTCAAGCAGACAAAATGGAGATGCTTCGGATGTCCAGGACCGCGGTCAAATGAGCGGAAATCCTCATTCGTGAACGTATTGGAAATCTGGATCGCCCGGTCTGGACGGAAGTTATAAAAGATTACGGCATCATCATCTTTAATCGTTGCCACCGGTTTACCGTCTTCCGCCGTTATGACTGAAGGTATCACGAACTCGTCGAAAATTCCATGTTCATACGAATCCTCGACACATTCCATCGCAGAAGAGTAAGCAGGGCCATCACCATACACCATCGAACGGTAGGATTTCTCCACACGTTCCCAGCGCTTATCACGGTCCATTGAATAATATCTTCCGGAAATGGTCGCAAACTGACCAACACCGATTTCCTTCATTTTCGCTTCCGCTTCCTTAATATAACCCTGTGCCGTTTTCGGTCCGACATCACGGCCATCTAAAAATGCATGTACATATACATTTTTAACGCCTTCTTTAGCGGCCAATTTCAAAAGGGCATACATATGATCGATATGACTATGCACGCCGCCATCTGAAAGAAGACCGAAAAGATGAAGGTCCGTGCCTTTTTTCTTGGTATGGCTCATGGCATCGACCAAAGTTGGGTTTTGTGCAAACTCACCTTCACGTATTGCCAGGTTCACACGGGTCAGGCTTTGATAAACGATCCGTCCTGCCCCGATATTCAAATGGCCCACTTCCGAGTTCCCCATTTGACCGGCAGGCAAGCCGACCGCTTCCCCGCTTGCAGTTAAATGGGAGTGCGGATACTGTTCCCAATATCGGTCAAAGTTCGGTTTTTTCGCATGAAAAACAGCATTACCCTTTTCTTCGTTACGGCAGCCAAAACCGTCTAAGATGATAAGTGCCACAGGCGACTTACTCATAGTGACCAGCCTCCAGCAATTGTAAAAATGAACCGGATTTCAAGCTAGCACCGCCAACCAATGCACCGTCTATATCAGGTTGTGCCATGTACTCTTTAATATTTTCAGGTTTTACACTGCCACCGTACTGAATGCGGATGGCTGCAGCTGCTTCATTTGAAAATTTGTCGGCAACGACTGAGCGGATATGCGCACAAACTTCGTTAGCATCTTGAGTAGATGACGATTTTCCTGTTCCAATCGCCCAAATCGGCTCATAAGCAATAACGGCTTGTTTCAATTGATCGTCAGATAATCCTGCTAGGCCTTTCTCAATCTGGCTGCCTACGAAATCATTCGTTTCGCCAGCTTCCCTTTGCTCAAGTGTTTCACCGCAGCAAACGATCGGGGTCAACTGGTGGGCAAAAGCGGCATGAGCTTTTTTATTAACGGCTTCATCCGTTTCGTTGAACATTTCCCTGCGCTCAGAATGACCAAGTATGACGTAGGATACCCCAAAATCAGCCAAGGCGATTGGGCTGATTTCTCCTGTGAAAGCACCGCTTTCTTCAAAGTGCATGTTCTGTGCCCCGATTTTCACATCGGTTCCTTTTGCTGCTTGAACGAGCTGATCCAAAAATAAAGCTGGAGCACATACAACCGTATCGATTACATCTTGCTTCGGAATCAAATTGCTCACTTCTTCTAAAAAGGCAGTCGCTTCAGATAGTGTTTTATTCATTTTCCAGTTTCCTGCAATAATCGGTTTACGCATTTGGTTTCTCATCCCTTCTAATGTTGAAATATGTAACGGTTCAATCTTATTTATCGTTCAAGGCTACAACGCCAGGCAACTCTTTGCCTTCCATGAACTCAAGAGATGCACCGCCGCCAGTTGAAATATGGGACATCTTTTCTGCCAGTCCAAACTTTTCTGCAGCTGCGGCCGAATCCCCTCCGCCAACAATGCTATACGTATCCTTTGCTTCCGCCAAGGCTTGAGCAACGGTTCTCGTTCCATTCGCAAATTTATCGAACTCGAATACACCCATTGGTCCATTCCAAATGACAAGCTTGGAACCTTTGATTACATCCGCAAATAATTCACTTGTTTTTGGTCCGATATCAAGAGCCATTTTATCATTTGGAATAGCATCGATATCGACATTATCCGTCTCTGCATCAGGTGAAAATTCAGAAGTTACGACTGCATCGATAGGCAAGTGAAGTTTTACGCCTTTTTCTTTTGCACTTTCGATGAAAGATTTGGCCAATTCTATTTTGTCTTCTTCCAATAAAGAATTACCGATTTCATGACCTTGCGCTTTAATGAATGTGTAACCCAATCCACCACCAATGATCAAGTGATCGACTTTTTCCAAAAGGTTTTCGATAACGCCTATCTTATCCTTTACTTTTGCTCCGCCAATTATAGCTGTAAAAGGACGTTCTGGGTTGGATAGGGCTTTTCCAAGTACAGAAAGCTCTTTTTCCATCAGCAATCCAGCAACGGCCGGGAGATGGTGAGCTATTCCTTCAGTTGAAGCATGTGCACGGTGCGCAGCTCCGAATGCATCGTTAACATAAACATCAGCCAGTGCCGCAAATGACTTCGCCAATTCTTGATCGTTCTTCTCTTCTCCTGGATAGAAACGAACGTTTTCCAACAACAGGATCTCGCCATTTTGCATGTTTTCAATGATTGATTGAACGGTCTCGCCGTATGCTTCTTCTGCCTTTTGCACATCTTTGCCGCTAAGTTCGCTTAGTCTTTCCGCAACAGGTGCTAAACGCAATTCTTCTACGACTTGTCCTTTAGGACGGCCAAGATGGCTGGCTAAGATGACTTTTGCGCCTTGTTCTGTCAAATAGGAAATCGTCGGCAGTGCAGCCTTGATTCTCGTATCATCCGAGATCTTTCCGTCCTGCATCGGCACGTTGAAATCAACACGGCAAAATACGCGTTTCCCCTTTAATTCAATATCTTTAATTGACTTTTTATTCATAATCCAAGAACCTCCTTAGATATTGTTATCATATTTTTGATTCTTTTAGCCAAAAAGGGAGAGGGTAAATTTCCCAACTCCCCTTTTCTCTTTTTCATTATAGTCGGTTTCCAGGAAATTATCCAAAAACAAGAAATGTAAACGCTTGACTGATTAATGACTTACTAATAATATCATCTTCTGCCAAGTTTTTTTAGAGCTGTGATAAAAAAAACCTCACCTTGGTGAGGTTTTTTTATTATTCTAATTACAATCCTTTTTTAGCCAAATAGTCAATCAAATCAACAACACGGCTTGAATATCCTGTTTCATTATCATACCAAGATAATACTTTAACCATGTTTCCTTCCATTACCATTGTGGAAAGGGCATCGATTGTAGATGATGAGGGGTTACCGTTATAGTCAGTTGATACTAGCGGAAGTTCGCTGTACTCAAGGATTCCTTTTAATTCACCTTCAGAAGCCTTTTTGAATGCTGCATTAACTTCTTCAACTGTTGTGTCTTTTTCAAGTTCAGCAACAAGGTCGACAACAGACACGTTTGGAGTAGGTACACGCATTGCCATACCATTCAATTTCCCTTTAAGTTCAGGAAGGACAAGTGCAACAGCTTTTGCTGCCCCAGTTGTTGTAGGAATGATATTCTCGGCAGCTGCACGTGCACGACGGTAATCTTTATGAGGCAAATCAAGGATTTGCTGATCATTTGTATAAGAGTGAACAGTAGTCATCATACCGCGTTTGATTCCGAATTGTTCATGAAGCACTTTAGCAAATGGAGCTAAGCAGTTCGTTGTACAAGAAGCATTAGAGATTACATGGTGGTTTGCTGCATCATATTTGTCTTCGTTTACACCCATGACGATCGTGATATCTTCATCAGATGCAGGAGCAGAGATGATTACTTTTTTCGCGCCAGCTTCTAAATGCTTAGCTGCATCCGCACGTTTTGTGAAACGTCCAGTAGATTCCACAACTACTTCTACTCCCAGTTCACCCCATGCTAATTGTGCAGGATCACGTTCAGCCAATACTTTTACTTTGTGACCATCAACAACAAGGTAATCCCCATCAACTGCTACTTTTTCATTAAGAGATCCATGAATTGTATCGTATTGAAGAAGGTGCGCTAACATATTAGCATCCGTTAAGTCGTTAATAGCAACAATCTCTACCCCAGGATTACTCAATGCTGCACGAAATACATTACGTCCAATACGTCCAAAACCATTAATACCAACTTTTACTGCCATGAAAAATTCCTCCTTTTAAGTTCGCAAATATATTAAGGGGTGTAATTCCCCTGAATTAACTCTTGTGCCGCAGCTTCATCCGTGATCAAAACGGTCGATGAAGGTGCGCCTTTCATGTAGGAACGGATAGCCTTTGCTTTAGTTTTGCCACCTGCCACAGTTATCACTCGCTTTTCAGGGCTAAGATCATCTAACTGGATGCCGACTGTCAAAACTTTATGAACAACTTTGCCGTTTTCATCGTAATAATAACCGAATGCCTCTCCTACAGCATTTCCATCTAACAGCTTCTTTAACATTTCTGGAGAAGAATTTCTTCTCTCTGCCATCGCCATGGCATCACCGATTCCATGAATGATCATATCGGCAGACTTGATTTGGGAAATCACTTCTTTAATTGCAGGTTCCTTCTGAAATGATGCATAAACCTCACCGCTTAATTGATCGGGTACATATAACACTCTGTAGGAGGCTTGTGCCTTCTGTGCCATTTTTTCGACAATCGTATTGGCCTGATTCTGCACCGCTTCACCAATTCCCCCGCGGGCTGGGACAAATGTCAATTTCCTGGATGCTTCATCAGGTGACAACGAATTAGCCACTTCGGCCATTGTCGATCCGCCAGTAACCGCAATGATATTCTTTGAGTTCCATTCTCGTTTCATACGGTTTGCACAAGCTTTACCCAATTCTTTTTTCACCCATGGGGTTTCATCACAATTTCCTGAGACAATAATGACTTCATCCACTTGTAACAAATCCTGCAATTGCTTTTCCATTATGTCTATACCCATTACTTCACGCATTATTCCTTCTAACTTATCCAGGATTTCAATCCCTTCATCAGTCAGTGTCATGCCAGAGCTGAAGATGTTAACCAGGTTCTGACTTTTCAGAAAATCAACCTCGCCTCTAAGCGTCCGCTCTGTCAAATTAAGGCTCACGGACAGACTGCGCCTTCCAACCGGCTGCATCATTTTGATATAACGCAGGATATCATATCTTTTTTGCATAACCAAAAGGAAATCGGGCAATAATTTTCTTTGTACCTCGAGTAATGTACGCATATTTAAAACTCCTAAAAAGTTAAGTTGGACATTTAACGTCCCGCGTAGTCATTTTCTGTCCCACTTAAAACAAAAAAATATTCCTGCTACATATTTTATTCTAGCAGGAACGGAATGTTTCTTCAAATGATTTGAAAAATTATTTTTCCAAAAGCCTATTTAGAGCTGATTTATCAACGTTTCCGAACTGAACGATTTCATCTTTCCATTCAACGACAGGAATCATCAGCCCGAATCTCTCAAGCAAATCATCATCGGTATGGATATCGATTTCCTTATAGCCTATGCCTGACTCCACTTTCACTTCTTCGAGTACCTGCTTGGCTTTATCACATAACGGGCATTTATCCCTACTATATAAAACAAACGCGTTCGTTTCCAAAACCACTCATCCTTTTCAATCATATCTTTTTCGTTTAGATGAAGAAGGGATCCCTAATTGTTCCCGGTACTTGGCAACGGTTCGGCGTGCCAGGATAATTCCATGCTCTTCCTTCAGCCGTTCTGCCAAGTCTTGATCCGAAAGCGGCTTTTGTTTATTTTCCCCATTGATGGCTGCCTGGAGGCTCTTTTTCGCTTGCATGCCCGACATATCCTCATCAAGGCCGACCGACTGTAAAGAAGTAGTGAAAAATATCCGCATCTCTATCGTGCCAAATGGTGTCTGTACGTACTTCCCCTTAACCGCCCGGCTTACTGTGGACTCATGTATGCCAAGTTCGTCCGCGATTTCTTTCATCGTCATCGGCTTCAAATAGTTCAGGCCATGATGAAAGCACGCCGGCTGTTTTTCGACGATGCACTGAATAACCTTCAATATCGTTTCTTTTCTCTGTTGGATACCCCTGGAGATCCATTGGTATTCCTGCCACTTATCCTGGATAAACCGCTGAACTCCCTGATCCTTATGGCTCTTCATTCGGTTTAAATACCCTTTATCCACATTAAGGTTGGGTGTGTTACCATCATAATTCCCGACAAGCAGCATGCCATCCCGAACTTCCACGACCACATCCGGCACTATATAAGAAGGTTTTTCCTGAAAAAAGAGTGATGCCGGACGCGGGTTCAACGTCTGGACATAATCAAAGACCTCTTGAATCTCCTTCAGTGTAACACCGATTTTCTTACTTAGGTCTTTCCAGCGCTTTTCAGCAAAATCGAGGAAATGGTTTTCTATGATCGATTCTGCCAGCAGACTCTCCCCTTCTGCTTTCACTTGAAGCAAAAGGCACTCTTGAAGATTCCTCGCTCCGATGCCATGCGGTTCGAGTTCCTGTAAAATCGAGAGACACTCTTCCAAAACGGCCGGAGATATGCCTGGGATGCATATATCATCCAGCTGAGTCCTTAAGTAACCGTTTTCATCAAGGTTATGAATTAATAGAAGCATTGCCTTTTGCTGCTCACCGGAAAACTGCTGGTGATTCACTTGGGACATGATATGTTGTTCCAGCGATACGGTATCTTCACTGATCTGTTCAATCCAATAGTTGGCATCATACGTATTTTTAAGAGTCCGTTTACCTTTTTTGCGGTCAAAAGTTGGCTGAAATAAAGAAGATGTTGGCTGATCTATTGACAGTAATGGGTTCTCCACCATTTTATTTTCTAAAAAAGCCGATAGCTCCTGCGAGGAGTATTGCAGCAATGTAATAGCTTGCATGAGCTCCTGGGTCATTGCCATCTTTAATGTTTGCTGTTGAAAAAGTCCTGCTTTCATATTCATACTCATCGATTCATCCCTCCCCCACTCCATTTTACATTATCAGGAGAAAATTCTACACAAAAACCCATGAAAACGCTTACGATTTTTTTCTGAATAGTTTATTTGTTTTAAATACTATATGTTAGAAACGCAAATTTAACAACTACTTTTATTGAAAAATCACCATTTTTCAATAGTGTGGGCGAATATTTTCAAGACAGGACCGACATTACAGGATTCGATGGAATATTACGGAAAACGAGAAAATTCGGCAAAAATTTTAACTCTCCTAAAAATGACCAATAAAAAATCCCCCACTTTATTAAGCAGAAGATTGGTAATGCCCTCGGCAGGAATCGAACCTGCATTTCAAGCTTCGGAGGCTTGCGTTCTATCCGTTGCACTACGAGGGCGTAATAGAAAATATTTTTTCAACAGACTTCATTATATGATAGAATTCCCTCCTTTGCAAGGGTTATCAGGTTTAAAACTTTATCATTTGGGTATTATGGGTAATGTGGAAATTCATCCCTGTGCGGCATAATATATAAAACATTCTATCAGGAAGGAGCCTTAGCCAGAAAATTGTCGAACAAATTATCCATAATAGGGTTTGTTTTGTTTGACCTAAATTGACCAAAAAGTGTATCATACATACATAAAGAATTTAAATGATTCTCTTAATCGAAGGAGGAAATGAACATGAATTTAATTCCTACAGTTATCGAACAAACAAGTCGTGGGGAGCGTGCCTACGATATTTACTCCCGTTTATTAAAAGACCGGATCATTATGCTAGGAAGTGCAATTGACGATAATGTTTCCAACTCCATTGTTGCTCAATTACTATTTTTAGAAGCGGAAAATCCTGAAAAGGATATCACTCTATACATCAACAGCCCTGGCGGAAGCATCACTTCCGGTATGGCCATTTACGATACTATGCAATATATCAAACCTAATGTTTCGACAGTATGCATCGGTATGGCCGCTTCCATGGGTGCTTTCCTATTGGCCGCTGGCGAAAAAGGCAAACGTTATGCATTGCCAAACAGTGAAGTCATGATTCACCAACCACTTGGAGGAGCTCAAGGTCAAGCAACGGAAATTGAAATTGCTGCCCGCCGTATCCTTCACTTGAAAGATAAACTGAACCAAATCTTGGCAGAACGTACGGGACAACCTATCGAAGTCCTTCAAAGAGATACGGAACGTGATAACTTCATGACTTCCGAAAGAGCTCTTGAATATGGCTTGATTGACAAAGTCATCACGCGCAGCGTTCTTGATGATAAAAACTCTAAGTAATCCTGCAACAAAAGAAAGGCTCCGGACATCGCCATAAGCGACTTCCGGAGCCTTTTTTTCCATGATAAAAGAAAAGGATGCACATTTAGGCATCCCCTTTTTTAACCCTCTTGCTGAACGAACTCTTCCAATGCTTCTAATGCTTCTTTTTCATCGCGTCCTTCGATGATTAACTTCACGGACACACCAGAACTGATGGCAAGGCTCATTAATCCCATTATACTTTTTGCATTCACTTTCTTTCCTTCTTTTTCAAGAAAAACATCTGAATGAAAGCGGTTAGCTTCTTGTACAAAAAGAGCCGCCGGCCGAGCTTGCAAACCCGTTTTCAATTTTACCTCAACTTGTTTCTCCACCATCTTGATCTCCCCTGTTAGCTTTATTTTTTCGCAGCAATAGCCTCTCCCCCACGGAGCCTGTCAGCTATTTCATCAATCTTTCGCAATCGGTGATTAATCCCGGACTTACTGATGGTTCCCCCGGATACCATTTCCCCAAGTTCCTTTAAGGTTATATCCTGAAACGCTATCCTAAGCTCCGCAATTTCCCGAAGCTTATCCGGTAAAATGCTAAGTCCTACCGTATCCTCGATATAATGGATATTTTCAACCTGTCGCAATGATGCCCCGATCGTTTTGTTCAAATTGGCTGTTTCACAATTCACAAGCCGATTCACTGAATTACGCATATCACGGACAATCCGTACATCCTCGAACCTTAATAAAGCTGAATGGGCGCCAACTATACTTAAAAACTCGGCAATCTTTTCGGCTTCTTTCAAATAAATGATGTACCCCTTCTTGCGTTCAAGTGTCTTGGCCTTCAAGCCAAACTTATTCATTAGCTCACAAAGTGCATCATTGTGCTCTTTATAAAGTGAGAAAATCTCAAGGTGATAGGAAGACGTTTCCGGATTGTTTACCGAACCCCCTGCAAGAAATGCACCTCTTAGATAAGAACGCTTACAGCATTTCTTCCCAACAATAGTATCGGATATATCATGGAGAATTTCAAAGCCATCGCCTAAAATTTCCAAATCGGTTAAAACCCGCTGCCCTCCGGATGACATCCTGACAATATATACATTGTTCTTTTTAAGCTTCATCTTCTTACGGACCAACAGCTCGACCTGGACCTCATAACTTTTTTTAAGCAGCGTATAAATCCTTCTGGCAATCGCAGCATTCTCAGTTTGAATATCCACAACAAGCTTCCGATTAGAAAATGAAAGGGATCCGTTCATCCGGATAAGCGCACACAATTCCGCTTTACCGCAGCAATCCTTTCCCTCTAATGTTGTAAGCTCTTTTTTTGTTTCTGAAGCAAAAGACATCCATTTCACCCCCAATCGAACGCAGGTAATCTATTTTTATCAATCAAAAAGCCGTCCCCGCTTATATCTACGGTTCTATGTGGCTTTTTGTTTCATTTACAAGCATATTATAAAGCAAATCCGCCACTTTTTTCGTATCATGGCGAATTACATTCCCTTCATAGCTGAAAATGCGTTCTTGTATGATTTCAAGACCCATCATTTTTAAGCCTTCCACATCATACATGACCGGTTTTGCATATTCAGCTTGATAGCGCTGCTGAATCTCGGTTGGTATTTCCTCATTATTAACAAGTATCCTGTCAATATATGCATTTCCCATATGGTCATATATCGCTTTTATATGATCACTCGCGCTATAATCCAGAGTCTCGCCGGCTTGTGTCATCAAATTGCAAATGTACACCTTCTTCGCCTTGGAACGGGCAACCTCTTCTCCTAAACCAGGGACAAGTAAGTTAGGCAGAATGCTAGTATATAGGCTTCCTGGACCTATGACTATAAGATCTGCCTGCTTGATTTCCTGGAGAGTTTCACTAAGCGGCTTTATATGATGAGGAGACAGGAACACTTTTTTTATTTTCTTTCCTGAGAAGGGAATCTTGGACTCTCCTGTAACAATCGTGCCGTCATCCATCTCTGCATGGAGAACCACACTTTGATTCGCAGCTGGAAGCACTTTACCGCGGACATTAAGGAATTTACTCATTTCCTGGATCGCATGGACGAAATCCCCGGTCAGCGAAGTCATTGCCGCAAGTATCAAATTCCCCAGCGAATGCCCGGACAACTCATTTTTACTTTGAAAGCGATGCTGAAACATTTGTTCAACAAGGGGCTCTACATCCGATAACGCAGCCAGCACGTTACGAATATCACCCGGAGCGGGAATATCCATATCTTCGCGAAGGCGGCCTGAACTTCCACCATCATCAGCTACCGTTACGATTGCCGTTATATCCACCGGATGCTTCTTTAACCCTCTCAACAAAACAGGAAGGCCGGTTCCTCCACCGATGATCACAACCTTAGGCTGTTTCTTTTTATCTAACATCTGCTTTCCCCTTACTTTTTTCGATATCGCGATGTGATACTTGAACCCTGTAATCCTTTTTGAAGTGGTTTGAAATATACTCCGTCAATGCTACAGAACGATGCTGGCCGCCTGTACACCCAATCGCAACAACAAGCTGTGCTTTCCCTTCACGTTTATAATACGGAAGCATGAAAGCGAGCAGATCGGTCACTTTTTCCAAGAATTTTTGCGTTTCACTCCATTTTAAAACGTAACTAGACACTTCCTGTTCCAAGCCAGTCCTTGGCCTCATATGGTCAATATAATATGGATTTGGCAGGAACCGTACATCAAACACAAGGTCGGCATCTATCGGCAGACCATGCTTGAACCCGAACGACATGACATTGACTGTAAAACCGACACTTTTATCAGCAGAAAACTCCGAAGCGATTTTCTCCCTCAATTCGCGCGGTTTCAGTTGGGAAGTATTAAAGATCAACTGGGCCCTTCCCTTCAATTCGTCCAAAAGTTCCCGTTCCATTTTAATGCCTTCCAATGGCCGGCCTAATGGAGCAAGGGGATGGGTCCTTCTCGTTTCCTTATATCTGCGTACCAAGGAATCATCATCAGCTTCAAGAAAAAGGATTCTTGGTGATACTGCAGCTGCATCCGATAAATTATCCAGTGCAAGAAACAAGGAATCAAAAAATTCCCTTCCCCTTAAATCCATGACAAGAGCCACTTTATTCATCTTATTCCCGGAGTCCTTCATTAACTCCAAAAACTTTGGCAACAGCGTGGGCGGCAAATTATCGACGCAAAAAAAGCCGAGGTCTTCAAAACTTTGAACCGCCACTGTCTTACCTGCTCCGGACATTCCGGTAATGATGACCAATTGCGTTTCACTCATCTGCCCTGTACTCATAGTTTCTCCGCCCCCATGTATAGCAATCTTTTTTATCTCTAAAAATTAACCTGGATCCAACCGGTAAGAAAGCAGCTTGAACTCAGGCGTGTAGGTAAAGGTTCCATAGATGATCCCACTGCCATGAACCATATAATCCAGGATGTGAAAATCACCTTCAGCCATCATAAGCTTTTTAACATCTTCAACCGGATGCCAGCTAAGTTCCCCTTCTTCACAAACATCCACATTTATACCATCGGAATCCGTTGCAAAGAAAGTGAACATCATCCATTCTGATAAAACTTTATCTCCGTCCTTCATGATGAAGGTGAAAATACCTTTGATGGAAGGGTTTTTTAAATAAACGCCCGTTTCTTCGCGATATTCCCTAATGCAAGCATCGCGAACAGATTCCCCAGGTTCCATCTTGCCGCCTGGAGCTACCCACCATCCGCGTCTAGGCTTTTTCAATAAGAGGATTTGATTATCTCTGATCAATACACAGTTTGTGACACGTTGCACGTTCTTCACCTCGATTGGCTCTGCTCGACTAATAGAAACCTTCCCCCCCCGTGTTGAAGAGATTCAGTTTATATCCTTAAACCGCCGCTAGATATCCATTTGGCGATCTACAAATGCTAATAGTTCAAACAAGTTGTATTTTTCATCTTCTTATGAAAGATATATATATGTTTAGTATATCTTATCATTATACTATTTTTAAAATAAGCTAACAATAAAGTAAACTTCCTGCATTGGGGGAATCTTCAATCGCAAGGAATCACATAGGTAAGCCTTTATCCTGCTTACCTCCTATTCTTCTCCACTTTCGCTTCCTAAATGCAAAGGAACGACTTGTTTCACATTAAAAAACGCCGGAGACATCCTAAAAATTGGAACTAAAGATATAGTCTCAAAGCAGGAAAACAAAAAAAAGACACAGAAACTTATTCTGTGTCCTTAAACGTTTATAATTAAAGGGGGTCAACTTCTACCCCCTACTATACCGAATCATTATTTCACGCATGTTACAACATCGTTAAAACGGAATTACGATTGCATATTCTTGTGAAATCAAGCCTTTGGCTGCAATTTTTCTTGAAGTTCCTCAACAAAATGCTGAGCGGATTGGGCGGCAATGCTTCCATCGCCTGTAGCTGTAACGATTTGGCGCAATGTTTTTTCACGAACATCACCTGCAGCGAAAATACCAGGTACGCGTGTTTCCATCCGATCATTCGTTTCAATATAGCCTGTTGAGTTCAAGATGCCCAAGTTTTCAAATGGTTTCGTTAGCGGAAGCATTCCGATATAAATGAATACACCGTCTGCGTCCATCACTGTCTCTTCTCCGTTTTCAGTGGAAACTAGTGTGACACCGCCGACCTTGCCGCCTTTTTCATTGATTTCCTTCAAAGTGTGATTCCAGATGAAGTTAATTTTCTCATTGGCAAATGCACGATCTTGAAGAATCTTTTGAGCACGAAGTTCGTCACGTCTGTGGACGATCGTCACTTTCGAAGCAAAGCGGGTTAAGTACACACCCTCTTCAACAGCAGAGTCTCCGCCGCCGATAACGAACAGTTCCTTTTGCTTGAAGAATGCTCCATCACAAACTGCACAATACGATACACCGCGGCCGCCCAATTCTTTTTCGCCAGGAACGCCGATTTTCTTGTATTCGGCACCAGATGAAATGATGATTGAACGTGCTTTGAATTCCTTTGAACCGGCTTTGATCGTTTTATACTCTTCACCGTCGATGATTTCCTTAACATCCCCATAGGCATACTCCGCACCGAATTTCTTTGCATGGTCAAACATTTTCGTTGAAAGTTCAGGTCCGAGTATAGTGTCGAATCCAGGATAATTTTCAACTTCCTCCGTATTGGCCATTTGCCCGCCCGGTACCCCGCGTTCTAACATCAATGTTGAAAGGTTCGCACGTGATGTATAGACAGCCGCCGTCATCCCTGCAGGACCAGCTCCAATAATAACAACGTCATAAATTTTTTCAGACATGTTTTCACTCCTCCATATTCCATTACAAATGGAACCTTCACTACGGTTAGTGTTCCCTACCTATTATCCTATATAACAAATAATTTTTCGTCCAAATATCTGCTCATCCGAGTAAGTTTTGAACCAGCTTCACGTACTTAGATAAGGTGGACACCGAAATGAAATGTTTGTCTGCGATTGCCTGTTTGCTCGCCTTCTCACTTTTAAGCTGAATCCACACGTACTCCACCGCAGATGCCCATCCTGCAGGATTATTTAGCTTCTGCTCGGATTTCACCGCTTCGATGAAAACGGAAAACCACATTAAATAGAGCCCGGCTTCATTTAATTGTATCGGTTGGAAATGCTGATATAATAACTCAGCTGTGCGATCGGCAAAATCAATCGGTGCTAATTGGCGATCTTTAGCAGGACCTTGAACAAGTTCGGCATAATCACGTTCCAATTCAGTGAAGTTCTGGTTTAGGTTGAGGACCTGGTTTTTCAATAGCTTCTGTTTATGAACCGAATGTTTCAGAAGGAAAATGGCAAAAAGCCTTTCTTCGATGAATTCACTTTCCAGCCTTTTTATAATAGAAGGAAAATGATGTTCAAAACCATCTGAAGTTGCATTCATATCTCCCCAAGGCTCCATGCCTTCCTTTTCCGGATTCATTTCCACGACCTTTTTCCATGCCTTTTTGGCAGCCTGTTCGTGGCCTAAGTGGTAAGCGGAAATGGTAAGCCAATAGTAGAAGGTTCCATCTCCTTCGAACCCTTGCTTTTGAAGTCCTTTAAGCCAATTATATGCAGAAGCATAATTTCCGATCAGAGCGAAGGTCGCTCCAAGCTTGAAACGGTGTTCGGATAGCATCGGCCTAATTTTCTCCAGCATCTGTATGAGCTCTTCAACCTTTGCCTCATCCTGTTGATAATGATGAAATACAACAAGGTTACAAAGCGCATGCAGGTTTCCCGGACTTTTTTCCAGTACCTCATCAAGTGTTGCAAAAGCTTCATTCACTTGACCAAGATAGAAATAGGCAAGTGCCAGGTTATTATAAGCGGACCAGTAATCCTCGTACTCGGCAATCGTTTCTTTCAGCACTTCGATCGCCTTCGGGAAATTGCCTGATTCCAGGTACTCGCGGGCTTGTTCCTGTTTGGTAATGAGCCCATCATGCTTAAAGGGATTTTCTTCTGACTCATCCGACTCAAAAGTTATCAATTCAAGCAAATCCTCTGCGTCATCGCTGAACTCCCCGTCTTCTTCTTTATCAAGATAAGCACTGGCGTGACGATAAGCCTCCTTGAACATGCCTAAGTGGGCATAATTATTCGCCAGGAAGTAATGACATTCCGACATATAAGGATCCATCACATCCAAGATGTTTTCCAAAAGGTTGTTTGAATAATTATATTCACCGATTTCCGAACAAGTGATAGCCAATTGACAAGCTATCATCGGTTCAGCAGGTTCAAGTTCCAGCGCACGTTCCAGGTATTTCTTTGATTTAGGTAATTCCCGTCTATGATAAGCTTTTAAACCCTTGGTGAAATAATACTCACCTGTTGGGTGAAAGGTTAGAATTTTTGCCTGTTGGCCAAATTTAGAGTCTTTACTCATGTAATCCTCCATCTACAAGTTGATTAACCATAGTATTATAACATATTGGAGAAAATTTGCCGAACAATTCAAGAAAATGGAAAACGGGAATCATCATGCTTTCTTCAAGAAAAATTGAAGCATTTTCCCTGTCATATGTTGATTCCGGATCACTGCCCGCCATCGTAAACACACACAAAAGCCCTCCTATTGACGGAGGGCAATCACCATTCATTCGGTTTCTTTCGGTTCGTCCTTATCGGCATGTCTAGTCTTCAATACATCAAGCACCGCTTGGAAAGGCAGCTCCTGCTCTTGAAGAAGAACGAATAAGTGATAGAGGAGATCGGCACTTTCCATCGAAAGTTCCTCTGCATCACGGTTCTTAGCAGCAATGATCACTTCTGCCGCTTCTTCACCGACTTTCTTCAGGATCTTATCAACGCCCTTATCGAATAGGTAGGTCGTATATGAACCTTCAGGCATTTCCGATTTTCTTTTTTCAATCAATCTTTCTAATTCCGTCAAGAAAGTCACATTCGCCTTCACGCCTTGTCCGGCTTCACCGTTTTGGTAAATCGTTTCGCTAAAACAGCTTGTTGCCCCAGTATGGCACGCAGGTCCTGCAGGCACGACCCGCACGACCAATGCATCTTGATCGCAGTCATACTTCATTTCGGTGATTTTCTGGATATTGCCGCTGGTTGCTCCTTTATGCCATAATTCATTGCGCGAACGGCTGAAGAAAACCGTTTCTCCTTTTTCAATCGACAATTGCAGAGATTCTTGATTCATGTAAGCAAGTGTCAGCACTTCGCCTGTTCCTGCATCTTGAATAATTGCCGGTACCAGACCTTTTTCGTCATATTTAATAGTTTCAAGATTCATCGTACAACCACTCCTTGTTGTTTGAGAAACGCTTTGACTTCTTTAACGGATGTTTCTTTATAATGAAAAATCGATGCCGCTAATGCTGCGTCGGCTTTACCTTCTTGGAAGGCTTCCTGGAAATGTTCAGCGTTCCCTGCCCCGCCAGATGCGATGACCGGAACTGAAACGGCTTCAGATACCGTTTTTGTCAAAGCGATATTAAACCCTTGTTTCTCGCCGTCACAATCCATGCTTGTCAATAAAATTTCCCCAGCACCGCGGGATACGGCTTCCTGCGCCCACTCGGTCACTTCCCATTCAGTCGGTTTCCGGCCGCCGTGGGTATATACGCGCCATGACCCAAGCCCTTCATCATATCGGGCGTCTATGGCAACCACGATACATTGGGAACCAAAATAATCAGCACCTTCATTAATTAACTCCGGACGCAGGATGGCTGCTGTATTTAGGGATACTTTATCGGCACCCGCCCGCAGGATCTTCTTCATATCCGCCAATGAATTAATGCCGCCGCCCACGGTGAACGGGATTGCCAAGCTGCCCGCTACCGCTTGAACGACGTCGACGATCGTTTCCCTGCCTTCATGTGATGCGGAAATATCCAGGAAGACAAGCTCATCGGCACCTTCTTGATCGTAAAAGGCTGCAAGTTCGACCGGATCTCCAGCATCCCTAAGGGAAACAAATTGTATGCCCTTGACTACGCGCCCATCTTTTACATCGAGACATGGAATAATTCGTTTAGTGAGCATTTAACCACGCACCTTTTCTAGTGCTTCTTCTACGGTAAAGCGGTTGGTATAAAGTGCCTTGCCGATGATAGCCCCTGCAATGCCTTGGGCTTCAAACTCCTTGAGGGTGATAAGGTCTTCGAGTGAACTAATGCCTCCTGAAGCAATCACGTTTTTACCAGTTGCCTCCGCCATGGCCAATATACCTTTCACATTCGGCCCTGAAAGCATGCCATCCGTCGCGATATCAGTCACGATAAAGGTCTCGGCACCAGCATCGGCCAGTAGTTTGCCAAGATCTACCGCAAGGGTTCCAGACGTTTGAAGCCAGCCATGAGTGGCAACCTTGCCATCCTTCGCATCGATCCCGATAGCGATATGGCTTCCATATTTCCTAATCATATCTTTAGTGAAATCAGGGTCTGAAACGGCCGAGCTGCCTAGAATGACACGTTCCACTCCATTATCCAGATAATGGGCTATATCCCGTTCCGTTCGGATGCCGCCGCCGATTTGAATGCGGGCGCCTAACTCACTTGCCGCTTTAATTACGTATGAATCATTGATTCTTACTCCCTCTTTAGCTCCGTCAAGGTCGACCATATGTATCCAACCGGCTCCTTGGTCTGCAAAGCTTTTAGCCATATCGAAGGGGGAATCACCATAAACGGTTTCCTGATTGTAATCTCCCTGGATTAAGCGGACGCATTTGCCTCCGCGCATATCAATCGCCGGGTAAATAGTAAAGTTGCTCATGCTTCTTCCTTCCCTTCTACTAATGACAGATAATTTCTCAAGAGTGACATGCCCATATTCCCGCTTTTTTCCGGATGGAACTGCATGCCGAACACATTCCCTTTACCGACGATCGCCGGAACTTCCACATCATACGTCGCCGAAGCGGTAACGAATGATTCATCTGTATCGACGTAGTATGAATGGACGAAATAAACATGTTCCTCTTCCAGCCCCTCATTCACTGGTGATGCGTGTTTGAATTCAAGTCGATTCCAGCCCATGTGCGGCACTTTATAAACCTTGTCATTCGCATCCACTCCCTTAAAACGAACGACTTTTCCCGGGATGAGGGATAATCCTTTTGCCGGTCCATTTTCTTCACTTTCATCAAAGAGAAGCTGCATACCAAGGCAGATGCCTAATAGGTATCCCCCATCCGCTACATATTCCCGCAGGAATTCATCCAGCTTTTGTTTTTCCAAAAGACTCATGGCATCCCTGAAAGAGCCAACGCCGGGAAGTATGATCCCTTTCGACTTTGAAAGTTCTTTTGGGTCATCGGAAATGAATGAATCGGCACCAAGGCGCTCAAGACCTTTACTTACAGAAAATAAATTCCCCATGCCATAATCGACGATCCCGATCATTTACAACATTCCTTTCGTCGAAGGGATGCCTTTGACACGTGGATCGATTGTCGTAGCTTCATCCAATGCACGGCCAAGCGCTTTGAATATTGCTTCGATCATATGATGTGTGTTGTGACCGTAATGAACGACTACATGAAGGTTCATCCTGGCTTCAAGAGCGAATTTCCAAAGAAACTCGTGAACCAGTTCAGTATCGAAAGTACCGACCTTTTGCGAAGGAAACTCAGCCCGGAACTCCAGATGCGGACGGTTGCTTAAATCGATGACAACCTGGGCGAGTGCTTCATCCATAGGTACGAAAGCATTTCCGTAACGCTTTATCCCGCGCTTGTCTCCAAGGGCCTCCAATAACGTCTGCCCCAAGCAAATGCCAATATCTTCAGTTGTATGGTGATCATCCACGTCTGTATCCCCATTTGCATCTACTGTCAAATCAAACTTCCCGTGTTTCGTGAACAAATCCAGCATATGCGTCATAAACGGAACGCCGGTCTTAATGGAGGAATTACCTTCCCCATCCACATCAAACTTCAAACTTATTTCCGTTTCATTCGTCTTTCGCTCCACACTAGCAAAACGTTCCATTACAAGTCCTCCTATCGGGGTAAGACCCCTTTTCCCAAGATGTCAAAAGCATATCAAAAGTCGTTATTTCAGTTTTTTTATTTATTTCGTAAGGATTCAGGCACTATTTCCCAGATTTTTTCACACCCCGTGATTCGATGGCACGGGCGTGGGCCTCAAGTCCTTCCATGCGGGCAAATGCAGCAATTTTTTCTGCATTTTTGCGGAAGGCCGTTTCACTATACATGATGATACTCGATTTCTTTTGGAAATCATCCACATTCAGCGGGCTGGAAAAACGGGCGGTTCCATTAGTAGGCAACACATGATTGGGACCTGCAAAGTAATCCCCTACAGGCTCCGAACTAAAGCGGCCAATGAAGATTGCCCCGGCATGCCGGATTTTAGCCATAACTTCAAGTGCATCATCGGTCACAATTTCCAAATGTTCAGGTGCAAGTTCATTTATGGCATCAATAGCTTCTGCCATATTCCCGCATACAACAATTCTTCCATAGTCCCTTATGGCTGCTGCAGCAATATCATGGCGCGGTAGTAACGCTACCTGCTTGGTCACTTCTGCGGCCACTTCTTCTGCAAGAGACGTGGACGTCGTCACCAAAACACTGCAAGCACGGGGATCGTGCTCTGCCTGTGATAGCAAGTCAGCCGCAACTTCTGCGGCGATGGCGGATTCGTCCGCCAAGACCGCTATTTCACTTGGACCTGCGATCATATCAATGGCGACATCCCCGAATACTTCGCGCTTCGCTAACGCCACATATATATTTCCCGGACCCACTATTTTATCCACTTTCTTAATTGTTTCCGTCCCATAAGCGAGGGCAGCTATGGCCTGAGCCCCGCCAACTTTATAGATTTCCTTAACTCCGGCAATTTTGGCGGCTGCCAAAACCGCTGGCGATAATTTCCCATCTTTCCCTGGAGGAGATACCATAACGATCCGTTCCACCCCCGCAGCCTTCGCAGGCAGTGCATTCATCAATACTGACGAAGGATAGGCCGCTGTGCCTCCAGGTACATAAACACCTACAGCATCAAGAGGTGTCAATTTTTGTCCTAGCATCGTTCCTGTATCATCAGTCGTAAACCATGAATTTCGAATTTGTTTCTCGTGAAACATTCGGATATTATTCGCAGCTTCTTGAATAATATCAAGCTGCTCAGCAGTCAATGCCGCTGTCGCTTCTTCCATTTCCTGCTCCGATACAAGCAATTCTCCTGGACTGACACCATCGAAACGTTCGGTATAGGTATGTAAAGCCGCGTTTCCGCGTTTCCTGACATCATAAATAATATCCTGAACCGCTTTTCTTTGATCGGCAGTACCTGCTTCAACCGAGCGTTTCAGGGAAATCCCTTCAGCAAACCGTTCTATTTTCATACCTTCACCTCATTAGCGATTCTTTACTATTCAATAATTTCTGCTAGCCGTTCCACGATTTCGGTAATCCTTGCTTCTTTAATTCGATAGCTGACAGGGTTTGCTACCAGCCTCGAAGTCACATTGGCGATTTTCGCATATTCCACAAGACCGTTTTCCTTCAATGTCCGCCCGGTTGAAACGATATCGACGATTCGTTCAGCTAAACCAATTAAAGGTGCTAACTCAATAGACCCATTCAACTTTATAATCTCGACTTGCTCCCCCTGCTCGCGAAAATAACTGGAAGCAACATTCGGGTATTTACTGGCTATTTTGGGGGCGATGTCACTTATTTTCGTACCAGGCAGTCCAGCTACAGCCAAGTAGCAGGCACTGATTTTCAAATCAAGTAACTCATAGACATCACGTTCTTCCTCAAGCATGACATCCTTCCCTGCAATTCCAATGTCAGCGACGCCGTGTTCCACATAGGTTACGACATCCATCGGTTTAGCTAAAATGAACCGCAGATTCTCTTCTTCCACCTCAAGGATCAATTTCCGGGAATCATCAAACTCGGGAGGGAGACGAAAACCGGCCCTTCTTAATAGCTCTGCCGCTTCTTCAAATATTCTCCCTTTCGGCATGGCAATCGTTAAAAAGCTATTATTCATCTTTTCCATTCCCCCCGTTCCCCACGAATAAATGAACTTCAGAAAATGTCCGTGTAAAAGCATCAACATTTTGGACGACTGTAATATCTTGAATCGTTACCGATTTCCCTTCGGAGCGTTTTTCCCTTGCAAAACCGATCGCTTCCAATCTTCGTTCAGGACTGAATAAAATACATTCTGGTGCGACAGGCTGAATCGGCTCCCCAAGAGCTTCTGCAAGACGATCCACCCGGATTGCAAAACCTGTGGCTGAAGCATTCCAGCCGAACTTCTCAAGCAGATTATCATACCGGCCGCCATTGCCGATTGGAGAGCCGACTTGTCCGGCATACACTTCAAATAAAGTTCCCGTGTAATAACTCATATGACTGACCAATGTTAGGTCGAAGCTCACATATTGTTCAACGTCAAATTCTTTTAGCTGTGCAGACAATTCCTTCAGTTCAGCCAAAGAATCTTGCCCTTTATTATTTTCAACCAACCCTAGCGCCTTTTCCATGGTTCCTTCACCGCCACGTAAGGAGGTAAATTCGATAAGCCGTTGTTTATCAATGGATGAAAGCGGAAGTGATTTAACATGCTCGCGATAACCAACATAATTTTTTTCATACAAAAACTTCCTTAATATAGAGGCCCTTTCCTCCGTACCTAGAATGCTCAAGAAAAACTCTTGCAGAAATCCGATATGTCCAATGGAAATTTTAAATTCCTGAAGCCCTGCAGCCTTTAGAGCATCCGCAAGCAAGGCAATCATTTCAGCATCGGCACTTATTGACTTATTTCCGATACATTCAATGCCAATTTGTTCGAATTCTGCCGGCTTGCCTCCTTCACGCTGCTGTGCCCGGTATACATTCGCGGAATAGGCCAGGCGAAGTGGAATTTGCTGTTTTAGCAGTTTGGATGCTGCGACCCGTGCAATGGGCGCTGTCATCTCGGGACGGAGTACGAGCGTATGCCCCTGGGAATCAAGAAGTTTAAACAACTGTTGATCCAATATTGCTGAAGCCTCGCCAATTGTTTCATAATATTCCAAAGCTGGCGTTTCAATAAATTGATAGCCCCACTTCTTGATTTCATCACTCATTTTATTTCTGGCCGACACTTTCGTTTCATACAGCACCGGCAATGTATCTCTCATGCCTAATGGTTTTTCAAACATAAATGGCTTTGTCACGACTGCACATCCTTTTGCAATATTGATTACTATCTATATATCCAATCGGTCCGCCTATAGGCAAAAACCGATGCACCCATTCCCTATTTTGTTTATCCTTTATCTTTCCAAGGTTTTCACGCTTAAATCCAAATTTCGGATAACATATAAAAATAGTATCAAATAAAATGACATAATCCTATAAATAATCGCAATAATCTATTAAATCACTTTAGTTCGCTAATATGGTAGCAGGTTGAAGTTATTAATAGTTTACCCCTGCCCCCACCTCACGTCAAGGAAAATATGCCTAATCCCATTCCTTCCATACCACGTCGGTCTTGGATATTCTTCATGATCGGTTTAAGTCCTTTTCCCTGGATACTTCTTCCTATCTTTAGCCATTCATTGTTATTAATGTGTACCTTTTGGTTTAGCTGTTTTATAATACATAGGTGTTTGGCAATATTAGATAAATTTAGGGGGATATGGGAATGGAGAAATATTTTTCGTTTTTTGTGGCACTTATCGTTCTTTTTTCACTGGGTTCAAGCGGAACGAAGGGTTTTGCGGCAACTAAGATCAACCAGGATGAGCTTAATGCATACCTTTCTGAAGTTAGAATGACGCAAGAAGAATTGGAAGAGTATTTATCCTATTATGACTTAACATTGAATGAACTGAAATCGGCAGAAGAGTTGCGTGAAACATTAGGACCTGCCGTCACTCCTGAGACCTTACAGAATCTACTTAAACAATATGAAATGACAGAAGCTGAACTTACTGAATTATTAATGGAATACGGCGAACTGGAAGAGGGTGATTCCATCATCGATACCTTCCATTTCATTTACGACATTGAGGATATCATCGATTTGGAAATGGATTATGATGAGGAAGAGATGGAATATGACGAGGAAGAGATCAGTGATTTAATGGATGGTCTCTTTACTGAGATCGGCCTTACTGACGAAGAGCTCGACAGATTCATGAACCACCTTTTGCCTATCGTCGAAGACCCTTCTTTTGAATCTCGTTTAATGGCGATCTCCGATAGGATGAATCAACTCGAGTATTTTGAAACAATTGATGAATTATCTGCAGAACAAGTGGCAGAATTGCTTTCGATATATAATGATCTTCAAAGCTTGCTGCAAATTCAATTCAAATTCTCTTTAATTCAGGATGGTGTCACGACAAACCTATCCCTTGAGGCATTATTCCAGCTTAAGGAATTGACGAATGCTAGTTTACTAGTTTCCATTTATGATTTAAACGGCCATTTCCTGCTCGATTTTACATTGACTGGTGAAATGATCGGTTCCGATTTAGTGAAAGAAACCGGCAATGACATAAAACAGTCCACCGAGGTCATTTCTAAAGTGGCTGAGGTAAAAAAAGAAAAGAAGAAACCGGCAAAACCTGAGCATAAAACGGAAAAAGGCGGAGTGCTTCCTAAAACGGCAGGTAATTATTTATTCGGTGCTTTATGCGGTTTAGTGTTGATGGGTATCGCTTTCGGATTAATTAGAAAAGCGGGACTCACTAATTAAGATGAGCAAAAAAAGGCAATCCAGGCATAAGAAAAAATCGCTGCTTATTACTGCTGTATGCTTTTTAACCTTAGGTTTTTATTTTACAACGACAAACGCTTATACGCTGTTAAAGGGCTATGCCCTATATAAATGGAATGAATCTGACACGACGGAAGCGACGGCTAAGCTCCACGAACCGAAGACGAAAGCAAATAGTCCCGATGGGCTTGAACTATATGAAGAACGACCGGAGACCGGTGATTTGATGGGTGAACTTTATATCCCAAAAATCGAGGCAACACTCCCAATTTATCACGGAACGGACGAAGATGAACTCGAAAAGGGCGTCGGTCACTATGCGGGGTCCGTCCTTCCCGGTGAAAAGGATAATTCCGTTTTATCCGGTCATCGAGATACAATTTTCAGAGATCTAGGTGAAGTCGGCGAGGGTGACTTGCTGATTGCCAAGACAGAAGCAGGTTCGTTTACATATAAAGTGAGGAAGGTCCGTATCGTCGATGCGGATGACCGTACCGTGATCGTTCCCAAGCCTAAAGCCACACTTACAGTTACAACCTGCTACCCTTTTTCATATATTGGTAGTGCACCGGAACGGTACGTATTGGTTGCCGATTTATTGAAATCGGAATAGATAAATGAGATGCGGGGCTGAAGTCGTTCAGCTCCCTCTTCATAAACCTTTACTAGATGATAGGAGGACAAGCTCAATATGGAAAAACAGGCACAGGAAAGGTTTTTTCAAATTATAAAAGAAACGTATGAAGCGACGGTGAACCAGGAAAATATATCAATCAACGAAGTGATAGAGCATCTAAAGAATGAACTGACTCCGTTATACCCAAAATGCCATTAAAAAAGGACCTGCCGCATATTGGGGCAAGTCCTTTCTTTTATCATAAGGAAGTTTGCTGCTCTCTCTCAAGCATTTCCTCTTTGGTATATATGATTTTCATTGGATTCCCCCCAACGAAAGCTCCCTCCGGAACATCCTTATGGACAAGCGTCCCCGCAGAGACAATCGCCCCATTACCAATTGAAAGTCCTGGAAGAATGGTCGAATTCGCGCCAATCAATACTTCATCGCCAATGACTACTTCTCCTAAACGATATTCATGAATCAAATATTCATGAGCAAGGATCGTCGTATTATAGCCAATGACAGTATTTATTCCGACCGATATTTTTTCCGGAAACATCACATCCGGCATGACCATCAAGGCAAACGAAGTATGCTTCCCGACCTTCATATGTAAAAAAGTCCTGTATAGCCAATTCTTCATGCCCAGAAAAGGCGTGTAACGCGCTATCTGTATCACCACAAAATTCTTGACGACTTTCCAGAATGGAACGGTCTTAAATACATGCCATAGTGAATTGGCCCCTTCAACTGGATAGCGGGACGTGCGCCTCATTTTTTTCTAGCCTCCGTGAGTTTTTCAATCTCAACGATATTCAATAAATCCGCCATCTGCTCAAGCATATAATCAGGGTGATAGCTTTCCAGGAATTCACGGCCTTTAATGGACCAGGAGACCCCTGCCGTTTTTGTACCTGTATTTTTCCCGCCCATGATATCATGATAACTGTCGCCAATCATGATCGCTTCTTCAGGGACCGAACCGAGTTGATGTAAAGCTTTTACCAAAGGCTCTGGGTCCGGCTTTGCCTTTTCCACCTCATCCAGTGTGACCACCACTTCAAAGAACTGATCCAGTTTGCTTAAACGCAGGCCCTTTTCGACGACATCACGCTTCTTTGTCGTAACGACTGCCAATTTATAACCGCTCTGCTTCAGCGTTTGAACGGTTTCGAACACCCCGTCAAATTGTGTGACAAGCAAATCATGGTTCCTCCAATTATGCTCCCGATAGTATGCGATCATTTCATCCACACGTTTTGGATCAATGGAAGAAAACGTATCGACCAAAGTCGGTCCGATAAATGGAATGATATCTTCCCGCTTGTACTTTCCAGGACAAAAGTGGTTTAAAGTTTCTGTAAAAGAGGCGATGATCAATTCATTTGTATTAATCAACGTACCATCAAGATCAAATAATAATGTAGTTATGTTACTGTTCATATACAGCTTCCTTTCTCTGTACCCTATCAGTCCGATTCCATATATACGCAACGACCATCGTTAAAACAATGGCAGTGAGCAGCCGAATAAGTAACAGCGGCAAGACCGGAATCCCCAGCGGAATAAAAATCAGTGTGTCTTCTACAACAGCATGGCAGGCAACTAAAAAGATGAATGCAATCGTCATATCCTTCTTCGAAACATTATCCTCTTTAGCCGCTTGAATCATTACGCCTGCGCCATATGCCAAACCGAGAGTCAGGCCTGTAACGAAAGGCATGGAAGCATTCGGCTTCATCCCCAGGACCTTCATGAAAGGAGCAAGGGTCTTCGAGAAGGCTTCCAGCCACTTTAAATCCTTCATGATTTGAACCGCCACCATGAGCGGAATAACGATGACCGCCAGCTGGCCAATTCCTGAAAGGGCCTGGATGACCCCATGCAAAAGGATTGCTCCCGTTCCGTTAATCTCTGCAGCCTCCCCGATAGCCGTTCCTTGGGCCATTTCAGATCCGCCCTGCCAAACAAGATTGATGACGACCGCGGACAAAAGCGCAAGCCCGATCCGTACTGTTAGAATGACCCACAGCTTGACACCGGTTTTCATCGCCACACCTGACTCAATCAATAAATTATGTGAAAAAGATAGCATCATAGCGATGATAAAAACTTCTTTCACAGTCAAATCAAGCGTTAATATGCCAGCAATCGCTGCGTATAAATTCAGGAAATTCCCTAATACAAGAGGAATTGCAGCATCCCCTGGAAGACCGATGAGATTCATCAAAGGCGCTATCAAGTTGATGATGAACGGCAATACAGGCGTATATTGAAGCACAGTGACGATCAGAGTAACCGGAAATATCACTTTCCCCAAAGACCAGGTTGTATTCAAGCCTGAAAGAAGTCCCTTTTTAACCGAATCTACTATCACTATGCCCTCTCCCTTTTCACATCTTACCTATGCATCTAAATATCTCTTGTCTGCATGCCCGCGGACCCTTCTATAGACCACTAAAGCAATCGCTACAACTACCAACACTATCGAAATCACTTGTGCGATACGCAGTGACTCCGTCAGCATCAAACTGTCCGTCCGCAATCCTTCGATGAAATAACGTCCGATGGAATACCATATTACATAGGTTAAAAACAGTTCCCCCCTGCGCAAGTTCACTTTCCGTAAACTTAAGAGAATTATGACTCCGAGGATATTCCAAATCGATTCATACAAAAAGGTCGGGTGATAATACGTACCGTTTATGTACATTTGATTTATGATGAATTCAGGCAAATGCATATTTTCAAGGAATGACCTTGTTACTTCTCCCCCATGCGCTTCCTGATTCATGAAATTACCCCAACGGCCAATCGCCTGCCCCAACAATAAGCTCGGTGCAGCAATATCCACCAGCTTCCAAAATGAGACCTTCTTGACCTTTGCAAAAACGATTGCAGTCAGCACCGATCCGATCAACGCACCATGTATGGCAATTCCGCCATTCCATATTTTTATGATATCCCCCGGGTTTTGTGAATAGTACTCCCATTGGAAGATCACATAATAAATACGGGCACTAATGATCGCGATCGGGACAGCAAACAAAATCAAATCAGTAAATATTTCCTTATCAAGACCTCTTCGCTCAGACTCCCTTAATGCGATAATAAGTCCCAATAACACACCGAAACCGATGATTAGCCCATACCAATGTACCTGGATGGGCCCTAGATCAATCGCTATCGGATTCAGCGGCTGTATTCCTTGTTCCATTTTGTCCCCTCTTTTCCTATAACCTTTTAAAATTCATCATGTTCCGGATCTGCAATGGCATGGTTCAAGCGATCTGAAAACTGTTCTGCAGCATTTACTCCCATTCGTTTCAGGCGGTAATTCATGGCTGCCACTTCAATGATAACAGCTAAATTTCGCCCTGGACGGACAGGTACGGTAATTTTCGTCACTTCCGTATCGATGATTTTCATTTTCTCTTCATCAAGGCCAACCCGGTCATACTGCTTATTTTTTTCCCATAGTTCCAGATTGATGACGATTGAGATCTTTTTATTGCTGCGGACTGCACCAGCTCCAAAAAGTGTCATTACATTTATGATTCCCAATCCCCTAATTTCAAGAAGATGTTCGATTAAATCCGGGGCATTCCCGACTAGTGTATCTTGATCTTCCTGCCTGATTTCGACGCAGTCATCGGCTACAAGACGATGACCCCGTTTCACTAATTCCAGGGCTGTCTCACTTTTACCGACTCCGCTTTTACCGGTGATCAACACACCTAAACCATAGATATCCACCAATACACCATGAACGGCAGTGGTTGGCGCCAACCTGCTTTCAAGGAAATTGGTCAGACGGCTGTATAACCTTGTCGTCTTCATATTGGATCTCATCACAGGAACGGATTCCCGCTCAGAAGCTTCGATCAATTCTATCGGCACTTCCTGACCACGCGTAATGATGATGCCTGGAGTGAAGTCCCGGCACAACTCTTCCATCCTCTGTATTCGATCCGGTTCATTCAACCGATTAAAAAAGGACATCTCCGTCATACCTAAAAGCTGTACTCGATCTGCTGGATAATAATCAAAAAAACCGGCTATTTCAAGTCCGGGACGAGATAAATCACTCGTGACGATCGGTCGGTTAATTCCTTCTTCCCCACTGATAAGTTCTAGACCGAACGCTTCTACTATATCCTTTGTACGGACTTTTGCCATATATCTTTCCTCCTTCTGGAGCGATGCTATTTTTTGAGATACTTTTTCTATTTTAGCATTTTTCTGTTAATAACCAAACAATGCATTATCGATTTATCGTTTTTTTATTCACTCCGCACGGATTGGCCACGTGAACAGGAAAGAGATGAGGATGAACATAAATAAAAGAAAGCCCGCCATTTTATATTGGCCGGCTCACTTTGGAGACGAAAGGGATAGGAAAACGTACCTTTCATCAAATGATATTCCCGAACCAACTCCAAGCACCCCCTTAGGTGTGGTTTCGCTAAAATTGCATGTTGATTTCCACTCCAGTCACTCGCTTATCCAGAGGCGGTCGTGGAGCCTCCTCGGCTTGCGCCCGCGGGGTCTCCCCTAGACGCGCTTTTCCCGCAGGAGTTTCGTACCTCCCTCTCCAATCAACCTTATTATTAAATTTTGAACAATCCATAAAAAAATGCAGGCAAACTCGTTTTCCATCGAGTTTGCCTGCATTTTGCGCCGCCAGTGAACTTCCCTTTTCAGGAAACCGTTATTGCTGCAGTCTTCGTTTCTGCAAAAACATGAAGCACAGGAACCTCTTCTTTAACCGTCTTGAACTTAAGGACCTTCTGAACCACATCACTTTTCTCTTCGATGATGGTCATCCCTTCCAAAGTTACATTAAAGCTTCCTAAATTGGATTTCAACTCTCCTTCGATCGCCTTGCCTGGAGGCAGGGTCAGCTGGACTTTTCCAGTGACTGACTTAGCATGGATCGAATCGCAATCCATTCCTGAATTCGTACAGATGACTTCACCATTGAACGTTTGGACATCCAATTTCTTGAAGTACCCATCGGCATTAATTGCTCCATTCAAGGTCTCGGCTTCCAAGTCATTAAAATTGGTATCTGAAATGGTGATCATCCCGTTACCAGTTTCAAGCTCACAGAAATCACCCGTACCCTGCATGATATGAATGGCACCATTCGCCGTTTTCGCTTTAAAGTTCTCTGATTTCAATGATTCAGCCGTGATTGCGCCATTGAACATCCTTACATGAATGTCCTCATATTCCTTTCTTGGAATGTACATGGTCGTATCAACCTTTATGGATTTTTCACGAACCTTGAACTTCAACTTTCCATTTTCAATCGTGAAATCGACTTCTTCCAAAAAGTTTTTCCTGGCTTCTTCTATATCTTCCACACGGTATACCTTAGCTTGGCATTCCACCCGGACATCATCATGGTCCCATGCGGCGATTTTCATTTTCCCATTTGCTATATCTACATCAACTACATTCAGGAAATCTTGATCATGCTGGAAAATATGACTGACCTCCACAGATTTCCCGAAATTGAAATCAAGATCCGTTTCTTTGATTTTCTTAAAAGCACTTTCAACGAAATCCATAATCTTTTCTTTCGATGACTGGATATTCTTCTTAAACGTATCCTGATTGCTTCCTTCGCTTTTCTTATCCACGACTACCGTCGATAATTCATTTTGCAATTTCTGCTCTTTAGCTTCACTTTCCTGACTGGCTTTATCTAATTCTTCCAATAGGCCCATGGCTTCTTCCGCTGATAACTTTCCATCCTGAATCATTTCTAAAATTTTCTTTCTTTCCTCCTGCATGAACATTCCTCGCTTTCTTCTATCATTTTATTCATACATACGCCTAGATATCTAAAAAGTTTCATAAATACCGTTTTTCCCATCATTCGACAAACGAAAATGACAATTTCCGAAAAAGTAGATGTTTGATTTCCCCGGAAATATCTTGTTTTCCCATTCTTTAATCAAATGATTGATTAAATGCACACCGTCATTTTTCTACAAAAAAACAAGCCTGATGGCTTGTTCTTTTAAGCATGTTCATGCTCTGTTTCTTTTTCTTCAATCCAATTTTCCATACGAATTTGATCACGGGTAAGTACAGGTTTTAAGTATTTTCCCGTATACGATTCGGAAACTTCACATATTTTTTCAGGTGTTCCATAAGTGACGATCGTACCGCCCTTATCTCCGCCTTCCGGTCCCAGGTCAATAATATGGTCCGCCGTCTTGATGACATCCAGATTATGTTCGATCACCAAAACTGTATCCCCATTGTCAACCAGCCGCTGAAGCACCTGGAGCAGCCTTGCTATATCGTGTACATGAAGTCCGGTAGTCGGTTCATCCAAGATATAAAATGAGCGCCCAGTGGAACGGCGATGCAATTCAGAAGCGAGTTTCACCCTTTGCGCTTCACCGCCTGATAAAGTGGTGGCAGGCTGTCCAAGCTTGATGTAACCCAAACCAACGTCATAAATCGTTTGTAGCTTCCGTTTGATTTTTGGGATATTTTCAAAGAAACTAACACCTTCCTCGACTGTCATATCGAGGATGTCGGATATATTTTTCCCTTTATATTTCACTTCAAGTGTTTCCCGGTTATAACGCTTACCATGACAGATTTCACATGGGACATATACATCTGGGAGAAAATGCATTTCAATCTTGATAATGCCATCACCTCGGCATGCTTCACAGCGGCCGCCCTTCACATTGAAACTGAACCTGCCTTTTTTATAACCGCGTATCTTCGCTTCATTAGTCGAGGCAAATACGTCACGAACATCATCGAATACACCCGTATAGGTAGCTGGATTCGATCGTGGGGTCCTGCCAATTGGTGATTGGTCAATATCAATGACTTTATCTAAATGCTCAACTCCCTTAATCTCGCGGAAATCACCTGGTCTGGCTTTTGCCCGATTCAGCTTTTGAGCCAAAGATTTATGGAGGATTTCATTCACTAATGTACTTTTCCCTGATCCAGATACTCCTGTAACGGCTGTAAAGACCCCAAGTGGGAATTTCACATTAACGTTTTTCAGATTATTTTCCTTGGCACCTTTTATCTCAATGACACGGCCATCATTTTTCCGGCGTTCCAATGGCAATGGAATGAATTTCTTCCCTGCCAAATATTGACCCGTTAAGGATTTAGGATCATTCATGACCTCTTCCGGAGTACCGGCGGCCACTATTTCCCCTCCATGCGCTCCGGCTCCTGGACCAACATCAATCAAATAATCCGCAGCAATCATCGTATCTTCATCATGCTCGACAACAATCAGGGTGTTCCCGATTTCGCGCATATTCTTCAATGTTTCGATCAAACGGTCGTTATCCCTCTGATGCAGCCCTATTGAAGGTTCATCCAAAATATAGAGGACTCCCGTTAAACGGGAACCGATCTGCGTCGCCAATCTTATACGCTGCGCTTCACCGCCGGATAATGTTCCCGCTGCCCTGCTCAACGTCAAATATTCCAAACCTACATTAGCCAGGAAACCGAGCCGCTCACGAATTTCACGTAAAATCAATCTCGCAATTGCCGCTTCCTTTTCAGTCAAATCAAGCTCATCGAAAAATACTAATGCATCTTCCACTGATAAAGCTGTCGTTTCACTTATATGGACCCCTTGAATGAGCACGGAAAGACTCTCTTTCTTCAAACGGTGACCCTTACAGGTTGGACAGTGATGTTCTGACATGTATTTCTGCATTTGCTCACGAATATAGTCTGAACTCGTCTCCTTGAAGCGCCTTTCGATGTTTCTTAAAACTCCTTCAAAAGGAATATAGCCTTCTTGCACTCTTCCAAAATCATTTTTATAACGGAAATATATCTTATCTTTACCTGAACCAAGCAAGACCTTATCCATCTTCTCTTCCGGTAAGTCTTTAACGGGCACATCCATATCTATTCCATAATGGTTGGCTACCGCTTCAAGGAGCTGAGGATAATATTGAGAACTCGTCGGCTCCCATGGCGCAATCGCATGTTGACGGAGGCTTAATTCGTTATTCGGGATGACGAGATCACGGTCCACCTCAAGCCTCGCCCCCAAGCCATCACAATCCGGACAGGCCCCGAACGGGCTATTGAAGGAAAACATCCTCGGCTCTAACTCTTCAATCGAAAATCCGCAGTATGGACAAGCATGATGTTCACTGAAAAGCAGCTCTTCCTCACCCATTACGTCAATGATGACTTTGCCTTCGCCAAGCTGTAAAGCACTTTCCAATGAATCTGCAAGCCTGGCCATGATCCCCTCTTTAATGACGATCCGGTCAATGATGACTTCAATCGAATGTTTCTTATTTTTTTCGAGAGTGATTTCCTCACTGAGATCATGCATTTCCCCGTTCACACGAATGCGGACATAACCTTGTTTCTTAACATCCTCCAAAACCTTCGCATGTGTCCCTTTTCTGCCTGAGACGAGTGGTGCCAATACTTGAAGCTTGGTTCTCTCAGGGTAATCAAGAATGCGGTCCACCATCTGTTCGATCGTTTGTGAGGTGATTTCAATATTATGGATCGGACAGGTCGGCCTGCCGACCCGTGCAAATAACAGCCTTAAATAATCATAGATCTCCGTAACAGTCCCTACAGTTGAACGAGGATTCCGACTGGTCGTTTTCTGGTCTATGGAAATGGCTGGTGACAAACCTTCGATCGCATCGACATCCGGTTTATCCACTTGGCCTAAGAATTGACGAGCATAAGCGGACAGTGATTCTACATAACGTCTTTGCCCTTCTGCATAAATCGTATCAAAAGCCAAGGAAGACTTTCCAGATCCGGATAATCCGGTAAGCACAACAAGTTTGTCTCTCGGTATCGTGATATCAATATTCTTTAAATTGTTGGCCCTGGCGCCTTTTATCACAATTTTATCCATTGCCATGTTTCGTCACCCTTCCGCTTTTAACTCTAGTAATAAATCACGCAGCTCGGCAGCTCGCTCGAAGTCCAGTGCCTTTGCCGCTTCCTTCATTTCTTTTTCCATGCTTGCCATCACTTTTAAACGCTCTTTTTTAGGGAGCTTCGCAAGGCTTGGTGCAAGATCTTCCTTATACTCTTCGCCTTCTTCGGCTACATGCGTCGCCCTTATGGAGTCACGGATATCCTTTTGAATGGTTTGAGGCATTATTCCATGCTCTTCATTATACTTCTCCTGGATTTCACGGCGCCGCCTCGTTTCATTGATGGCAATTTCCATCGAATTCGTGATGCGGTCTGCATACATGATGACATGGCCGTTGGCATTACGGGCTGCACGGCCCATCGTTTGAATAAGCGAACGTTCCGAGCGAAGGAACCCTTCCTTATCGGCATCCAGAATGGTCACTAACGACACTTCCGGAATATCCAGGCCTTCCCTTAAAAGGTTGATTCCAACGAGTACATCATATTTGCCCATTCGGAGTTCCCGGATGATTTCTATCCTTTCCAAGGTCTTCACTTCCGAATGAAGATATTGGACCTTGATGCCGATTTCCTTTAAATAATCAGTTAAATCTTCAGACATCTTTTTCGTCAAGGTCGTTATGAGCACACGCTCGTTCTTTTTGACGCGCTCCTGTATTTCACCGATCAGGTCATCTATCTGCCCTTCAATCGGCCGCACTTCTACCGTCGGATCCAGCAATCCGGTAGGACGGATGATTTGCTGAACCATTTCTGGTGTATGTTCAAGTTCATATGGTCCCGGAGTTGCCGAAACGAATATGGATTGATGGACCTTTTTTTCAAATTCTTCAAATCTTAGCGGGCGGTTATCTTTTGCAGACGGCAGACGGAAGCCATGGTCGACGAGCACTTGCTTCCGCGCCTGATCTCCATTGAACATTCCGCGAATTTGCGAAAGGGTTACATGTGATTCATCCACGACCAATAGGAAATCCTCTGGAAAGTAATCTATTAAAGTGTATGGTGTCGCACCTGAGGGACGAAGCGTCAAATGGCGGGAATAGTTCTCGATCCCAGAACAAAAGCCCATTTCCCGCATCATTTCCAAATCATAGCGGGTCCGCTGCTCCAAGCGCTGTGCTTCAAGGAGCTTTTCATCTTCCCTTAATTCCTTCAGTCTCTCTTCCAGTTCCGTTTCGATATTTTGAATGGCTATCCGCATTTTCTCTTCGCGGGTTACGAAGTGGGAAGCCGGGAAAATGGCGATATGTTCCCGTTCACCGGTAATTTCACCGGTCAGGGCATCGACTTCACGGATACGGTCAATCTCATCCCCGAAAAACTCGACCCGTACACAATGTTCATCACGAGAGGCCGGGAAAATTTCGACGACGTCGCCGCGAACGCGGAAGGTCCCCCGTTGGAAAGCAATATCATTCCTCTCATATTGAATATCCACGAGTCTGTGCAGCAAGGCATTCCGGTCTATTTCCATGCCTGTTCGGAGGGAAACGACCATCTCCCGGTACTCTTCAGGAGAACCGAGTCCATATATGCACGAAACACTGGCAATGATGATGACATCTTTCCTTTCGAACAAAGATGATGTTGCCGAGTGACGCAATTTATCGATTTCGTCATTGATGCTTGCGTCTTTTTCGATGAATGTATCCGTGGATGGAACATAAGCCTCTGGCTGGTAGTAATCATAATAGCTAACGAAGTATTCGACGGCATTATTAGGGAAGAACTCTTTGAACTCACTGTAAAGCTGCCCTGCCAACGTTTTATTGTGGGCAATGACAAGAGTCGGTTTATTGATCTTTTGGATCACATTGGAAACGGTGAACGTTTTCCCTGTACCCGTCGCCCCCAATAGCGTCTGCATATCCTTGCCTTCCTTAATCCCTTCGACCAGCATTTCAATTGCTGCCGGCTGATCTCCTTGAGGAGAGTATTTTGAGACTAACTCAAACTTATCCTTCACCAAGCATGGCCTCCTATTGAAATATTTTTATATGAAAACGGGACATGCCTATATCCCTTCTATTTATTCCGGTTTAATAAAGCATATATACACATTCTACCACAATAGCCTTAAAACAAACCAGCAATAAGCGAACATCCATTCGATTTTTGTTTTAATGAACTTCATGATGTGTTGAGGGGAATGACAAGTTTGAGTACAAAAAAAGCACCTTTGATGTCAGGCGCTCTTGGATGTACGTTTCATCATTCTTTTTGATAACCAAAATCCCACTGTCAGGGATAAGGCATCGACGATGATCAATAAGTTTGTATGCGTATAACCTTTATATGCGGAAGCTGTAATCAAGGCAACAGTTAAAACAAGGCCTACGACATTGTTATAGGTGACTCTTGAAAATAGCATGACAAGTAGACAAGGAAGGAAAAGGGCAGAAAGAATTTTAATCATTTTTTCATCTCCTTTATAAGAGAAAAATAGAGTAGTTTCAGTTTAAATGATTATGAAGTTTTTTGCCAATCAATTTCCTGCTTGATTTTAAAAAGGCATCCTTGGAAGAGCATCCACACATCCATTAATTATGCCCATAAAAAAAAGAGGCAAACCCCTTAATAAGGAAGTTTGCTTCTTTTCAGTTCAATCAATATGGATCCGCTTCATGTCCTTTTCTAACGGCGTCCTCAGAGTTATCCGTCCCACCCAGTGGTTTTGAAGATTCCGTATGTTCAGAGGCCGCGGCCAGTCCCTCTTTCAACCTGCGGCCATACTCCTCATCGGCCTCTTCGGCAAGTGCTATCATTTTTTCCTGAATGCGCTTGTCGGCAGGAGCCAATGCCGCCACTAAATTGGAAATTAAATCGTCTTTTTCCCAATCCTCGAATTCCCGGTACGTTTCCCCGGCCTGTTTCGTATTGTTTTGGCGATCGATTGTCTCACGGACAAGTTTCCCTTCCACCATAGGTGTATACTCTTTGCCCGTTTGGTTGGCTTCCTTCAAGCCGCCGACAGTGGATGGTTCGTAGTTGATGTGGGGGCTTTGGCTGCCTCTGCCAACTTCATATTGCATCTGTCCGCCAGTCTGATTCGTGGCGGTTCGTTTCTTTGGAGCATTGATCGGCAGTTGCAAATAATTCGCGCCAACACGGTGACGCTGTGTATCGGAATAAGAGAATGTACGTCCCTGTAACATCTTATCATCAGAAAAATCCAGTCCATCCACTAGGACACCGGTACCGAATGCAGCCTGTTCGACTTCAGTGAAATAGTCTTCAGGGTTTTTATTCAATACCATCGTACCGACATGCAGCCATGGGAACTCATCTTTCGGCCAGATCTTCGTATCATCCAGCGGATCGAAATCCAACTCAGGATGATCATCATCACTCATGATCTGTACGTTGAGATCCCATTCCGGATAGTCCCCGCGTTCGATCGCTTCATATAGATCCTGTGTGGCATGATTGAAATTCGTAGCTTGAATTTCATTGGCCTCTTGCTGCGTCAGATTCTTGATCCCTTGTTTCGGTTCCCAATGATACTTGACGAGCACCGCTTTCCCTTCCTCATTCACCCATTTATAAGTATTGACCCCTGATCCTTGCATCATGCGGTAGTTAGCTGGGATGCCCCATGGGGAAAACACAAAGGTAACCATATGGAATGTTTCAGGCGAACTCGAGCAAAAATCGAAAATCCTCCTGCCGTCCTGAATATTCGTGACCGGATCCGGTTTGAATGCATGAATCAAATCCGGGAATTTCATGGCATCACGGATAAAGAAAATTTTCAAGTTATTGCCTACAAGATCCCAGTTTCCATCTTCCGTATAAAATTTAACGGCAAATCCCCTTGGGTCACGTAACGTTTCCGGGGACGTCCCTCCATGAATAACAGATGAAAATCTCACGAATACCGGGGTTTTTTTACCTTCTTCCTGAAAAACCTTCGCTCTCGTATATTTTGAAATCGGCTCGTCCCCCGCTTTACCTGTCGGAACGAAATAACCATGCGCACCTGCACCGCGGGCATGCACAACCCGTTCAGGGATGCGCTCCCTATCGAAGTGGCTGATCTTTTCCAGGAAATCATAGTTCTCAAGTGTACTAGGACCTCTGTTCCCTACAGTTCTTAGACTCTGGTTATTCGTTACCGGGTGCCCTTGCCTGTTCGTTAATGTTTCATTCGTTTCATCATTTGTTTTTTTGGATTTATCAGACAAAAAAATCCCTCCTTTGTTAATAAAGGCCACAATACTACTATACTTTCCCCCATTTCCTATATTTAACTCTTCGATCTTCAAAATTTAATTGAAATTAGGTAAATAAGTACTTTTCCCCTATATATCGATGAGCCTATATTCATGCCATTAACGATTTGAAGAGTTTAGTAGTTGGAGTGAGCATACCCATTTTTGTATAAGTCAACATCACACCACTATAATGAAATGAGGATAAAAAATTTAAAAAGCGGGGTGCCTTCATTGGACGAATCAATAATAGGAAGACTTGGCAGGGTGATGACAGGAAAAACCAGTCGTTGGGTTGTCATTGCCGCATGGATAATTGCAGCAATCTCATTAACCTTCACATTGCCTGCCGTTAATGATCGAACAGCAAATAATGCCTCAGACTTGCCTGAAGACTCGCCTTCTGTCGTGGCTGATGAACTTATTAAAGAAGAGTTTCCAAATTCCTCTGGAATACCTGCCCTGCTTACATGGCATCGCGAAGGTGGACTGACAGAGGCCGACTTGGCTGAAATCCAGTATCTTTCCAAGGAACTGACAGATAATCCATTAACACAGCAATCTTTCTTACCGCCGCTTCATGAAATTCCGTTGCCTGCTCTTAAAGGATCGGTTTCAGAAGATGGAACGACTTTCGTACAGCCGCTTTTCTTTAAAGAAAAGACCGAGACTGAAATTCTCGAAAAAAATCTTGAAAGCATTAATGAAGCAGTAACGGAGCGCATTGGAACGGACCCATTCAAGGTCCCGACCGATTCAGATGAATTATCCCTTCGAGTGACAGGCCCTGTAGGGATATCAGTCGATGCAACGGGTTTATTTTCAGGTGCTGATTTCAAATTGCTTTTAGCGACAGTAATACTTGTACTTGTCGTATTATTACTCATTTACCGCTCTCCGCTTTTAGCCATAATTCCTTTAATCGGAGTAGGCTTCGCCTATATTGTCACAAGCCCGATCCTTGGTTTCATGGCAGATCATGGTTGGATTACAGTCGATTCACAGGCCATTTCAATCATGACCGTATTATTATTCGGTGCCGGAACGGACTATTGCCTATTTTTAATTTCTCACTACAGAAGTGAATTAAGGAATCATGAAAGCAAACGGGAAGCCATGATCGCCGCATTTAAAGATTCATCAGGCGCCATTGCGATGAGCGGCCTAACGATCGTCATCTCCCTGCTAACATTGCTTGTAGCCAAATACGGAGCCTACCACCGTTTCGCTGTACCATTCAGCTTGTCGATTTTAATCATGATGCTGGCAGCTTTAACACTTGTACCTGCATTGCTTTCTGTATTCGGAAGGGCTTCCTTCTTCCCAATCGTCCCGCGTACACCTGAAATGGCAGAAGCACGGGCCAAGAAAAAGGGAAAAGCCGTCAAAAAGCATAAAGAAGGCCGCATCGGTAACTGGATTGGCCATATCGTCACAACCAAGCCATGGACCGTCATTCTTACATGCCTGATCATCTTCAGTGTTTTAGCTGGATATTCTTCACAAATAAAATATTCATATGATATTCTCTCTTCCTTCCCTGAAGATATGAACTCCCGTGAAGGCTATTCTGTCATTTCCGACTCGTATTCACCAGGCGAACTGGCACCGGCGACAGTGGTTGTCGATACGGATGGTGAAGATATTGATTTAGCACCGGCATTAAAAGGGATGGATATTGTGGAAACTGTTGCCGATCCAGTCTCAAGTAAATCGAATAAAGATCTGCAATCCTATGAGGTCACATTCAACATCAACCCATATGATATCGAGGCCATAGATTCCATTCCAAAAATTCGCACAATGGCGGAGAAAGAATTGAAAGCCGCCAATATATCTTCCGTAGAAGAAAAGGTTTGGGTTGGCGGGCAGACTGCGACTCAATTCGATAAAAGGGATACCGTCAAATCCGATGTATTCTTGATCATCCCGATCATCATCGTCCTGATTTCCCTGCTCCTTTTAGCCTACTTGCGATCTGTGACAGCCATGGTGTATTTAATGGGGACAGTCATTCTATCATTCTTTGCAGCTATGGGGGTAGGTTGGATTATCCTGCACTATTTCATGGGTGTTGATGCGATAGAGGGGACAATTCCACTTTATTCTTTCGTATTCCTGGTCGCACTTGGAGAAGATTATAATATTTTCATGGTTTCAAGCATTTGGCGTAAGAAAGAAACGATGCCAATCAAGCAGGCCATCAGAAAGGGCGTTGCCGAAACTAGCGGTGTCATCACCTCCGCCGGAATAATCCTGGCAGCCACTTTTTCCGTTCTAGCCACACTTCCGATTCAAGTATTGGTCCAATTCGGGCTCATTACCGCCCTTGGTGTGTTAATGGACACATTCATTGTGCGCCCGTTCCTTGTTCCTGCAATCACCTCCCTCCTTGGCCGCCGTGCTTTTTGGCCGGGTAAAGTGACCAATCAAGAAGAGAAAGAACAGGCCAATTAATAAAGATGTCCGCTTTACCCTTCTTCATTAAAAACCCTGTGCCCCATAAATGCACAGGGTTTGAGTTTGTAGACAAAAGGGTTCTTACCTGAAATTTCATAACAAAGTCGATTGTAACGGAGGGTGCGAGACTCCTGCGGGAAACGCGCGTCGAGGGGAGACCCCGCAGGCGCAAGGCGCCGAGGAGGCTTCCGGACCGCCCGCGGAAAGCGAGTGCCTGGAGTTGAAATCATCATTCGAGTTTTATAAACCTTCATAAAAACTGAGACAAACTTGATTTTCATCGAGTTTGTCTACAGTCTGAAAACCCTGTGCCCCATAAATGCACAGGGTTTTTCATGTTTTCAAAATTAAGGAAAACTTTCAGTTGACACTATTGCTTTCAGCTCTTATAATTACATTAAGTTAAGATATCTCAAATTAAAGATATATAAATTCAAGATTAATAATCAGGAGGAATAAATATGACAAATACAAAATGGATAGTCGACCCGACTCACAGCGCTATTGAATTTTCCGTAAAACATATGATGATCGCTAAAGTAAAAGGAAGTTTTAATAAGTTCGAGGCAAGCATTCTAGCAAACCCATCGGATCTAACGACTGCAGAGATTGACTTTACCGTTGATGTGGCCAGTATCGACACACGCAATGCAGACAGGGACAATCACTTACGTTCCGCTGACTTCTTTGATGTAGAAAAAAACCCTACATTAACATTCAAATCAACGAAAATCGTGAAAACGGATGAAGATGAATACGATGTAACTGGAAATGTGACTCTTAATGGAGTTACACAAGAAGAAACTTTCAGCATCACCTTCGAAGGCCAAGGGAAAGATCCATGGGGAAATGAAAAAGCAGGCTTCAGCGGAAAAGGGAAAGTCAAACGCAGTGATTATGGTCTAACCTATAACGCGGCATTAGAAACAGGCGGCGTACTGATCGGCGATCAAATCACGCTTACCATCGAAATCGAAGCAGCTAAAGAAGCTTAAAGAAATAAAGAAGCAGCCATCCCTAGGATGACTGCTTCTTTTTGCATTTACCGGAATTACGAATTCCTCGTTTTATATAGTAAATAAATGAAGTATGGTGCCCCGATGCTCGCTGTGAAGACACCAGCCGGTATTTCCAAAGGTGAGAATAAAGTCCGTCCAATCAAATCCGCCACCATAACCAGGATGCCGCCAAGCAAAGCCGAAGTCGGCAGTAACACTCCAAAACTAGAACCAACCAGCCTTCTGGCCATGTGCGGTGCCATTAATCCCACAAATCCTATTCCCCCAGCAAAAGCTGTGGAACCGCCAATCAAGGCCGTACTGATCATCAATAATGTAAACCGCTGTTTTTGGACATGCCCCCCAAGCCCCGTTGCCAGGTCATCGCCTAGCTCCTGTAAATTAATATTCCTGGCATACAGGAAGGCAATTAACAGGAATAGAATCGTCCATGGTGCCAGTACAGCGATATTATTCCAAGTGGAGGTGGACACTGACCCGGTGATCCAAAGGTTTGCCTGGCTCGCTTGATAGACGGGGCCAAGAATCATCATCATCGTAGTGAGCGCCTTCATTAAAGCCATCACCCCAATCCCGATCAACACAAGCCTGATCGGGGGAACCCCATTTTTCCAGGCTAATGAATAAACGAGGAAGGCCACGACTGTCGCCCCAATGAATGCAGCTAACGGCAGCCAATTGATGCTCACCGTTAATGAATGGTTCTTATCGCTAAAAATGGCCAAGAATCCAACGACCGCTACAGTCGCTCCTCCCGTAATCCCCAAGATATCAGGCGAAGCAAGTGGGTTTCGAATCATCCCTTGAAGGATACCCCCAGCTACAGCAAGGCCCATCCCTACCAACAGGGCAACAATTATTCTAGGCAGGCGGAAAGATTGGATAATAAGCCGGTCGCTCTCCGTCCCCCCTCCGATAAAGACCTGGAGAACGCTTAGCGGATTTATATTCATTTCACCCACTCCAGTACTGATCACAAACACTAGTGAAGTGACTAAAAATAATATGAAAATCACGATCATGGCTTTTTTATCCATCAAGAATGATATTTTTTCATTAAACAAACGAAAGCTCTTATATGACTTCATCGACCGCTGAACCCCTTTCTAGCTATATAAATAAAGAATGGGGTCCCGATTATGGCTGTCATGACTCCAACCGGAACTTCGCGAGGCATCAGGATATACCTGGATATGACATCGGCTGCAATCAAAAGCACCGCCCCGAAAAGTCCAGAGAAGGGAATCAACCAGCGATGATCGATGCCAACTATAGAACGGGTAAGATGCGGAACGACGATTCCTATAAAGCCAATCGGACCCGCAACCGCTACTGATCCGCCAGAGAGCAGGATGATTGCCAGCCCCAGGACCAGTTTAAGGAATGCTATATTCAGTCCAAGACCCTTTGCAACATCTTCACCCATGGATAACACATTCATTTTACCGGACATGATCAAGGCAAGGACCCAGCCTGCGGCAAGATAAGGCAGGACGGCAACTAAATTGTCCAGGCTTCTGCCGGAAACGGATCCGGCAAGCCAGAATAGGACTTGCTCCAAAAGAGCCTCATTAGAAACAAGAAGACCTTGTGTAAGTGAGGCTACCATCGCCGTCATGGCTGCACCTGCCAATGTCAGCTTCATCGGTGTCAAGCCGCCGCGTCCCATGCTTCCTATCATAAATATGCTTATCGCGGCTATGGCGGCCCCAAGGAATGAAAGCCATGTGAATACTTGAAGATTGCTTATCCCAAAAACGGTGACACCGGTGACCACCGCCAATCCCGCCCCGGCGTTGACCCCGAATATATCTGGGGAGGCGAGGGGGTTTTTAGTTAGCGTTTGCATCAAAACCCCCGAAATGGCTAAGCTTGCACCGATGGCCGAAGCGATCAGGGCACGCGGAAGTCTGACTGATTGAATGACAATGTGTTCATTCGTCCCATTGAAATCGGTAAAAGCATCGATGGCCATTTTCCATGTTGTATCCGTATAACCGTATACAATGCTTGAGCATAGTAAAAACAGCAGCAAAAGAATGGTAATGAACAACCCCATCCATTTCTGCCATGAATTTTTTAATAACATATCCAGTTACCTTTCCAGTCTCGTTTGTATATCAGTATTTAATTCAATTGTACTGGCGTTTACAGGATTATGTCAACGAATTTGAGAATCATTTTCAATTATATATTGACAGAAAAGTATATTCATTTTATGATGATGCTGTTAAGTGCGAATGATTATCATTTGCTGACAAATTGGGAGGGATACATAGATGTTTAGATTTAAGTCTTTATTAACGATTTTTACAATATTTGCAGTCTTCCTTCTAGCAGCTTGCGGTAATTCGGATGAAAAGGCCGATGAAAATAAAGCTGAAGACAAGAAAGCGGAGAAAAGCTACACAATTAAGCATGCCATGGGCACTGCCGAGTTGAAAGAAACGCCTAAAAGAGTCGTCGTTTTAACAAATGAAGGTACTGAAGCGTTGATCGCTTTAGGAATTAAACCTGTTGGTGCCGTACAATCATGGCTTGGTGACCCTTGGTACGACCATATTAAAGATGATATGGATGGGGTCGAAGTTGTTGGTGTTGAACATGAAGTTAACTTAGAGAAAATCGCATCACTGAAGCCTGACTTGATTATCGGAAGCAAGATACGCCAAGAAGCTGTTTATGATAAATTAAATGCAATCGCCCCTACGGTTTTCTCGGAAACGCTAAGAGGAGATTGGAAAGAAAACTTCAAACTATATGCAAAAGCCTTGAACCTTGAAGAAAAAGGTAACGATGTAATTGCAGAATTCGATAAAAACACTGAAGATCTTAAAGCTAAATTGGGTGATAAAGTAAATCAAGAAGTTTCCATTGTTCGTTTCATGGCTGGAACTACTCGTATTTATTACACAGATTCATTCTCTGGAGTGATTTTCGATCAATTAGGATTTAAACGTGCAGAACAACAGAAGGAACTTTTCACTGCAGATAATAAATTAGGCAACCTTGCCATTGAGGTTGGAAAAGAAGTCATCCCTAAAATGGATGGAGATATTCTTTTCTACTTCACCTACGCTCCTGAAGGCGACAAACAAGCCCTAAGCACAGCAAAAGAATGGACGAATGATCCACTTTGGAAAAACCTTGATGCAGTCAAAAACGGAAATGCCCATGAGGTCAGCGACGCAACATGGAATACAGCTGGCGGAGTAATTGCAGCTAATAAAATGCTGGAAGATATAGAAAAAATCATGCTTGAAAAGTAATAACACGTTTCCATTGAAAAATGCCTTTCTCGATATAATTCGAGAAAGGCCTTTTATTTTATATCATTAACCCACTTGTCCGCTTTCCTTCAATTGATCGTCAACGAACAAGAGGCCCAGTTCGTAATGCTCCCCGTCAAATAGAGCTCTTTGCACAAAACGAATCTGTTCATTATTATCGATGACCTCGAGCTTGCAATGTGCCCGGTTTATTTGTAGCGCCCTGTATAGCTCTTCTTCTTCCCTGACGACGACCCCATTTATTTTCGAAATGACCTCGCCTTTTTGCAACCCCATTTTATCTGCCGGAGATTGAGGGATAACGCCTAAGATCTGGACACCCAGCTTACTTTTCGAAAAATAAAAAGGAAGCTTTTGATCCATTGCCTTTTGGGAATGATGCAGGAATTCACGGCAAAGGATTGCCAAAACAACCGTTATGATTGCCAATGGAGGGTACCAGTAACCAGCTGCAGCCAATACCGTAATCACAATTCCCAATGCCCCTACCTTTTTGCCTTGCGCCTTAATTGCCAGTTCCGGGAGCGTCCCATGAACTTGTTGCTTAAAGCCGATTAAAATGGGAAGTACGATCGGCGACAGGGACATGTCCCCGATTGTAAAAACCGGATACCATTCGAAAGGCGCTGGAAGTTGTCCTCCAGGAATCATAACGAACATGGGAATTAGCCAGACCCGCTGTGAAACATACACACCTATCGGCTGCCCCCTTTTGGATACCTCCAAGTGAGGAGAGACCTTTTTACTTCCATTAGCAACAATCAAAAACCCTTCAGCAATCAGTAATAACCCCATTAAAATAACAAGTGTCGGATATACGGACCGATCTAGCTGATTAAGGGAATCCTGAAATAACGTCAGCTCGATATCTCTATCATATAGAAAGAACAGGATAAAGAAAGTGAGCCCCATTGTATAAACGGGGGAAACAAACCTCTTTTTCATGGATAGCATCGCCAAAACCGTAACCACTGCCATGATGGACATTGCCGCCAAAGGAATGGCGAGTCCGGTGGCCAGCGTGAGGAAGGAAAGGATCAATCCCCCTATCAATCCTAGAGGCAGCATGGAACGCAGCTCCATGGAAAAACTGTAGATCTTCGTATTAAAATCATGGCGTTCCCGTTTAACGCGAAGATAGCCGATGAATAAGCAATAGGCAATCGAAACATAAAGCAAAGGGTGAAGGAAAAGTTTTCCTAATCCCATTAAGCATGCAATCAGCCAATCCGTTGTCAATTTCTTTCCACCATCCTCAAAAGTAATCAAAATTTTGTCAAACTTCGTTCTGGTCAGTTACCTCCTATTCTATCAAAAATGTAGCCTCCATGCCTATTAAGATGCAGAAAAATTAGGTTTATCTCAAGTTGGCAGGCAAGGAACGATTAAATGCAAAAAAGGCACCGCTCCAAGGGGAACGATGCCATCAAGTTACTTCACTAAATAATTCAAAGCCGTGCGTAACTGGATATCATTATCTTCATCCTGGATCTTTTCCAGAATGGCGGATTCCAGATGCGCTGCGGTTTTAGCATCCAGCTTACCGGTCACTTCCAGGCCGAATTGTTTTTGGAATGCCTTTACTGCGATTTCTGTACTCCAATCATAATATCCATCCTCACGACCCGGTTCAAATCCGAGTCCTTTCAGAATGCTTTGGGCATACTGGATTTGTTCATCATTCATATCCCGCTCCAACACCTTCTCAATCGCCAGCTGATGGGCATTAAAGTACTCCGGTTGTTTGACTTTGATCGTCGGTTCGATCCCTTTTTTATGGATCCAGTTCCCTGAAGGAGTCAGCCACTTATATAACGTAAGTTTAATCTTACTGCCATCACCCATTGGTACAGCTTGCTGTACTGTGCCTTTACCGAAAGTCTTCTCGCCAACCAATGGATAGCCTCCCGCCTCTTGCATGGCGCCAGCCAGGATTTCCGAGGCAGATGCGCTCCCTTTATCCGTCAAGACAGCAATGGGATAACTTTTCGCTTTCTTAAGGCTTGTGAAAAACGATTGTGTTTCCCCCGTTCTTTCGGCAATTTGCAAATAGGGCTTGTCTTTTGTGATGAACTCGCCAAGAATCGTTTCCACACTGGAAAGAAGGCCGCCTGGATTGCCGCGTACATCTATGACCAAGCCCTTGATTCCCGTCTTTTCCAGCTTCTTAATCTGCTTTTTGAAATCACTTGCAGTATTTTCCGAGAATGTGGTCAACTCGATATAACCGATTTGTTCTCCGCCGACTTCCTTAATTGATGAAAATACGGTATCCAATGGAATTTCGGCGCGCACCATGCTGAATTCAAGTGGATTATCAATCCCTGCCCGCTTTATTTCCATTTTGACGGGTGACCCTTTTTCGCCGCGGATTTTCAGGCGTGTTTCATACAGATCCAGCCCTTCAACACTTTCACCATTCACCTTGAGGATTTGATCTTTCGGCTTTAATCCAGCTTTTTCTGCAGGCGAGTCTTTGTAAGGAGAAACAATGATGACCTTACCATCTTCCATTCCGATTTCAGTCCCGATCCCTTCAAAAGAGGAATCCAGGGTTTCATTGAATTGCTTAGCGGTCTCCTTGTCCATATATACGGAATAAGGATCTTTCAGCGCTGACAGCATGCCTTGGATGGCACCCTCAACCAGGTTGGAGCCATCCACCTGCTCTACATATTGACTTACGATCAAACCGTAAGCTTGTTCCACTTTTGCCCATTCCTTATCCTTCGATATTTCTTGGCTTTCATCCTTTGCTTCATTCTTGGCCGGAAGGCTTGTCCAATATATGCCCCCCACTGCTCCAATGGCTAGTGACATGATGATAGCTAGAGGAAGTACCCATTTTTTCACCATATTTATCCCCATTTCTGACCTGATATGTATTTCACTATATGAGGGGAATGAAAAGAATATGCTTATAGAAAATGATGACACCACATAAAAAAACAGACAAGGAATTTATCCTTGTCTGTTTTTCCATTGATATATTGGGTATTAGATATTTACATAGTTTAATGGATTAACAGCATTTGACTTGCTATAATTCCATGGGCCTTTATGTAGCTCAAAGTGTAAATGCTGACCGAAGGAATGTCCTGTGTTACCCATGATGCCAACTTGTTGACCTTTGGCAACTACAGCACCTTCGCCTACTTGTCTAGAACTTAAGTGTGCATACACAGTAGTCCATTGCTGACCGCTGATCGAGTGGGTAACGAAGACGACGTTACCGTATGTACTTGAGAAGTAAGAACGGCTTACGACCCCGTCGGCTGCCGCTACAACTGGAACCGTTCCGCTAGCAGCTATATCGATGCCGGCATGCTGTTTATTCCAGCGTTCACCCATTGTTGAAGATACATATCCTGCACTAGGTCTAGTGAAAGTACCCGATGATACGGCTGGCGCTTGACTTACATTAGACGAAGCGGGTGAAGATGATGATGAACTGTTGCTTTTTGCACTATATCCTGAAGAAGTGGATTGTTTTTTTGTTTCGGTTGCCTGTGATGCTTGTGATGCTGCTTGTGCAGCCGCTTGTGCAGCTTCTTGCTCTGCACGTTTTTTCGCTTCAGCTGCCGCTTTTTTACGAGCTGCTTCCAATTCGGCAAGACGTTGATGTTCCAAGCTGATTGCTGATTTGATGGCTTTTTCTTGAGCAGCAAGATTCGCTTTTTCTTCCTCTAGACCCATCTTCTCATGTTCATGCTTTTCAGTTTGTTGCTTTAATTTTTTAACCAATGCATCCTTTTCTTGCTTCTGCTGTTTTTGTTGCTTTTGAATTTCCAATAGTTCAGCTTTTGCCACTTCTAAACTGGCAAGCTTCGTTTCAACGGCTTTTTGCTTTTCTTCGAGATCCTTTTTATCCAGCTCATGCTGCTTTAAAATATCGCGGTCGGCTTCAGCGATTGTCGCTACAGCTCCGACACGGTCAACTAAATCCCCAAAACTGGATGATCCGAATAATACTTCAAGGTAGTTCACGTCCCCGCCAGTCTCCTGGAAAGAAAGTGCCCTTTCCTTCAATACTTCATTACGTTTCGCGATCCGCTCTTTTAATACTTTAATCTCTTCTTTCAATGCCTCGATTTCTTTTTTCGTTTGTGTAATTTCAGCATTTTTAGCATCGATTTTTTTTGCGGACTCTGCGATTTTCGCTTCAATGGCAGCGATTTGGTCTTCTGCTGTCATTTGCTTATCCTGCAGGCTATCGATTTTCTTTTCCGTGTCGGAAATATTCGATTCAACACCTGAACGTTTTTCCTGGATGGATTCTTTCTGTTTCTCTAAATCCGATATAGACTCAGCATAAACCGAAGGTGCCGCCAGAATGCTTCCCAACCCGATCATGATGGAGGCATTCATGGCAATGATATTTTTTTTCACGTTTCATTTCCCCTTTCAACCCGTTACATCCTTGCCTTGTAACGTCTCTCTATTTATGTCTGGCTACTTTTGGCTTTCGAGTAAAGATACAATTTAAACTTTCAAGAACTTCCTGACGGACATCAAGCTGCCCCATATTCCGATAACCGCACCAATTACGATGAGGATGGCCGATACTTGATAAATAAACGGATTTGCAGGCAGGAAATCTATGAATTTGAACGTAATCTGCGGTGCTGCATATTTATAAAGATTATAGTAGAGTACTGCAATCAGTCCTATCGGAATGATGGAACCGAGGACTCCCAACCAAAGTCCTTCCAAGAAGAAAGGCCAACGGATGAATGTATTCGTCGCTCCTACCAATCTCATGATCTCAATTTCTTTTCTTCTGGCTACAATGGTAATTTTAATCGTATTCGAAATCAGGAACATTGCAGTAAATAGTAAGCCTACAATAAGAACGATCCCTATGTTTCTAGCAATATTAACAAAGCTGAATAGTTTCTCGACGTAGCCTTGTCCATATTTAACACTTTGGATATATTCCATACCTTCGATTTTCTTTGCCACCTTGATGACATCTTGCGGAGATTTCGTTTTGATAACATAAACGTCCCTTAATGGGTTATCCTGTTCAAATGGTTTAAAAGCCTCACCATTATCTCCTAAATCATCTATTAAATTAGTAAGCTCTTCATCTTTTGGAGAGAAAATCACTGATTCGATACCGTTTATCTCCGTAATTTGCTTACCGATAGCTTTTATATCGTCATCATTCGCCGCATTATCAATATGTGCACGAACTTCGACATCTTTCTCCACATTTCCCGCGATATGATTTAAATTCATCATGAGCACTAAAAAGACGCCAACCAAAGTTAGAGTGACCGTTACTGCACTGACTGAAGCAAACGTCATCCATCCATTACGGCCAATATTTTTAAAACTTTCACGGAAGTGACGGAGCAATGTTCTAAATTTCATATCCGTAATCACCTCGATGTTCATCGCGAACTATTTTTCCACTTTCAATGGCAATGACACGTCGTTTAATATTGTTGACGATGTCCCTATTATGTGTGGCCATGACCAGTGTAGTTCCGCGTTTATTAATTTCTTCGAATATGTTCATGATTTCCCATGATGTTTCGGGATCAAGGTTACCTGTAGGCTCGTCGGCTATGACTACCTTGGGATCATTGACGATCGAACGGGCTATTGCAACCCTTTGCTGTTCCCCACCAGATAACTCGGAAGGAAGCATTCTCGCTTTATGTTTAATGCCAACCAGATCAAGAACTTCCATGACTCTCTTTTTGATTTCTTCTGGTTCCTTTTCAATAACTTCCATGGCAAAAGCAACATTTTCATATGCAGTGAATGTTTGAAGGAGTTTAAAATCTTGGAATACCATACCGATATTACGGCGGAATAGAGGAACTTTCGAATTGCGGATACTTGGCAGGCTTACGCCATTGACCAAAATATTACCGCTTGTAGGCTTTTCTTCCCTATACATCATTTTGATGAAGGTCGATTTTCCGGCACCGCTCGGACCCACTACATAAACGAATTCGCCTGGCTTTATTTTCACATTGATTCCATTAATGGCAATTACGCCATTTGGGTATGTCTTTTTCACATCTATCATTTCTATCATTCTAAAACCACCTAATTTGCTTGGATTATCACTATGTATATACAGCTTTTCGACAATTTTCACTGAAATCTGACAGGAATCTCCCTTACTTGAGCACAGAAACATTATAACATCATATTTTGTCAAATTAAGCATAAAAAATATTACAGTTTCATTTCAGTTAGACATATATCAACATCTATGTAATAATTCCAGGATTTGATTGCTTGATAAGTGGTTGATCGCGAGTTGTTTCGAGGGTTTAATGGAGGCTAAATGAAACGTCCCGCTAAGCAGAACGTTTCATTAATCATTATTTATGTTCAGCAAGCCATTCAGCGACCATGCTCGCTTCCTTGCCCTTGATTATACCTTTTGGCATTCCGCCGCTTTGACCATTCGCAATGACTTTTTCAATGTCTTCTTTTGATAGCTTGGAACCTACCTTCGTCAAGTTCGGTCCCACGCCGCCTTCAAGATTCACTGCATGGCAGCTTGAACATTTGTTTTCATAAATTTTTGCGGCATCACCGGCACCTGCCGTAGTCGTTTCGTTATTTTCACTTGCAGGCTCTTTATCTGCAGCATCATCGTTCCCACCGCATGCAGCCAAGGCCAAAGAAGTACCCAGAACTAAGGCTAACCACTTCATTTTCATTGAACTTACCCCCTCTGATTTATACCAGCACAAGAACATTATACCAATTTCAATCCAGTTTAAAACCCTCCCCAAGTACCTCCGATGCGTCCATTACAATTACAAACGCTTTAGGGTCAACGAGTTTCACCAATTGTTTCAATTTGGTGAATTCCGACTGGTCTATTACACACATCAAAATTGGACGAGTATCATCCGTATAGCCGCCATACCCGGATATGCCTGTTACACCCCGGTCCAGCTCATGTATGATAGCATCCCTTACTTCCATTTCTTTATTCGTGATGATCAGTGACATCTTCGAACGGTTCAATCCAATCTGGACAAGGTCGATCGTCTTGCTTGTCACATATAGTCCAATCAATGCATAAAGGCCTTTTTCAATATCAAAAACGATGGCAGCACTTAAAACGATGATTCCATCAATGACAGCCACACAGGTCCCCAATGACAGATGGGAATATTTATGGAAAATCTGTGCCGCCAAATCGGTCCCCCCAGTGGAACCCTTGCCGCGAAAGACGATCCCCAGCCCAAGCCCGACCATCATCCCCCCGCAAATCGAACCAAGCAATGCATCATTCGTCCATGCCTCCCAATCCTTTGTCAGAAATACCACTAAAGGCAGAAACAAGGTTCCAATCAGGCTTTTGGCTCCGAAATGCCTACCGAGGATAATAAGCCCCGCAATGAACAAAGGGATATTAAAACCCCAAAGAACATAAGCCGGCTCCCAACCGAGAGTTGACCTGAGAATCGTGCTAATCCCGCTGACCCCTCCGGATGCGACCTGGTTAGGCAGTAAAAACACATTAAAACCAATGGCAATTATGGACGAACCGACAATCACCAATCCATACTCCGTTAACTTTTGAATGAAAGGGTGCCTCTGCTCCCTGTATCTTCTCTTCATTTTGCATAAGTCTCCTCGAACCATCATTATTATCTAGTATTGGCCGAACGAGGTAGAGCATCCCTTTTCAATCCTGTAAATGTCAGCCAGAAGATTCATTAAAAAGGGAAATCATAAAAAAAGCCGGACCGGGGAAACCGGTCCGACTGGCTGATCTTATAATTTTGAACGCAAGTACGCATCAATGAACATATCGATATCCCCATCCATGACAGCTCCCAAGTTTCCGGTCTCCGCACTAGTACGGTGATCTTTAACCATGGAATACGGATGGAAAACATATGAACGAATTTGGCTTCCCCAGCCAATTTCCTTTTGCTCCCCGCGGATTTCATCCAATTCCGCTTGTTGCTGTTCAATTTCACGTTGATACAATTTGGCTTTCAGCATATTCATGGCCTGGGCCTTGTTTTTGATTTGAGATCTCTCGTTTTGGCACGTTACCACGGTGTTCGTAGGTAAATGGGTGATCCGGACCGCCGAGTCCGTTGTATTGATATGCTGACCACCTGCACCACTTGCCCGGTACGTATCGATTTTCAAATCTTCCGTGCGTACTTCTATATTGATCGTCTCATCGAATTCCGGCATGACTTCACATGAAACGAATGAAGTGTGGCGTCGTCCTGAGGAATCGAAAGGAGAAATACGGACAAGACGGTGTACCCCTTTTTCCGCTTTCAAATAACCATAGGCGTTATGGCCTTTGAAAATTAAAGTGACACTCTTGATCCCAGCTTCATCACCTGGAAGGTAATCAAGGGTTTCCACTTTAAAGCCTCTTTTTTCACCCCATCTTGTATACATGCGCAACAGCATGGAACCCCAATCCTGGGACTCCGTACCGCCTGCACCAGGATGCAGTTCAAGAATGGCATTTTTCGAGTCATATTCTTCACTTAATAAAAGTTGAAGTTCAAAGTCATTCATCTTTTGTGCAAGAACCGTGATTTCTTCTTCCAGCTCAGCTAAAAGTTCTTGATCATTCTCCTCTTTCACTAATTCATATGTCAAATCCAGATTTTCATATGATTCATTCAGGTCGGACAATTGATTGACCTGTTCTTTCAAAGCATTCGTTTCATTGATGACAGTTTGTGCTTTTTGCTGATCATTCCAAAAATCGGGATGTGTCATCTCATTTTCTAGCTGTGCGATTCGTGCCTCTTTTTCATCTAAGTCAAAGAGACCCCCTAAAGTCCGTTAATCGCTGCGCTGTCCGTTCAAGTTCATTTCTTATTTCTGCTAATTCCATTTCTCTTCACCTCATTAAGTATGTTAAAAAAAATCCCTGAAGAGGGATTCCCTTCATTACAATAAACCTCTTCATTATATGCAAACTAAACATGAAAAGAGGCGGCTAGCCTTGGACTTAACCGTCTCATCTTCATTATACACCTAACTTTAGCCTAAATTGCCATGGCAATTCTTATATTTTTTACCGCTGCCGCATGGGCATAATGCGTTTCTTCCAACGTCTTCCTTTTTACGGGCAGGGGCTTTTTTCACTTTTCCCCCGTCTTCTTCCTTCGGATTGACCGCTTGTCCTTTTATGACTTCCTTACGTTCCAAATTGTTGCGGATTTCAGCCTTCATGATGTATTTCGCGACTTCATCTTCCATTGAAGCAATCATCGCTTCAAACATCGCAAAACCTTCAGATTGATATTCACGAAGCGGATCGATTTGGCCATAAGCACGAAGGTGGATCCCTTGGCGCAGCTGCTCCATTGCATCAATATGGTCCATCCACTTACTATCGACTGCACGAAGAACGATTACTTTTTCAAATTCACGCATTTGTTCTTCAGATAGCTCTTCTTCTTTTTGGTCATAGCCTTCTTTCACTTTTGCTAAAATGAACTCAACCAATTCCGATTCGTTTTTCCCTTCCAAATCAGCCACAGTGATTGAACCTTCATTGAATAGGTTACCATTCAGATAGTCGACAAGGCCTTGTAAATTCCAGCCTTCCTCATCGCCCATTGGTGCAAACGCGACAACATTTCGCTGGATGGATGCCGTGATCATCGTTTCGACGATTTCACGTAAGTTTTCACTTTCCATGACATCGAAACGCTGTTTATAGATAATTTCCCGTTGTTGACGGAGAACATCATCATACTGCAGTAATTGCTTACGTGAATCGAAGTTATTGCCTTCGACCCGTTTCTGTGCGGATTCAACGGCCCTTGTCACCATTTTACTTTGAATTGGCTGGGAATCATCCATACCTAGGCGTGCCATCATGTTTTTCATGTTATCCGAACCGAAGCGGCGCATCAATTCATCTTCCATTGATAAATAGAATTGAGTGACCCCTGGATCACCCTGACGGCCGGACCGGCCACGCAGCTGGTTATCTATACGCCTGCTTTCATGACGTTCCGTGCCGATGACAGCAAGGCCCCCAAGCTCCTTGACACCTTCACCAAGCTTGATATCCGTACCGCGACCTGCCATGTTAGTAGCGATCGTAACTGAGCCTTGATTACCCGCATTCGCAATGATTTCCGCTTCACGCTCATGGTTCTTGGCATTCAAAACATCGTGAGGGATGCCTTTTTTGGATAAATAGGCAGATATGACCTCAGATGTTTCGATGGCAACCGTACCGACAAGCACAGGCTGACCCTTTGTATAACGTTCGGCGATGTCTTCCACAACAGCCTTGAATTTCCCATCAGTTGTCGCATATATAAGATCTGCCCTGTCATCCCTGATGATATTCCTGTTTGTCGGGATCGCGATGACATTCATATTATAAATATTGCGGAATTCCTCTTCTTCCGTTTTGGCTGTACCGGTCATACCTGAAAGTTTTTCATACATCCTGAAATAGTTCTGGAATGTAATCGTCGCAAGAGTCATGCTTTCATTTTGAATTTCAAGTCCTTCTTTCGCTTCGATCGCCTGGTGGAGACCTTCACTGTAACGGCGGCCTTTCATCAAACGGCCAGTGAATTGGTCAACGATGACTATCTCGCCTTCCTGGACGACATAATCCACATCCAAATGCATGGAAACATGAGCCTTTAATGCCTGATTGATATGATGATTCAAAGTAACGTGACTAATATCGAATAAATTATCGATATTAAACGCTTTTTCAGCTCGATTCATCCCATCTTCCGTCAGCTGAACACCTTTTGTCTTTTCATCATATGTGTAGTCCGTATCTTTCTTTAAGGTTCTTACAAACGCATTGGCCTGGATATAAAGCTGAGCCGATTTCTGTGCCGAACCGGAAATGATCAATGGCGTTCTCGCCTCATCAATCAAAATCGAATCGACCTCATCGATGACAGCGAAGTGCAGCGGACGCTGTACCATTTGTTCTTTATATAACACCATATTGTCACGAAGATAATCAAAACCTAACTCATTATTCGTACTGTACGTAATGTCAGCATTATACGCTGCCTGCTTTTCTTCTTTAGAATGACTGTTCAAATTCAACCCGACGGTCAAACCGAGGAAATCATACAATACACCCATTTCGGTGGCATCACGGTGTGCCAAGTATTCATTGACGGTAACGACATGTACACCTTTACCGGTAAGCGCGTTTAAATAAACTGGCATCGTGGATGTTAAGGTTTTACCTTCCCCTGTTTTCATCTCGGAGATATTTCCATCATGAAGGGATGCCCCACCCATGATTTGAACACGGTAAGGATATAAGCCCAGAGCACGCTTTGCCCCTTCACGCGCAACCGCAAAAGCCTCGACAAGCAAATCATCAACGGTTTCCCCATTTTGATAACGCTCTTTAAACTCTTCCGTTTTGGCACGCAACTGTTCATCCGATAACGCAGCAGTCTCATCAGCCAGCGCTTCGACCTGATCGGCGATTTTTTCTAAACGTTTGATTTCTCGCTTATTCGGATCAAAAACTTTATTTAATATATTAAGCATTCAATAACGCTCCTCTATTATGGTAATGATCGTTCAATGATAAAAAAATTCATATAAGTAAGAAGAAACACACCTTCTATTATTACTAATGCACGCTTAATTTTACCACTTCTATCATAGAGGTACAACTTCATGTCACTTCGCTGGTATAGACCTGAATGCAATTCTTGCGAAAAACAATGGATAAATGAGGAGTAAAACTGTTAAAATAGGAGAAAGTATAAAAAATATGTTGCAAACTCCCCACTATTCCATATGCAAATGTGAATTATCCATAACCTTCCATCACTAGATGCTGTGTCCTCTCTAGAGATAGCATGTCAAGGTAATCCAACCTTACAGGCGTCATGTTTTGAATGATAAGGTGGGCTGCCGAAACTTATTAGCGGAAAATAAATAGAACATGTTTCGAGGTGGTATTGATGATTGGTGAACGTGTAAAAAAACTGCGAGAAGAAAAGAAAATGTCGATGACTGAACTTGCCGATAAAGCAGGTGTTGCAAAGTCTTATTTAAGTTCGCTCGAGCGGAACTTACAAACGAATCCTTCTATTCAATTTCTTGAAAAAATCTCCTCCGTACTTAACATCCCTGTTGATGCCCTGCTTTACGATGCACCAAATAAGGAAACCTTGGACAATGACTGGATGAGAATCGTTGAGGAAGCCATGAATTCGGGTGTCTCAAAACAACAATTCAGGGAATTCATCGAATTTAATAAATGGAGAAAAGATAAAGAAGAGTAGAGTGGTAGTGCACTAGTTTACTTACATAATCCTGAAGAATACAGTGAATAAGCTAGACTCACAAGAATCCCAAGGAAGAATAAACCCTATAAACAGCTATGAATCGAACCACTGTTTATAGGGATGTTCTCGAATTTGTTCGGAACCTATTTTCCATCGTTCTCCTCAAAAATTGCCTCAGGGCTTTCCCGTTTAAAAAAAGCAATGATTTCCTCTTTTTTGAAACCCAAGCTTCTTGCTTCAGAAATCAATTTCACCCATTCTTGATCCATTTCCACATTAGCCACCTCTTCTACCTCCTAAAATACTCTTGTATTTCAGGCAGACCAGCCATCATAGTCACAAGGACCTTAGACCTGTGCCTTTGCGCCCTCATTTTTCAAGGAGTTTGCCTTTGTCGTGGTATTTATTACCAAATACATTACCTATAATCATATTATAACGGATACACACTCCATATATTGCTATTTTATGTCGGTAATCCACATAAATGCAAAAACTTTCATCCGACAAAATATTACAATATTAAGAAAATTTGAAGTTCAGGTGATTTTTCTTAGACTAATTCAATTTCGTTTTACTCTTCTTAAAATTTCTTTGGGTTGTATTGATTCTCTCGATTGTAAGTGCATCGTGGGCTTTTTGCGAAGATAAATCCTCACCGCAGGTCGGGCAAAGCCACTTTCCATATTCCGCACTGCTAAAAGAAGCCCTATGGCATGTATGGCAATTCTTTCGATACAAATAATCCAACCCTGGTAAAATTGTTAACCATTTATCTCAACGAAGAACAAATTTTGTTCTTTTAAGTGAATTTTGTGTTTTTTAGAGAACAAAAGAAGCAATCATTTTTACATTTCATACGGATTCTATCAACATGCAAAAAAGCACAACCCAGAGGCTGGGCTGTGCTTTTGATCTTAGAATAATAATTAACTAGGTTCAATCAATCCATAGCGTCCATCTTTTCGGCGGTACACTACGTTTGTTGTATTAGTATCCGCATTCGTGTAAACGAAGAAACTGTGACCAAGCATATTCATTTGTAAAATCGCTTCTTCACTGTCCATTGGCTTTAAATCAAAGCGTTTATTGCGGACCACTTCAATATCATTATCGTCTTCGAATTCATCCACCACTTCGTCAGCTTCCGTATTGAAGGCGAATGCATCGGGTGTAGTCGATAGATTGTTTCGGAACTTGCGATTGACCTTCGTTTTATGTTTACGAATTTGGCGTTCAAGCTTATCATTGATCAAGTCAATGGCAGCATACATATCCGCATTTTCCTCTTCAGCGCGAAGAACCAAATTCTGCATGGGAATCGTCACTTCGACCTTTGATGTATTATTGTTCACTTTTAAATTGACTAACACATTTGCATCTGGTGTATTGTTAAAATATCGTTCTAACTTGCCAATTTTCTTTTCGACGTATTCTCGAATTGCTGGAGTTACCTCAATGTTTTCACCGCGTACGTTGTAATTCATAAAGTGAGTCCTCCTTAAATTAAGACTATACAGTTAGATTCTACAATACCCCTCCGGTTCCTTTTAGAAACACATCATGAAATATGTCGAAATAATGAAACAATTATCGGAAGGTTTGGAAAGGGTTGATGTCTGCCCTAGCTTCATTATATCAAATGCTATGCTAGAAAGAAAAAATTAAGCCTATTTTATTTACAGAAAATTTAAAAATATTTAACATGGAAACCGTTTGGACTCCAAAAAGTAAGGAAATCAATTTCTTTTATCATAGAACACGCCATCCACTGATAGACTTTCATACGGATCCGTGTATTTATTGGAGGTTTTTTCTTCTTATTCATTTCCTGGATATCCCGCTGCCTCCTCCGCTCAAAAATGAAGGACGGAAACTTGCTCCGTCCACTTCATTCAAGCTTCTTTTTCATGGAAAATTCATTTCCGGTAAAAATCGATGAGACCCTTAGCCGTTGCTTGTGCATTCAATTTATAATTTCCTTTTTCAACCTGGATTTTCAGTTCATCCACTTTTGCTTGTCTTGCAGCAAGAATCGGAGATGATTGCTGCATTTCTTTTGCCGCTGAAGAAATTTCAACTTTATCCGAGGATTTGACCTTGGATTCCTTGATATTCCCCGTTTTATTGGCTTGAAGATTATAAGGGTTAACACCCGTCATACCGACGTTATTGATTTTCATATTCCAGATCCTCTCCTTCGGTCGATTTTATAAATCCCATTATGTTTCGATTCCTTAACACATGAAAATGGCTCTGGACTGTGTTATTCTCCCTATCTTTTTTATCGACAAGGAACTGATTTCTTTAATTGTTTGCTGTAATCTTTCCTTCGACACCCATTGTCGAATATTGTTCTCAATATCGAATATTCTAACAAAAACGGCATTATGTTTCCATGAATGAATTACCCTTTTTGCTAATCTTTCATGTAGTACGTATTTTTTTTATCATTTCCTTGAATTTCAGTCAGGCGCTTTTCTTCATTTTCAAATGCCTGCAAATCCTTAACGAGCGAATTGCCGCATTTGCCGCATAACCTTCCGCTCTTGATGTTGGCGCCGCACTTTTCACAAGGAATTCCGAGATTGGGAAACTGTGAAATTCTCAGCTTTCCGGTTCTCACAAATTTAATAATTAACCTTTCTTCAACGCCGGTTTCCATAACCACCTGCATCATGGACGCCGTTCTATTTGTTTTCTTGCGAATATATGCATACACTTTATCATATTGGGCTTCTTCTTCTTTATAACAGGCATCGCACACATCACGGAATTTCGTCATAACGAATAACGAATTACAGTTTGGACAGTTGAATACATCCATCGATGCCCCTCCTTCACCATCACGGCGATTATTCTTCAGTACTGTATATATCGAATAATCCCGGCGATACTTTAGGAAGTTTTATTAAAATAAGCTTTTTCACCTAGCCAGGGTGATCGAGGATACTTCTTTGGCCCCAGCCGTTATCAATGCCTTTGCTGCATGCCTGAGAGTTGTGCCAGTTGTGTAAATGTCATCGATGATCAAAATGGATTTATGCTCCAGCATATCAGATTGCATGACCTGAAAAACCTGCGGTAATGACATTCTCTCTTGACGAGATTTTTTTGATTGTTTTTCGGTATGGATTCTTGTCAAGGTCTCAACCGTATGAAGTCCAACTAGATCTGCCAAAGCCTTTCCCTGGTTGAACCCCCGCTCCTTAAGCCGTTCATCGCTAAGCGGGATGGCGGTTACCAGGTCAAACTCCACCTCCTTTAACCTTTCTTTCAGGAAAGGGACGAAAATCTCAGCTAACGCATAATCACCCCGGTACTTATATTTAGCAATCAGATCTTTTAAGTATTCATTATAATGAAATAGCGCTATGTTCTTCGACAAATAGCCTCCCCATTCCCTATTCCTTTCCCATCTTGAACAATCGGGACAGAGGTCACCGGTCATATGGTCCCCTCCCAGCTCCCTTGAGCACATTGTACATGTATCTCCGGTTATCCTATTAAGTTTCCCCTCACATCCTTCACAGATTGCCCTTGCCTCGGCCTGCTTAAGCAGGCTCCCCCATGTCAAAGCTTGCTTCATTCCTTCATCACAAACTAGACATCTATTCATCCAGCAGCCCCCTTTTCATGGCATTTTTATTCATCATCTGTATATGGCGGACCGCCTCGGCCATCGCTTCACTTTTACCGTAATGAAAAAAGGTGACCGTCCCGGAAGGGTTCGCAAAGCTTCTCCCTACCCTGCCGGCAATCTGAACGAGAGCACTTTCAGAAAACACTTCATGTTCAGCACCGATCACGGCTACTTCCAACCGCTCGATTGTCACGCCCCGTTCCAGGATGGTCGTGGTCAGTAATCCCGGAACGAGTCCATTCCTTAAGGCCATTACTTTTTCCTTTCGATCAGGGTGCCGGGAGTGGACAATTGATAATTCAGGGGACAGCCTTTGAAACAGCGGAAGGACTTGCTCCATCACTTTGATGCTTGGAAAAAACAATAGGAAGGGGATATTCTGGTTAAGGCGCTCACTTACCCATGCGTTGATTTTCGATGGAATCTTTTGTTGAAGGAATAGTTTTTGCCAATTGCCGCTCCACTTCATTTCAGGAACGGGGATTGGCTGGCGATGATAACGGGCCGGGATTATGAAGGCTTTCAATTTGCCGCTTCGGTATAGCCGCCGCATGCTCTTCGAAGGTGTGGCGGTCATGTAGATGGTTGCCGCGGATACCTTTTTCGACTTATTAACCGCATAATGCAGCGAATCATCCATTGAGTAGGGAAACGCATCGACTTCATCAACGATGATGACATCGAAAGCATCAATAAAACGGAAAAGCTGATGGGTCGTGGAAACGGTCAGTGGCGAAAAACCATGTCGATCTTCACTGCCGGCATGGAGGATAGTGACTTCAATGGCAGGAAAAGCTTTTTTTAACCTTGGGGAGAGTTCGAGAACGACATCGGTACGCGGTGTTGCCAAACAAATCCGTTTCCCGGCAAGCAAGGCTGCCTCAATCGCTGGAAATAACACCTCCGTCTTCCCTGCCCCGCATACAGCCCATACTAGGAATTCATCTTTTCCGTTTACGGCTTCAACGACACAGTCGGACGCATTCTGTTGACCTGCCGATAAAGTGCCCATCCACCTCATCACATTGTCAGGAATCGTATATTGAATGCCGGGACCGGTCCACCTATAAAGCTTTGCACATTCACTGACCCGTCCCATCATGATGCATGAGCGGCAGTAAGTGCAATCCTGATTGCAAATCTTGCAAGGGAAAGTATAAAACAAGGTTTGATCTTTGTTACCGCAGCGTACACAGCGATAACTGCCGTTCCCGGATTGCACGCCGCAAGTTTCCGAGACATACCCATTCTTGAGGTGCTCTGTGAGGATTTCTTGGGAGAAGGGGATTTCGAAGGCCAAAAGATGTTTTCCGGTGAGATGGTTCTGAAGTTCAGGGGAATAAGGCGGGGAATTGCTCGTTTTTTTCAAACTGTAACCTCCATTTCTTGATAAATTACACTCCCCCTTATCATTCGCTTTTAACTCCCGGATTCCTTTTTGTTCATAAAAAAACGCCTTTCACTTAGTAAAGGCGTCAAAGCTTAAATTTTATACCAGCCCATCCCCATCGAGCCTTCGCCCAGATGCGTTCCGATTACTGGGCCGAAGTAGCTGATGTCGAATTCGACATTCGGGAACCGGGCTTCAAGTTCCGCTTTCCAGTCTTTGGCTTCACTTTCCCGTTTTGCATGAATGATGACGGCCTTATATTTCTCGCCGCTCGCCGCCTCTTGTCCAAGTAAATCGGCAATCCGTTTCATCGCTTTTTTTCTTGTACGGATTTTTTCGGATGGGACGATGACTTTATCAACAAAATGGAGCACCGGCTTCACTTGAAGCAGACTGCCGATCAAAGCTTGGGCACTGCTTAAGCGGCCGCCGCGCTGGAGATGGGAGAGGTCATCTGCCATGAAGTATGCCTTGACCGATGGTTTCATTTCTTCAAGCCTGGCCATGATTTCTTCTGCACCTTTGCCATCAAGTGCCATCTTTGCCGCCTCGATCACGTAAAACCCCTGTACCATGCAGCTGATTTCCGAATCAAACGCATGAACCCTGATTCCCTCGACCATTTCACCTGCAGATACCGCTCCTTGATACGTGCCGCTGATGCCGCTCGATAAATGAATGGAAATAACATCATCATATTCTTTTTGCAGTTCCTCGAACTTCTCGACAAACTTCCCGATTGGAGGCTGTGAAGTGGTCGGCAATTTCTCCTGCCTCTTTACTTCCTCATAAAACTCATCCGCAGTAATATCAATTTCCTCCCGGTAAGCTTCATTGGAAAAAATGACATTAAGCGGCATCATATGTATATGTAAACGATCACGCATTTCCTTTGGTATATATGCAGTGCTATCTGTTACGACTGCGGTTTTCATATCAGTACCATCCTTATAAAAATTTAATTCGTATTATATTCAACATTCTATCTGAAAATGCCTTTATTTGCATTAAACAGATTTTTTAATTACCAAAAATTTGAATATGATCACATCAAACAAAAAAATCCAGCCCTTCAGCACGCATTGCGGAATCTGAAGAGCCGGACTTATCGAACGCTTTGATTACTTCACTTCTACCCAGCCGTTTTTAATAGCTAGGACAACCGCTTGTGTACGGTCATTCACATTCATCTTCTGAAGAATGTTACTCACATGGTTCTTGACTGTTTTTTCACTGATATATAGAGTTTCGCCGATGGCCCGGTTGCTTTTCCCGTCAGCTAAAAGCTGAAGCACTTCACATTCACGTCGAGTCAATAGGTGAAGCGGCCTCCTGATTTCTATCGTATGTACGGAATCACGATCAGCACCCTCTTCAGCTGCTAAACGGCGATATTCTTTAACTAAGTTATGGGTGACCTTCGGATGAAGGTATGAGCCGCCTTCAGCGACTACACGCACAGCATCGATCAACGCGTCTGCGTCCATCTCTTTCAACAGATAACCTTGTGCTCCTGTTTTCAATGCGTGCTGCACGTAGTTTTCATCATCATGAATGGAAAGGATGATGACTTTTGTTTCAGGGTAACGGCTCACAAGCATTTTTGTAGCTTCGACCCCATTCATGTTCGGCATGTTGATATCCATGATAACAACATCAGGTTTATGTGTTTCAACAAGATCCATAGCTTCGCTTCCGTCATCACCCTCGGCAACAACATCAAAGGATGATTCAAAATCTAATATGCGCTTTACGCCTTCACGGAAAAGCTGATGGTCATCGATTATGACGATACTAGTCTTCAACGGCTTCTTCCTCCTAGTTTCTATTTAATATGTCTATTCTCTATTATTTAAATGGTAGGGAATTTGGATAAATACCAAAGTGCCTGCTCCCGGTTGTGAATCGATAGTCATTTCACCTTCCAGCAGCTCGACTCTTTCTCTCATTCCAACCAAGCCAAATGAGCCTTCTTTTTGAATCGAAGAGTCAAACCCCTTTCCATCATCTTTGACGACGACGGTCACCATCTCCTTGGAAATGGACAGTTTAACTTGAATCTGTTTTGGGTCCGCGTGCTTCAATGAATTTTGTACAGCCTCTTGAACCAGCCTGAATAATGCGACCTCCATATCGGAAGGGAGCCTTTTGACCTGCCCAAGGTTGACGAAATTCAGATTCACGCCATTATTATAGTCTTCGGTCGTTTGCAGGTACTTTCTGAGGGTAGGAACAAGTCCTAAATCATCAAGCGCCATAGGCCGAAGGTCATAGATGATTCTTCGCACTTCATATAAAGCATTCCTTACCATGACCTTTAAACTGCGGATTTCCACTAACGCTTCATCAGGACCTCTCTCCCGCTGCACTCGTTCTATCAGGTCTGAGCGCATCATGACGTTTGCCAGCATTTGCGCCGGACCATCATGGATTTCACGTGAGAGCTTTTTACGTTCCTGCTCCTGGGCTTCGATTATTTTCAGGCCGAAGTCCTGCTTGCGTTTCGCTTCTTGAAGGGCTTCCCCCACAAATTTAAGATCTTGTGTCAAATAATTCTGCACCACCGATATTTGCGAGACGAGATGCACCGCTTTATCGATCGTCTGCTGCAAACCCCTTAACCTTAACTCAAGTTCATCCCGGCGATTACGGAGCTCTTTCTCCAATTGCCGGTTAATTTGTAAATCGACTTGCAGCTTATGTGCCCTTTCATAAGCATCGCGCACTTGTTCTTCAGAAAAATGGTTGAAGTGCATACTGACTTCTGAAAGCCTTTTTCGAGCAAACCTGGCTTTTGAATCCAGTGCATCGCTGTCGGTTATCACAATGGCAACCCTGATTTTCACATCATCAAGCTCTTTTGATAATGTCTCGAAGTCCTTTCGGCATTGTTCGCCGATATCAAAGACTTCATCCTTACTTTCACTAACAGTGCTCACCATTGTTTCTAAGATCTTGTCCAATGCTTTAGCATCAACCTTTTTTATGGACATTAAGATCCCTCCACTTAAATCAAAAGACTTAAACAATTTATTGTCTTAAAGACTATGTATATGGAAAAAAGTTCTTTCCCTTTTTCATGAATGGTTAAATTTCAGGAAACATTTGTATGAAGTAACCTTCATGAACATATTGTACCAAAAAAAGTTTAAAAATACGTTAATTCCCTTTTTGATTTCCATAAAATGTACATACTTACTATACATCTCATAATCCGGCCATTAAGTCTGCCTATTAAAGGCCGAAAGCCATATCAATTATCCTAATACAAAATATCCTTTTCAATCAAATGGGATATTCCGCTCCATTGATTATCATATGAAACAGATGCATTTATTAAATGGCAAAATCCTTGAAATGAGAGGACACGTTAAGGTAAAGCCAGGATAATGGCACAGAACTCATGTTTTTCCTATAATGTTATTCTTTTAAGCATATATGACCAGCTAATAACAATAACAGGCAATGAAATTAATTATAACACGTACATCTTTATCTTATATTAAAGTTTCTTTACACATGCAGTATGTAAATGAATCGTGATTGCCACTTTTTCCGCAAAGCCTTATAATAAATCAACTAATAGGAAGCACGAAGGTGGAATAATATGCTCACTCAATATTTAACGGTGGCAGGTCGCGGCGAACATGAAATCGTCATTGAAAAATCCCGTTTTATTTCCCACATCGCCCGGGTCGAAACCGAAGATGCCGCACAGGCCTTTATCCAGGAAATCAAGAAAAAGCACAAAGATGCTACACATAATTGTTCAGCTTATATGATCGGGGAACAAAATCAAATCCAAAAAGCCCTCGACGATGGGGAACCGAGCGGAACTGCAGGCGTCCCTATCCTAGAAGTGCTTAAGAAGAAAGAACTGAAAGACACAGCTGTTGTGGTCACTCGGTATTTTGGCGGCATCAAACTTGGTGCTGGCGGTCTCATTCGCGCTTACAGCAAAGCGACTTCAGAAGGGATAAATGCCACTGGTGTCGTCATTAGGAAACTGATGCGGGTCATTTCGACAACCGTCGACTATACCTGGCTTGGAAAATTGGAAAACGAATTGCGCTCTTCCATTTATCAAATAAAGGAAATTCAATACCTTGATCAGGTCAATATCCTTGTATATGTTGAGGAAACACAAAAAGAGACATATATCGCTTGGATTACAGAGCTGACAAATGGTCAGGGCCATATCACCGAGGAAGAAATGCTTTATTTGGAAGAGGAATTCTCCTGATATACTCCTGCATATTTTCCCTTTTTTTTGCTGTAATATAATTGAAAAGAAATATTTATTTTACGAAATTATTAAATCATTGTAAAATTAGGTGTAATATATGACGAAATATAAACTGCAGGATTCGAAAAATAGCGATATATGTCTGATGTTCGTTATTTAAAAGGAGAAGAAAAAGATGTCTACTACTAGGCGTGTTTATAAAATTAAAAAAACAAAGAAAAAAAGGCGAAAGAGGCTTTGGTTATTGCTTGTTCCCCTTCTGGTACTTGGTCTGGGGGCTTCTACGTATGCTGCAACCCTGTATATGAAAGCCCAGAATGTATTCAATGATTCCTATGACCCTGTGGAAGCTTCAGCAAAGCGGGATGCAGCGATCGACCCGCTCGAAGATAATTTCTCGATACTTTTCATAGGAATCGATGATAGCAAGGACCGTGACTTAAAAGGAAATTCCCGGTCGGATGCTTTAATGCTGGCCACATTCAATAAAGATCAAAAGTCTATAAAACTATTAAGCATTCCGCGTGATTCCTATGTGTACGTGCCAGCCAAAGGCGTAACCACGAAAATCAACGCGGCCCATGCAGCCGGCGGACCGAAAGCGACGATGGACACCGTAGAGGAGTTACTCGATGTCCCTGTCGATTATTATGTTCGCATGAACTTCAATGCTTTCATCGATGTCGTAGATTCATTGGATGGCATCGAAGTCGACGTCCCTTATGAAATAAATGAAATCGATTCACATGACAAAAAGAATGCCATCCACCTCGAAGAAGGATTACAGACCGTTGATGGTGAAGAAGCATTAGCATTTGCACGGACACGTAAAAAGGACAGTGATATCCAACGCGGCGAGCGTCAGCAGGAAGTGCTGAAAGCCATCATTGCCAAAGCAACCTCTGCTGGATCACTGACGAAATATACAGACGTAATGGAAGCTGTCGGCGACAATATGACAACGAACCTTAAATTCTCGCAAATGAGAGGTTTCATAAAATATGTGACTACCGATAAAGGCATCAATCTTGAAACCATCAAACTTGAAGGACAGGATTCTACCATTAACGGAACCTATTATTATCAACTGAACGATACATCATTAGCGAACACTAAGCTGTTGCTTCAATCCCACTTGAACTTGGGACCAGCTGAAGGCAATCAAACTGAAGCAGTTCAATCACAAATACAAGAATAAAGCGACCCCCCACTCGTCATGAGTGGGGGGTTTTTAATGCATTCCGTACCATGTCTTATTTGCAACCACATACTGCCGCAAGAATGGCCCTAATAAGATCAAGCACGCATTGCAAAAAAAGCCACCAACCGTTACTTCAAACGATTGGTGGCTTTCCAATAAAACTAGCGAATCTAGTAATCTATTCCTAAAAGATCATGGCTTGTTTTTAAAGTTGAGCATCTTGAGCAACGGCTGGTAGTTTGAATTGACCAAGCCAATTTTCTCCACGAAAATCTCTATGATCAGCAGGAGTCCCGTTACAAGGATCAAAGCCCCCCACATCGTGGCAAATGAAAAGATTATGGCCGCTAAACCAAAGCAAGCAGCTAAAGCATAAATGAGCAAGACAGTTTGCTTATGGGTGAATCCCAAGTTTATCAAACAGTGATGTAAATGTGATTTATCAGCAGCCGAGATCGGCTGTTTATTGACGACCCTGCGGATAATCGCGAAAAATGTATCCGAAATGGGAACACCCAAAATGATGATCGGTACGATCAAGGAAATCATCGTTACGTTTTTAAACCCTAGAAGGGAAAGAACGGCAATGATGTAACCTAAGAATAAGGCACCTGTATCCCCCATGAAAATCTTTGCCGGATGGAAGTTATATTTCAAGAAACCAAGGGTGCTTCCAATCACGATCAATGCGACCATGGCAACAAATAGATCCCCTTTAATAAGGGCCATAGTTGCGATTGTCACTAATGCGATCGTCGAGACACCGCCTGCAAGACCATCCAGTCCATCTATTAGGTTGATTGCATTAATGATGCTGACAATCCACAAAATGGTGATCGGTATACTGAAAACACCAAACTCAAGTGTATCGGTAAAGAACGGCAAGTTGATGAATTCCACTTCAAGACCGCCCCATAATACAATAATCAGGGCAGCCAAAACCTGGCCCAGGAATTTGGGTGCAGCTCTTAATTCAAAAATATCATCAGCCATCCCGATCAATATGATGACAAGGGCTCCCACCAGAAGGGGCAGCTGCTCCCCAAAATCATCCATGAAAAGCAAGAAGGTAATGAAAAAACTCAAAAATATAGCCAAACCGCCCATGCGCGGCATAATTTTACTATGCACTTTTCGCTCACTCGGTTTATCGGTAGCTCCTAATTTAAAGGCCAGCTTTCCGACAAAAGGAGTCAAAAAAATGGATAATAAAAAGGCTACCAACAAGGCCCCTATTAACATCAAGAACCACCTCAATTCAACTAAAAATCTAATACCCGTTACGATCTATAAGAAAACCTATATATAAATGCTTATTTTAATTTTTCATCCTCAAATAAACATTATATACGTTATTGGCTAAAATCTCTATAGAAAAGTTGTTTTTTGCAAATTTTTGTAAATCCAGCCCTATCTTTGTCAAGTCCCCGGATTTTTTTAATTCCAAAGCATTGCAAATGGCCAGTTTCAGCTGTTCGGCATTGCCGATATCCGTTATCCAGCCCTTGCTCCGATCGGGAATCAATTCCTGTACACCGCCGACATCACTAGTGATTGCCGGAAGACCGGATCTTGCTCCTTCAAGTAAAACGAGTGGAAAACTTTCGCTTAAGGAAGTCAATAATGTGATGTCCCCCAACGGGTAGATTCGATCTAAATCTTCACGATACCCTAAAAAGTACACATGATCGGATAACCCCTTTTCCGAGACCATCTCTTCCAGAGCGGATCTCCTGCTTCCGTCCCCTGCAAGTATCAGCTTCACATGGGGGAATTCCGATACCACTTCACTTAATGCCGCTAAAGCAAATTCATGACCTTTCACCGGTTCAAGCCTTGCAGGCATGATGATGATGAAGTCATCTTTCCCGAACCCGAAATCTTCTCTTTGAAACGGGAAAGGCAGTTCCTTTTCAAAGTCAATTCCGTTCAGGATCTTTGTTATTTTGGTCGAATGGATTCCTTGGTCAATCAAGTCCTGCTTAAAGCGGTCGGAAACCGCCAGTATATGATCAGCATATTGAAATGACCTTACATGAAGGCCCGTAAACAATTTCCCTTTTACACCCTGCCCTAAAAAATCATGATGAGGCGAACTGTGAACAGTAAGGAGCCATGGGCATTTAAAGAGGCGCTTTATAAAAGCACCATATATATTGGCCCGCGGACCATGTGTATGGATGATGTCTATATTATTTAGACGGATAAAGTCCCTTAAAGGTTTCAAAATTGAAAGGTCATATTTGGAATGTTGCTTGAAAAGTTCAGTTTGTATCCCAGAGGACATGGCCCGCCGGTATAGTTCACCCTTTTCAAATACACCTAGCAAACACTCCTCTTTATTCAATTGGTTCAATAAGGACATAATATGAAACATACCGCCGCCGGTTTCATTCCCAGCGTTCAAGTGCAAGATTCTCATCCAGTCCACTCCTTATGTTCAGGAACGCTGCACCGTTTTCCTTAACCGCCTAACCTTTAATACGAATCTTGGCAGCGCAAGCATCCGTTTCCACCGTGAAGGTTGCTGGATTAGTCGGTACAACCATTCAAGACGCATTTTTTGCCAGAAAACCGGGGCGCGGTTCACCTTTCCCGCAAGTACATCAAAGCTTCCCCCTACTCCCATGAATAACCCTTTATTGAATAACGCATAGTGTCTGGATACCCATTTCTCCTGCCTGGGGAACCCTAATGCAGTCAAGATGATGTCAGGTTCAAGTTCCGCTATCGACTTCGGCAGGGCATCATCCTTGATATCAATGTAACCATGGTTGTATCCCACCAACTCGAGACCCGGGTATAATTCTTTTACTTTCAGGGCCGCTGCTTCAATCACGTTTTCCTCCGCTCCAAGCAGATATACCTTCAACGCTTTTTCATCAGCGACCCGAAATAATTCATTCATCAAGTCGAATCCTGTAATCCGCTCTTGTAAAGGTTGATTTAGCCATTTAGAGGCCATAATAATACCAACGCCATCCGGAGTGATGTAATCAGCCGATATAATGATGTCTTTATAGTCCTTATGTTCATTTGCATACTCGACTATTTCGGGATTTGCCGTAACGACAAACGTTTTTTCCTGATTCATCAATCTCGGATAAATCATTCTATTCATGAACTCATCCATATTGCTATCAATGAATGGTATGGTTAGTATCTCAACAAACTTCTCTGTCATTTCACTTCAGCCTTTCATATGTACTATACATCTAAAGGGTGGGGTATTATTCAAGAAATTTTTTCATACACATCATAGAACATGATTTTTGATTCAAAGGTGGTTAATCAATTGAAGTTTATAGAAAAACAATCGTTACCCATTCTATTTCTGTGCCTGCTCATCCCATCGGCAGTGCCTCACCCTATCGCCGGTTACATGGCAACGGCGTTGATGCTCGTCTTTATCGGTATAAATAAAAAAAACCTGTTATTAATTCTATTCATTTATTTCCCTGCCCGTCCCCTATTGATGGAACTGAATAGCGGCTTAACTTATACAGGTGACCTGATCATCCTCACCTTATTCATTTCTTTGCTTATTGAAAAATTCAAAAAGAACGAATGGCCATTTTCGAAATATCATTTCACTGCGCCATTTTGGTTGTTTTGTTTAATTGGTGCCGGTGCTGCACTCATAAACGGGGTGGGAATCCTCCCCATCTTGTTTGAACTCCGTGCATTGCTTATTACATTCTTGCTTCTTTACATTATCGGTGAATTAAATCTAGAAAGAAAGGATATCTTTCGCTTTTTGAAGGTAATCCTAATATTTACTATCTTACTTTGCCTGCATGGCATAGTGGAGAAAATCTTTTCACGTACCATTCTGCTTCCCCACGCATGGGAACTATGGAATCTTTCTTCAACAAATCGGATGAGGATATATGGAGCACCAGCTAATCCTAATGTATTTGCCTTATTCTTAAGCATCCAGTTATTCCTTGGTTTCTTTCTATTTCAATCGCTGAAAAAATATAAATGGATCGTCTTCCTGGCAGCCATCCTGATTTCCGGAACGTTACTGCTTACCTATTCGCGGGGCACGATGATCGCATTCGGGTTCGCTGCGCTTGTCTTTATAATTTGGACTAGAAATAAACCATTTCTCAAATATGCTGTAGGAGCATTTTGTCTCGGCCTGCTTCTTATTTATTACCCAGTTTTATTTGCATCAAGCAAAGTGGAGGTATCCGCATCGATTCCCATGGAAAACGTGGTGATTGGCAGCACCCCCTCTTCCGAACACGAACATGCCCTCTCCAATCGATTTTCAGAAATGTTCTCTGATAAGACCCTGCACCAAAGTACGGAATGGGGCCGGTTATATGTCCTAATCAAGGGAATTGAAATTTTCAAAGATCACCCGATAATCGGCACCGGGCTAGCAACCTTCGGAGATTCTGCCACACTTTCCTTCTCCTCACCAATCTATCAGGAGTACCAAATTGGTGAAAGGATGTATACCGATAATCAATATATCCAGATTCTGGTCCAAACTGGTGTGCTGGGCTTCCTTGCGGTTCTTGCATTCATCTTTTTCACCTGCCGGCAAATCCTGAAATCGGGAAAAGGCGCATTCGCGGCGTTCAACATCTGCCTGATGTTGGCCGCATTACTAGCAGGACTTTTCTACAATATTCTCGAAGATAAAACGTTTACGCTGGTATTTTATAGTTGTTTGGGATTCTGTTTACAGAAGGACATCATTTTAAAGGATTGAAAATATGCCTACTCTTTCAAATGTCATTAAATCGGTCGGGCTCGTCACCATTATTGCAGCCATTGGAAAAGTCCTCGGATTCGGGCGGGAATCGATCATAGCCGCCTATTTCGGGGCATCATCCATGGCGGATGTTTTTTTCGTGGCAAGCCTCATACCAACCATTCTTTTTACGGCTCTCGGCAGCGGTCTTCAGGCCGGCGTTATTCCTATTTACTTGGAAAAGAAAGCGGATAACCCAAAGAAGGCGGACGAATTCATCAGTGTTTTAGGTTCTTTCTTCATGCTGGTTGCCGGAGTCCTGACCATTGCCTGCATGATTTTCATAAAGCCGCTCGTCATGATGACAGCCCCGGGTTTCTCCGATTCAGAGCTTGCCCTGACGGAGTCACTGACCCGGATCATGCTGCCCAGTTTACTATTTTTCACGCTTTCATACATGGCGACGGGGGTCCTGAATGCGAATAAGCGCTTTATTCTGCCGGCACTCACTTCAACTGCACAAAACACGGTCATTATAGCAGCCACCGTATTATTCGCTGCTCCCTTTGGGATTGAAGGACTGGCTTGGGGGTTTGTGTTCGGTGCAGCAAGCCAGTTCCTTATTCAATACCCATCATTGAAGAAATACGGAATCCGGCCCATCGTCTCTTTCCTGCCTCATAAAAGGCAGATCGCACAAACACTGTTCACCTTTTACCCAATCATTATCGCCGCCTTGGCGATCCAGTTGAATAGTGTCGTCGATCGGATCATTGCGACTTCGCTCGAAACTGGGAGCGTATCGGCCCTTAATTATGCGAATCGCCTGCTGTGGCTGCCATTGAGCATTGTCCTTACGCCGCTGATTACCGTATTGTACCCTTCAATCGTCGAGCGCGCACTCATAGGCTATCAATCTTTCCTTAATTTGACCTTAAAAGGGTTGAAATCGCTGTTATTTCTAGCGATTCCGTTCATGGTCGTCATGTTAATCAGCGGAAACAGCCTAATCACTCTGGCTTTCCAACGCGGGGCTTTCGATGCTTCAGCAACTGACATGACTTATAGGGCATTCCTCTTTTATTCAGCTTGCCTCCCGTTCTTTGCACTGAGGGATTATTTGATGAACGCCTTTTACGCCTTGAAGAAAACGAAAGTGGCCATGTATTCCTGCCTGATTGCCGTTTTGCTTAACGTGCTGCTCAGCTGGGTTCTATCACGTTATCTCGGCGTCGGTGGCATTGCTTTAGCATCGGGGATTTCCATGCTCCTGCAATCTCTCTACCTTTTCGGCTACCTATGGCTGAAGACAGGAAAAACGGACAAGGCCGCTTTCAGGGATGTTTTTCAGGAAAGCGGCAAGCTTACCATCATCGGAGCCATCCTTTACGGAATCGCTCTCTGGATCCATCCGCTTACCCTATCGTTGCCCATCATCATGGAATTGGTGATCATCACGCTGCTGGTATTCGGATTATATCTCGGATTATCCATGCTTTTTAAAGTACGCAGCCTGCAAGGGATGAAAAGGATCAGACCATCAAAGTAATCCATTAGAAGAAGGAGTGCCAATATGAACATTTTAATCACAACGATTTTCAACTACCCTCATGAAGGAGGGCTATCGAGCCATATCACTACGTTAAAAAAGGGGTTAATGTCACGGGGCCATAATGTGGACATATTATCTTTCTCTCAATTACCAGCTTTCAAGAGGAAGATGCTCGCCCAGGCTCCTGGATTTTTATTAAATAAAGTAAAACAGGGGAGCGGCCAGCTTTTCAATGATCGGCAACGCCAAAAATTATTGGCTTCATCTATTAACGCCTTGAAAAAGGACTATGATGTCATTAATGCCCAAGACATTTTCGCAACCCTCGCTTCCATCGAATCCGGGATACCAACGGTGCAAACCGTCCATGGATATTATTCATTCGAGGCAGTCAGCAGGGGCGCCCTTCTTCCGGACAGTGAAGAAGATTTGATCATTCGCGAGCTAGAAAGAAAAGCTTATCAGTCAGCTGCAAAAGTTGTGACGGTCGATCAAAGGATCAAAGACTATATAAATCATTTGGCACATATAGAGGCGGATACGATCAAGAACTTCATTGACGTGTCCGCTTTTAAACCGGAGATGGCAAAGCGGGAGCAAACTCGCCGGGACTTTCAAATACCGTTACATAAAAAGATGCTTTTCGTTCCGAGAAGAATGACGGAAAAGAACGGTGTCATCTACCCGCTCCTTGCTTTGCCGGAGGTGCTGGAAAAACATCCTGAAACCGTTTTGGTCTATGCAGGTACAGGGGAACAGCGAAGCCGACTTGAGGAAACCGCAGCCAGTCTCAATATATCCGCTTCCGTACTTTTCCTGGGTTCTGTGCCGTTCGAGAAAATGCATAACCTCTATGAAGCATCGGACATCGTACTCATCCCTAGCGTTCATTCCCACGGGGTGGAAGAAGCGACTTCCATTTCCGCTTTAGAAGCGATGAGTTGCCGCTCACCCGTCATTGCAAGCGCAATCGGAGGTTTAAAGGAGATTCTCATTGATGGCGAAGATGGCCTTTTAGTAGAGGAAAAAAATAAAGAAGCACTTGCACAAGCCATCTCCCTTCTGCTTAAAGACCCTGAATATGCAGCAAAGTTAGCTTCGAAAGCAAGGTATAAAATGGAAAGCGAATACTCCCACCTTACAGCAGCCGAGCGGTTTGAGAAAGCTTATGTTGAAGTGCTTAACTAAAAAAAGGCAGACCCGAAGCCCGGGTCTGCTTTTCACATTCATACCAGTGCGGAACTACGCCTTTTCATTTGCTCTTCACGGTATTTTTTCTGTTCTTGTTTAGACATGGCGTTATATTCTTTTAAGAATGCCTCATATTGCGGCATTACTTCCTTCATGTCACCGTATGCCTTTAACTCTCCATATTCAAGCCATAATGCCTTTTGGCAAAATTTCTTCATCTGACCGATTGAATGGCTGACAAAGAACATCGTTTTGCCCTTTGCCTTAAATTCGTTCATTTTCTCTAAACACTTCTCAGCAAAGTTTTTATCCCCGACAGATAAGGCTTCATCAATAATCAGGATATCTGGATCGATATGCACGGAAATGGAAAAACCAAGCCTGGACTTCATGCCGCTTGAGTAGGATTTCACCGGTTGGTCAATGAACTTACCAAGCTCCGAAAACTCAATGATCTCAGGCTCAAGTTCTTTGATGCGATTTTTATCGAATCCGAGCATCAGCATTTTCAGTTCGATGTTTTCCCTGCCCGTCAACTGATTATTCAGGCCCGATGAAACGGCAATCAAGGCCGTTTTCCCATTAGTTTGGACATTTCCGTCCGTAGGCGGGACAATGCCTGCAATAATATTGGACAATGTGGATTTACCTGATCCGTTGACCCCGACAAATCCTATTACATCGCCCTTTTCTGCTTCAAAACTAACATTCCTCAGAGCGAAGTACTCTTCCCCATAGCTTTTAGGCAAAAGGAGATCCAATAATTTTTCCGAGTTTTTATTATATAATTTATACTTTTTCGTTATATCTTTGACTACCACCGATTTTTCCAAATTTTCTCACTTCCAGTTTACTTAAAGTCAACAAAGCGATCTCTGAACCTGACATGCAGCGAGGAACCTATCATAAACAAGATGATAACGACTGCCCAGAAATAAAGCGTATACTCCCAATGCGCTATCAGATACCATGATTCCCCCAACAACGAAGCTCGATACCCTTCCACAATATAATATAGTGGATTCAGCTTCATGATGTTGACTATGGTAGGATGTTCCTTAGCATCCATTACCCAAAGGATTGGTGTTAAATAAAACATGACTTTCATTAAGGACACGATGATATTATGAACGTCACGAATGATGGTTGATAATGTTGAAGTGATTAAACCCAATGAAAATAACAGCAAGACCGTCGCTGCAACATAATACGGCAGTTGCAAGATGTAGAGTGTAGGGAGGTAACCTGTAAACCCTAATAGGATGATGATGACTACCAGCAGCATGAGATGCTGATACAACTTAGCAAAGATGACATACGATGGAATCACACTCATCGGAAAGCTCATCTTGGATACCATATTCATTCGGGAATAAACGGATTTGGACGTTTGGGTTATGGCCGGGTTCACAAAGAACCAGACAACGATCCCTGCCATCAGCCATGGAAGGAAATCATCCCCGCGATTCAAGATGATAAATCCAAATACAAACCAATAAATCGCAATCTGTATCATCGGATTGATGATTTCCCATAGGACTCCCAGGTAGTTACTGCTGTTGGCACTTTTCACCTCATAAACAGATAAACGCCTTACCAAATAAAAATGTTTGATTTGTTCTTTTAAAACGGTCAAAGCTGAACTCATAAATTACACAGACCTTCCTAAAAACACTTTTTCTACGACACGGCGTGAAGCCTGGCCATCCTCGAGTGCACAAAACCGCTCGTGAAAATGATTGATATCATTGGTATTTTCATATTTCATCGTCTTGATACTATCAATGACCGCATCAGATGTTTTGACTAACAAACCTGGTGCATTCTTTTCGAAATCAAAGTAAAATCCGCGAAGCTTATCCCTGTAATTTTCAATATCATATACATAGAAAAGCATCGGACGCTGTAAATTTGCGTAATCAAAGAATACGGATGAATAATCGGTTATTAATAAATCCGAAATAAGATACAAATGACTAATATCTTCGTAACTGGATAAATCATAGGCGAATCCTTCATACGCCGATAAATCCAAGTTCTCAGAAACCAAATAATGAAGACGGAGCAAAATGACATACTCCTCCCCCAATTCCCGTTTCATTCGATCCAAATCCAGTTTTATTTCGAACTTATATTTTCCCTTGCTATAAAACTCATCATCCCTCCAAGTCGGGGCATATAAAACGATCTTTTTCTCTATTGGTATACCCAACTTCTGTTTCAATGAGTCGATTGTATCACGATTATTCCCGTTGTAAAGGATATCATTACGTGGATAACCGGTTTCCAGAATTTTAGAGGCATCGACATTGAAGGCCCGGGCAAAGATTTCACTTGAATAAGCATTCGGTGAGATTAAATAATCCCATTTACTTGATTCGGCATGGAAATTTTCTTTATATTTATCCGTCGTCGTTCCAGGCATATGAACTTCATTCATATCCGCCGCAAGCTTCTTTAGTGGAGTACCATGCCACGTTTGCAAATAGATCGTGTGCTTCGGCTTCGGAATCCAAAGCGGAAGCCTGCTGTTCGTCACCCAATAACGGGCCCTTGTCATTTTGAGCAGCCAACTGAATGAAAAACGATCGAGATATGGAATGCCTGCCTCTTCGAAAAGAGCTGCATATCTTTTATCCACGCTCCAATACATTTTATATTCAGGATGGTTACTCTGCAAGTATTCATAAATCGCCCGGGGATTACAGCTATACTGCTTGCCCAAAAAGCTCTCAAAAATGACAAGCTTCTGGTCCACTGGCAACACTGTGCCCGCCAATGCAAAAGCCATTTTATATCCTCTTAAAATAATTGCTTTAGCCTTATTTTTAACTAACGATAGAAAGGAAGGTCTCTTTGGGGTTTGTACATTTTCATTTGACATATCCGATCTCCCTTTTTATTGATTAATGATCATTTCAAACTAAAAATAAGCTCACCCAATAAAAGGGAGAGCTTATTTTTGGCGTACTTCTAACAGCTACTCCAAAGACTTAATTGCCAGTCCCAAATTATTTGCCACTGTTGTATAAAACTCCACATTTTTCTTATTATACGTCATCTTATTTTTCAAGATCCTTTTAATATTCACCAGTTGATAATCATTGTAGCGAATGAACACTGTAAATAATGACATTTCCATTTTATCAATTTCTTCTAAAGAAACAGTAAACTGACCTCTATTACCTTCTATTTGAACTCCGCAATTGATTTCATTGTCCATTCTTTTTCGATCACGTATCAATACTGAATCTATGTTGTCTATATCATCACCATAAATCTCAAAACTTTGGTGGTAGACATTATCCATGATAAAGGAATCCATTGCACGGGCAAGCATCGGTATCCTGACAAAACGATATTCGTCCTCCAGAAATGGCAGTTCATAATATGGTAAACCGTCTTTAATGTGATACTTTTTATTGGAATCTCGCTTTAACCATTCAAATAACTTTACGAAATCCTCAATGCGATCCCCCATGAATAATTCAAGAGCCAATTTATAAATAGGCACCTTAAATTCATTCTTAAAATCATATGACAAGTTTTTCGCAGTTTCGACAGCTTCCCTTAATATTTCTATAAAATCTTCTTTATTCTTGGATTTCACAAAAGTTTGGCTGTCGAACGTTTTTACAATATCGTACTCATAAATCCGGTTAAGGGCCACCTTTTTCAATTCAATGGCAATGTCTTTGGATTGAATATACTTTATTATGTCGATATCCGCTTTTCTTTTTTCCAGCACATTCGTAACACGTGTTAAAGAAGAGGGATTTTCTGAAGTCCTATTGACATAATAAATAGGTTTTTTAGTAGTTGATACTGCTCTGACTTTAAAGAAAACATCATTAAAAAACCATTTATCTTCACCGAATTTCATATTCGGAAAACCAATTTCATGTTCTTTAACCATAGGCAGATTCATCATCCTGGCCGTTGGACCCATATGATAAAAAAAGTGCGGAACATCCATTGGGGTGATGCTTCTTCTTTCTTTAATGGAAGCAAACTCACCGATGACACTCTCTGCCTCAGATTCGACTTTTACCGTTTTGCCCACTACATAATCATCACCGGTTTCCTCCAGGATATTATAGAGGCTTTCCAGTCCATCATGGTCAAGCCAGTCATCCGCGTCTAAAAAAGTTATATATTTGGATGTTCCCAATTCAATTCCAATGTTTCTAGGGGTCCCAGGTGAACCATTATTTTCTTGAAGAGTAACTGAACAGATATTTTTATATTTAGCTGTATACTCCTGAATGATTTTATTGGTAGCATCAGTCGAACAATCATCAATAATGATATATTCAATCTGATCTATACCCATTGTCTGATTTATTACTGATTCAATCGTTTTTCTGATGAATTTTTCAGCATTATAAGCAGCCGTGACTACAGTGACCTTTTTTTCTTTTCCTAAAAATTTATTCCTTAAGCCTACAGGGTTATTTTTTATTGAAATTTTACCGCTCTTTAAAAGTTCCCTCGCCTTTTGACGTACCAAGAAATTCATACGATTCCCTCCTTTTATGTAGAGGTAACATAGATGTTTCTATCAGGCAGCCAGTTACCAGTTACTTAAAAGCAACAATACCCTTTATTTCAGGAATCAATCATTAAAAAATTTATCCACGATTCTTTGTGTAGCTTTACCATCCTCTATTCCACAATACTTCTCTCTAAATAAACCATATCTCTCTTTGTATTGCATGTTTATTTCATCAATATTGGTAATAGTATCGATAATCTCCTCAGTCGTTTTTAAAAATGGACCTGGTGCTTCCTTTTCAAAGTCCATATAGAATCCGCGGATGTTATCTCTGTAATCTTCCAAGTCATACGTGTAGTACAAAATCGGCCGGGCAGTATTAGCAAAATCGAACATTACGGAAGAATAATCCGTAATCAATATATCAGAAATCAGGTAAAGTTCCTGGATATCTGAATAATTGGATACATTTATCACGAAATCCTCGAATTCGCTCGGAATGCTGAGATTATTACTTATAACAACATGCATCCTTAACAACAGGATATATTCATCCCCTAGTTCTTCCTTCATTCTTTCCAAATCAAATTTCAGCTCGAAAATGAATTTATTGTTTTTCGAAGTTTGATTATCCCGGAATGTAGGAGCATATAAGATGACTTTTTTTCCTTTTGGTATCTTCAGTTTTTCCATCACTGAGTCGGCAACCATTGAAGCATCTTCCTTGTAAAACAAATCATTTCTCGGATATCCCGTTTCCAATATTTCCCCCTCATATTTAAAAGCACTTCTGAAGGCTTTGGATGCGTATGGACTTGGTGATATTAAATAATCCCACGTCCTCGTTGCACCATGCACCCGATTCAAGTACCCCTCGTCTCTTCCTTGAATATTATCGATATCAAACAGCATTTTTTTCAAAGGGGTTCCATGCCAAGTCTGAATATATGTCGTTTCCTTCCTTTTGCTTAAATAAGTAGGGAAGTTTTGATTATTTATCCAATAACCTGCTTTGGCCAAATAATAATAATATTCCGGGCTTAGGCGTTTGATCAGCTTCGTGTTCTTTCCTTTTATCGGTAAATTACCATTATACACCCAAACTTTTTTATATTTATTATCCCTTTTGACCAGTTCTTCATAAATATATTTGGGGCTATCGGAGAATTGCTTCCCTATCCCACTTTCAAAAAGAATAAGGTTCCGGTCAACCGGTATGATCCTGGACATGATTTTATAAACTTTTTTCATGACAGGGAAATACTGTTCACTTTTCCTAAATCGATTCATAATGAGTTTTGATATCGGGTGGTTATATAATTTAATAAGTGAATTCTGATCTTTTTCTGCATGTTTAATCACTTCGAATATCCTTGAATTAGAATGGACATCGCGATATTTAATAAAACGGTTGGCCTTATCGATATACTTTTTCTTCATGACAAAATCAGTGTTGGCGTATTCGGTTAATACACCCAACAATCCATCCAATTCATCAACGATTTCACCCGGAAGATCGTTATCCAAATCCAAATGTGACGGTCTTTTCCCTATGAAACGATCTCTATCAAATTGATAGTAAATAACCGGTTTATGCAGGAAACTAAAGTCGAAAGCAACACTTGAATAGTCCGTGATCATTATCGCGCTTTCCTTAATTAACCTTTGGACATCCACTTCACCCTGACTAATCACCCGAACAGGGGCATCTTTAAAATAAGACGTGAATTTCTGCATATTAGGGTGAAGGCAAAATATGATTTCAAACCCATTATTTTTAGATAACTCATGTAAAACCGGGTGATTCACCAAGTTCTGATACCTTTCGAAATACTCGCTTTCCAAAAATATTTCATCGGATGTAATCCAATCTCGCCATGTCGGAATGATGAGTAATTGCCGCTTTGTTAAAACATCATCCTTAAACAGTGAGTCGAACCTAGAAAGTCCGGTCGTGAATACTTCCTTTTCGTTGTACCCAAAATCCGTTACGATCATATCCTTTTCGAAGTCTGAACTAACTAGAAAAACATCCGTACTAAAACCGGAGGATGCATTTTTCCCGTAGTTTGCAACCATGTTCTTAGTGCCCATAACACCATGTTGAAGAAATACCTTAACTCCCTTAACACGATTTTTAAATTCAGATGTTCTTAAAGGATATAAATAATCCGGATGATGTGATGAAATGATACGTGTCGATTCCATTGTCTTTTTAATATGATCCTTTGACTTGAAATAAAGGATATTTCCAAAGGGCTCGACGTTCTTGGCTTCCACGGAATTTTCTTCTATTACATAATAGACTTCTTTTTCAGGGTGGTTTTCCCTCATATATTTAAAGAAGTGATATCCGGTATCTTGGGCTTTATAAGTTCTTTCGCCAATTAGCCAAACATCCTTTTTCTTTTTAAATAGGGCCAAAAAACGCCTCCATCCCATCATCTTTTTTAAATATCGATAACTTTCCGTAGAGAAGTTAAACACTTCCAAAGATAAATTGGATGCTTTAAAGGTATAATATGGATTGATGATGGCCACTCCATTATTCGAGCTCACATCGGTCTTTTTTGTAAATAATTTAGTTCTCGTGGTCGGTCTTCCGACGCGTACCATTTTCGGCTCTTCCTGATCATGTAAATGTAATTTCATGTAAATATCATATACATCATCTTCCAAATCCACACTGACTAATTGTTCTAAATCCAATTTCAAATCATATATATATCGATTCAGTCCAAATTTCTTAATATTCATTTCCTTATTATGAATAAAAGATAGATTGGCCTGATATTCTTTGCCACTTTGTCTTCCTCTAACTAGGCCCTCACCTTTTATGATCGCGGAATGTTTGGTGAAGATTTGACCATTAACATGCATGGTCTTCGAATTGTTTTTCATTTTTTCAATTTGAGACTTAATCTGTATTTTAGGGGTTTTATTGATGTAAAGAGATATATTTCCTTTATTCGTTATCGAGAATATACTTTGTTTATCTTCATAGGTGTAAATACTTAAATTGTTCGTGTACGTCTCCTGAAAACGCCCTAGACGAATTGGAAATTCAATATGAACCTGTTCGTTCTCTTCTACATATTCAGCTTTATGTTCGATATTAAGTACTGTTTTCTTGCTCAGCTTTTCAATCGGAACGGCTACCTTTATATAACAGTCATAAACAGTCGGTTCATCATCTGCTAATTTCCGCATTAAATCTTTCATATCTACTTTAAAATCAAATTTAGACGAGCTCACCGATTCAGCTATTTTTATTTTCTGATCTTCGTTTTCCCTAGAATATAGCCATAGTTCTTTTGCGCAATAATGTTCTATTGAAAATTCTCCTTTAATCAATAGCATATTTTCCTCTTGCGCAATGGTCAGAACTTGTTTTAGCTTAATTTTAGGCGCTTTTTTTGCTTTCCCTTTTCCAAGAAGCTTTTTAATCATTTTAGACCACCTATAACAAATTATTTATTTAAATAAAAATGAATCATTCATTGTACTTTAAAATCATAAACTTTTTTTGGTTTTTCCTCAATATCATTAATCAGACAGGTAGATTTCCCTTAATTCCCCTTCAATTCCATCTAAGAACAAAAAAGAAAATATCCAGGTGATTCATTGTCGTACCAAAACAAAAAACCGCAAAAATCAAATGCATGTCCTTCCATGTTGCCAGAATGGAAAGGGAATAGCAAAAACATGTCTTTCAATTACAAAGAAGTCTTCTTACTATCAAAGTGAACGCTTTCAAAACAGGTCAACCGTTTATATTTTCCCCTCATTAAATGGTTCCATAAAAGTTAAGCGATAGATTTATGGCCGATAGATACCCATCCTCTGTCCTTCACCTTCCACTTTTAGAAAACAGGATTTATGAAGCTCCTCTAGTTGTTCTCTCCTAAACGTGGTAAAATTGTGAATGGCTTTTCTGATTGCAGCAAGAATGATGAAATCTTTTTTCATTCATTAATGTGAGGGTAATTATTTTTAAATACCATTAAGTATAAATCCTTACATTAATTATGGACACTTTATTATGCCCTTCAGAGTCATACAAATTAGTCAACATTTAATTTTAACTTAAAAAATAATATTTACAAGAATCATCAATGTAAAAAATTGTGGTTTATTTGTAAAAAAATTGTGGTTTATTTGTAAAGCTATTAAGTTATAATTAGTTAGAGAATGTCATTGCCTAAAAAATATAGGAAAACAACAAGCAGAATTAAAGAGCTGGTTGCCTGTTTTATTGTTCCATTTCATATTCTAATAGACCAAATATATATTAATTTGATTGAATAACAGTTCAAGAGTTTTAAAGGAGGAATAAAAATGAAAAAAGTAATCACTTACGGAACCTTTGATTTGCTTCATTGGGGTCATATCAATCTATTAAAACGTGCTAAAGATTTAGGGGATTATCTGATCGTTGCCATTTCTACGGATGAATTCAATGCTTTAAAAGATAAAAAAGCTTATCACAGTTTTGAAAACAGAAAAATGATCCTAGAATCAATTCGTTATGTGGATGAAGTCATACCTGAAGACAATTGGGAACAAAAGAAGGAAGACATCGTTCGCGAAGGTGTGGATATCTTTGTAATGGGTGATGACTGGAAAGGCCAATTCGATGAATTATCCGAAGTTTGTGAAGTGGTCTACCTTCCAAGGACAATCGGCATTTCGACTTCCCAAATTAAAGATGACCTTCTACAAGTTACTAATGGCTAAAGAATTCGCGATAGGGATTTATCTTTTTTGTTTCAAAGTTTTATTCTCTATCTTTAAACTTTTCCCTTTATATGACAAAACGACCTTTGTCACATCATTCGGGGACAATTGCCAATATATCGCAGATGAAATGGACAAGCAGGACATTTCCGTTCAAAAGGTATTTTTAATGAAATCAAGCAGTTCTATACAAGTTAAGGACGATGGGGAAACCATCGTCCTTCCGTTTGAATCAAAAAATATCAGTGCCATGATCCGATCGATTTATCATCTGGCTACATCAAAATGGATTATCATCGATAATTATTTTGGCTTTCTTTCAGCCATTTCATTCAAAAAGCAAGTGACATGCGTGCAAGTGTGGCATGCGGCCGGTGCCGTAAAGCAATTCGGAGCAAAAGATCCTTCCATTAAAAACCGTTCAGCCGGTGCAAGGAAAAGATTTTTTGAGGTATATGATAAATTCGATTATGTTACGGCAGGTTCAGAGAGAATGGCCGATATTTATCAAGAAAGTTTCCAACTGCCGGCATCCCATATCCTAAGGACCGGGATCCCTCGGACCGATTTCTTTTTTAATGATGAATCAAAAAGGACTGCCCGTAATGCTTTGCTGGCCAAGTATCCAGAACTTGAGCATAAGAAAATCATGTTATATGCCCCTACATTTCGTAATGACGGCTTGAACAACGGAGAGATTGCTCTTGATTTGGAATTGCTCTACAAGGAACTTAAGGGCGAAAACTATGCGTTATTACTAAAGCTGCATCCAGCTGTAAAAGCAGAGCATGATTTACAAGATAAATTCCCGGGATTCATTTACCCTGTCAATAGTGACTTTCACGTTAATCAACTGCTGATCAGTACGGATCTTTTAATAACCGATTACTCATCGATTCCATTTGAATTCTCTTTTTTGGGAAGACCCATGATATTCTTTGCATATGACTTAGAAAAGTATGTGCAGGAACGGGGATTCTGGGAGGATTACTCTTCTTCCATGCCCGGACCCGTGGTATCCACCACAGAAGAGCTCTTGAGGAAAATCCGTACCGCCGATCATTCATTAATGAAGATCGCTTCCTTTAACCAAAAATGGAATGAATACTCCACGGGAAATTCAAGCAGGAACTTAGTTGATTTCCTTTATAAATAAAACCACCCACTTCGTAAAACGAAGTGGGTTTTCTATTTTTCCATAACCACTGAGCGGAATGCACGCCCTGCAAAAAGGTACATTTTTTTCATAAAGTGACAAAGGGAAACACCACGCTCCGAAATATGAAAAAAGACTCACAATATAGAAAATATTGTAGATTACAATACTCAAACGCCACCAATATAAACCAGTAAAATACTACTATTTTCCCCTTGTAACAAAAATGTAATATGTTTAAACCCATTTATTTTGTTAGAATAGGGAAAAAGACATATTCGAGGTGGAAAACCGTGAAAAAAAGTGTTGTCGCATTTTCGACATTAGCCATTTTATCTTCGACTTTTGTTTCTCCTGCCCTTGCCGGTACATATACAGTCAAAAGCGGTGATAACCTAAGTAAAATCGCCCAAAATCATAATACGACGGTAAAAGACTTAAAACAGCTTAATAACTTAAAATCAGACTTTTTGAGAATCAATCAAAAATTAATTACACCCAACTCCAAAACAACATCAAATGCTCCTTCAGTTTCCGTGAAAACAACAAAGAAAACCACATATACCATTGTTTCAGGTGATACCTTAACCAGGATAGCAAACAAGCATAACCTTACACTTGCTGAATTGAAGAAAATGAATAACTTAAAATCCGATAGAATTTATGCAGGCGCCAAACTTATCGTATCCAAATCAACCACCACCACTACCATTGATTTACCCGGCAGCTCCAAACCATCCAGTGGTACACAGACCCCAGCCAATTCGTCTACATACATTGTGGTAAAAGGTGATACTCTTTCCAAGATTTCCAGAAAAACAAACTTGACTGTAGCCCAGCTTAAATCAATCAACTCGTTAAAGTCCGATTTAATCAGAGTGGGGCAAAAACTGAAATTAAGTACATCGGCAAGCACTGCCCCTGCAGATAAAAACGATGGTGGAAAAGTGGAAGCCCCAAGTTCAGGAAACAAAGTGGCCAAGCTCGTTTCCGAAGCAAAGAAATTGATTGGCACACCTTATTCGTGGGCGGGTTCCTCCCCATCAGGATTCGATTGCAGCGGATTCATCTACTATACGTTCAAGAGGGCTGGGTATGATGTTCCAAGGCTTTCATCATCCACCTATTATGATATGGGCAAAAAAGTTACTTCACCGAAAAGCGGCGATCTTATCTTCTTTGCAACGGGTTCCAATAAATCAGTCATAAGCCATATGGGAATTTACTTGGGCGGCGGGGAATTCATTCATGCCTCATCAAGTAAGGGAGTAACGATCAGTACTACTTCAAACTCTTATTTCAAAAGTAAAATCATCGGTTATAGAAGTTTATAAGATTTACTTGCCAGACTTTCTCTTAAAGTCTGGCAAATTTATGAAAAGATTCATAACTTCTTTAACTCTGCTATACAATTTTGGAAAAAAATGAATGCTGTGTAAACGAAGGAATTCAGAATCCTTCGTTTTTTTGAATGAAAAAAGGTAAATATGCACTCTAACTACAAAAAGAAACTATTCTATTTTTGACAAAAAAAAGGTATAGTTAAAAATACCGACTAGGTACTTTTTCACACCTTCCATTTTGTGGGATGGTTAAGGGAGGAATATTAAATGAGATCCGAACATAAAAAAAAGAAAAAGAAACGCAAAACGTTTAAAATAATCGGCTTCACCCTTCTTATCCTTATCATTGGCGCAGGTGTTTATGGCGCTTCAGTATATCAATCATTAGCCGGTGCGATCAGCACTATGCAGGGCACAGCCCATAAAACGGATAAACGTGTAGAGGACATCAAGTTCAAAAGCCAAGATCCATTTTCATTACTAATTCTTGGTGTGGATGAAAGAAAAAATGACTCAGGTCGATCAGATACGATGATTGTCATGACCGTTAATCCTAAAAAAGAATCGATTGAATTATTGAGTTTACCGAGAGATACCCGTACAGAGATCGTCGGTAAAGGTATAAATGATAAAATGAACCATGCCTATGCATATGGCGGAGTCGCCATGTCGATAAATACAGTGGAATCCTATTTGGATATTCCGATTGACTATTACGTCAAAATGAATATGGAAGGCTTTCAGGATATTGTGAATGCCGTTGGTGGTGTCACGGTCGATAATGATATGGACCTTGCCTATAAAGGATATACCTTCAACAAAGGTACAATCGACTTAAATGGTAAAGAGGCCTTGATTTATTCCCGAATCCGTAAAGAAGATCCCCGCGGGGATTATGGACGGCAAATGCGGCAACGCCAAGTTATCCAAGCTGTCATGAAAAAAGGGGCAAGCCTATCAACACTTACCAATTATGACGATATATTCGAAGCTTTAGGTAAAAACGTGGAAACCAATTTAAGTTTCAATGAAATGTTGAGCATTCAAAATAACTACAAATCATCCCTCAAAAATATTGAACAATATACACTTGAAGGTGACAATCAACGGGTAGATGGCGTTTGGTACAACATCGTTCCAGAAGATACAAAGCTTGAAGCCCAAAATCGCGTTAAAACACATTTAGGATTATAATGGAAGGAGGATGACTTTTATCAGTCATCCTCTTTTTTTACCTCTTTCTCAATTTTTTTTAAGTAATCGGAACGTATCACCTGATCACTCAGATCAATCTCCTTTTGATCTTCTGGTGAAAATCCTTCGACCTTGCCTTCCCCATTTATTTTCATTTGAGAACCATAATCCCCTTTTAATATCAAGGCATCACCCTCTTCGCCATCCAGCATGCTCTCTCCAAAGTATGAAGAACTCTTTATATTGAACAAATCATATAGAGTGGGCAGAATATCGATTTGGCCCGCCACCTTATCAATCGTTCTCCCTTCCATATCCTCCTGATAAATGATCACGGGAATGGGCATATATTTTTCAATCCACTCTTCATCGCTAATTTTACTACCATAATACGCTTCAACCTCGTGTTTATCTTTTAAGAATAGCCCATCATGATCTCCGTAAATGACAATTACGCTGTCTTTCAATTTCCCGTCATCCTTCAACTTCTTCACGAAATCCCCGATAGCTGAATCTGTATAATGAATGGCTTCGAAATATTTAGTCAGGTAACTATTTTCTTTTCCAACTTCAGGCTTCATTGTTATCTGTTCCTTCGGCAGTGAAAAAGGTACATGGCTGGACAGAGTTACGAAAAATGCGTAATAGGGGTTTTGTTTATCTTTTAAGAAATCATAGCTTTGATTAAAGAAACTGCGGTCTCCCAAGCCCATCGAAATCATCTCGTCCTGCTTCATATCCTCTATGGAAAGATAGTCATCAAAACCTAGCGAGGGATATGCATGCTGCCTATTCCAAAAGTCTTCTTCATCTCCGTGGAAAGCAAAACTTTGATAATCCGACTTCTTTAATTCCTTGGCAAGACCAGGAAAATCATTATAAGGGAACCGAAAAAAGGTCGCACCTTGCTTTAATGGAAATAGTCCGGTATTCACGATAAGCTCTCCATCAGATGAATTTCCAAATACCGTCTGCGGATATACATGCGGGAAATACAATCCCCCTTTCGCCAGTCCATTCATGAATGGCGTGACCTCCTGCCCGGCACTGGTTTGAAAAAGCGGAAACGCCTGTAAAGATTCCACCTGGATGATAATGAGATTCTTCCCCTCTAAGGATCCTGAATGGGCATTTTCCTTTCTTTTCTTTTTATTGAAGTAATCAGAAACGGCCTTCTTTTCTTCCGAAGACATTTCATCCCTTCCCGAGTCAGTAAAATAAGCATACGCATCCAATGCGTGATGACCGATAGGACCCCAGTTTCGCAAGAAGGTATTTGCCTCATAACGACGGGTTATATCGACTTTGTCGATAAAGATATTCTTGACCGGTTTTAATCCTGCTATCATCAGGAATATTACGGCCGGCACAAGTGCCATATGCTTGAGGGGGTATTTTTTCTTCACAAAAGATTCAGCAATTGGAATGCCTGCCAGAAGAAAGATTGCATCCTTGATTTCCATCATACTGAATATACTTTCACCTAGCCCATTCAGATTGCTTTTTTGCATCCACATATAGGATGTTATAGGTGTCGAATAATAACGATAAAACCAGATGTCCCCAAGGAAAAAGACCATGATCGAAAGAAGGAAAACTGAAAAAATGATGCCCTTTATGATTCGATTCGATATCCATTCCTTCAGATAAACAACAAAACCGGCAGCACCGATGATTATCGTAATTATTCCAATAGAAAGATCGTTACCCATCCTATCATTCGTATAAATGAAAAGTATGGCCACGATTGAGAATGACAATAACTCAAATAGCCTCTCCTTCAAGCGTTGATTACGGTTATTCTTCATGATCCTGCCACTTTCCTCTTCATTATTTCCAAGCCTTGGCTAGGCTAGATTGCGGAAGATTACTTATAAATATTACTTAGCGTTACCATTTATGAGAAATTGCACACAGAAAATGGCATAAATATTTGGTGCTACTGACCTCCCTTATAAACAAAAAACCTTCATCACTAAAAGGATGAGGGCTTTGCTTTGGCGCTCCGGCAAAAAAGCTGCCGATTGCCGCTAGACTCATGCGGTTGTTTTTCTACTTTCTCTTCCATTCAAAAGCAATCTTCCAACCTTCATCAGGAATCGATTCCGCCAACATATCCCCTTCCTCGAACAAGAAACGCCATGGCATGCTTGAAAGTGCCGGTATCTCACCAAGCTCTGTGAGATCGAATGTCTTTTTCGCCAGGAATTTTCCATCTCCATCAACTAACAGTAAATCCACGATATCAAACCTGACGGCTTTATCTATTGAATTTCGCAGAAAAGCCACTATGGTGACATCATCTTCCACCCTAGTCAGCTTGATGCCGGATATTGAAATTTGGTTCGGTTTTAATGCAGGCAGCCTTTGATGGTGGAATTTATATACATATTCCTCTTGCTTGGAAATATCCCACCCCTTGTGAAACATCAGGACAGTATGAACGGTGTCATCATGATTTTCTAACTTATTTACATCTGAAGCTGCATTATCCCTTTTTCCAAATAAACTCATCGTTCCTCCCCCTCCAAAGAAGCTGCATCTTGCTGATTGCTTTTCATATATTCCATAAAACGGATGCTTATCTCCGCCTCAATTTTACTTAATAGAAGGTTGAATTGACTGAGAGCTGCTTTTTCAAACAACGCATATGGGTCCTGCTGACCATATTCGCTTAAACCAATGCCTTCCTTCAAACTGTTCATTTCATCTAAATGGTTCATCCAATTTATATTGATTTGTTGCAGCATGAAAGCGCGCAACTGGTTTCCCCATTCTGCATCGGCTTGAAAGATCACCAGTCTCGATTCCCATTCACCTAAAGCCTCCAACACCCTTCCTTCAATTTGGCCTTCTATATCCTTCAAATCACTTTCCTGCCAACCTAACGACAGCAAAACAAAGGTTAGCTCTTCAATTAAGGCAGAGGAGTCAGGCTCTGCTATATGTTCACGGTCATATTTCACTGTGAGCCGAGTAATGTATTTTACGATGTAGTCAAGTAAAATGGCCGACATCCGTTCAGGCTCCATATCAAGAATCCGATCTCTCATTGCATAGATGATTTTACTCTGCTCATTTAATGCATGTTCCAACTTCAATATGTGATATCGGCTTGATTGATGCATCTGCTCTACCGAATCCTGAACCATTTTAACGAATTTATCGGGTGCAGGGCCCAGCACCAACCCATTTTCATCCGTTTTGATTTTCTTGATATAACGTCCCAATTCTTCTTCATCATAGTAATGAAACAAATCATCTTCCAAAGAAATGATGAATTGTGTTGAACCAGGATCACCCTGCCGCCCGGAACGTCCTCTTAACTGCATATCGATCCGACGGCTTTCGTGTCGCTCCGTCCCGATAATATGAAGGCCGCCCAATTCCTTGACATCATTCCCAAGTAATATATCCGTTCCTCTCCCAGCCATGTTCGTAGCCAGCATCACTTGTTTTTTTTGCCCGGCATTCGCAATGATCTCCGCTTCATCATCTTCCGTCTTCGCATTAAGGATTTGATGTTTAATTTTCCGATTATCCAGTTGAACCGAAATTTTTTCAGATTGCTCAATGGAGGTCGTCCCGATCAGGATAGGTCTGCCTTCATCATGGATCCGTTTTACTTCCGTGACGATTTTGTTGATTTTGCTTGTTTCATCTTTATAAAGCAAATCAACCTCATCCACTCGAATAATAGGCTCATTAGTTGGAATTTCAATGACGGGGAGCTGATATATTTCCTGGAATTCAGACTTTGATGGTATGGCACTCCCTGTCATCCCAGACATTGAATGATATAATCGAAAATAATTTTGGACGGAAATCATAGCCTGTGTTTCATTCTCTTCGGAAATCTCCAATCCCTCTTTTGCCTCAATGGCTTGATGCAGCCCGTCACTGAAGCTTCGCCCTTCCATCACCCTGCCTGTGAATTTATCGATGATTGCAATCTTTCCATCGATGACAATGTAGTCCACATCCAATTTCATGATTGCCCGCGCTTTCAGCGCCTGTGTAACATTATGTAATAACTCTTGATGCTCCATTCCATACAGATTGTCGATGCCAAAGGCCTCTTCAATCTTGGAAGCACCTTGATCCGTGAAGAAGGCGGACCTTGACTCAACGGAAATCTCGTAATCATCCTTTTCTATAAATGTCTTCATGATTTGCGCCGTGATCTGGTGAAGCTCGGTTCCGTCGTTTGCCCTGCCCGCAATGATTAATGGTGTCCTCGCTTCATCAATCAAGATGCTGTCAACCTCATCGACAATGGCAAATCGGTGTCCTCTTTGAACCTTGTCTTCCCTTCGATAAACCAGATTATCACGCAAATAATCAAAACCGAACTCTGTTGCCGTCCCATACGTGATATCTGCCGCATATGCTTCACGTTTCGCGGAAGGTCCCATTTGGGAAATGTTCAAACCGACCGTCAATCCTAGAAATTCAAGAATTTGTCCCATTAACTCTTTATCACGTTTGGCCAAATATTCATTGGCCGTAATAATATGCACACCATTACCGAACAGTGCATGTAAATAGCTAGGCAATGTAGAGACAAGCGTCTTTCCCTCGCCCGTATTCATTTGGGCAATGCCCCCTTCACTCAGGACAAAACCGCCTGCAAGCTGAACATCATGGTGCCTAAGATTCAATACTCGCTTGGAAGCCTCCCTCACGACCGCAAAAGCTTCGGCTTGTATATCCAAAATATTATCACCAGCATCCAAAATGCTTTTAAATCTATCCTTCATTCCACTTAATTCCAGATCTGAATATTTTTCATATTTACCCTCTAGCCGATTCACTTCTTCTACCAACTTATAAATTCTCTTCAAGTCTTTAGAACCTTCTTTGAAGAACTTTTTCATACTGGATAGCATAGGGTTTTCTCTCCTATTAATTCAATTGACCTTTAGTGAAATTATATCAGTTATGTATTTACTGTTTATAAACTTTCGCCTTCATATTGTAATAATATAGAAATTCTTTATTTTTTTGAAAGACAAATTATACAAAAACCGACTTGATGCAGCTAACCATGCTAAAAAGATTAGCTCCATCCTCAATATCAGGGAGGGGTTTTTTTATCGATTTAAACAAATAATAGGAAGACTTTCACCCAATGGAGGATTTCAGATGAATAAGACATCCAGATATAAACTCGTACAGCCGCATCGCTTTGGATTATTCGTTCTTATAATTTTCATTATTAGCATGAGCTCCCCTATTCAAGCAGAAACAAGAAACACCCCCAAGAATGTCATATTGCTGATTGGCGACGGCATGGGGCTAGGGGCAATAGAAATTGCCCGGCAATTGGAATATGGAAAGACAGGTGTACTACATTTGGAAAAACTGGAGCATGTCGCCCTGATGCGCACCTATTCCGCCAATAATTACGTCACTGACTCTGCAGCAGGAGGGTCGGCGATTGCCACTGGTATAAAAACCAACAATGAATCAATCGGTGTCGATGCCAATGGTTCCGAGGTGGATAGTGTATTGGATGCCTTTCAGAACAATGGCAAAAAAGTCGGGATCATCTCAACCAATATGGTAGTCGATGCCACACCCGCTGCCTTTGGTGCAAGTGTGCCTAACCGCTGGACAGGTGGCGCAAATATCGCGAGGCAGCTCTTTGATAACCGGATCGATGTCATTCTTGGCGGTGGTGCCAGCTATTTCAATGCGGATAAGCAGAATGGCGAGGATTTAATCGCCAAATTTAAACAAGCTGGCTATGGGATTACGACGACTAAAGAAGAACTTAGTTCCATTAATAATCCGGCAAAACTTTTAGGATTATTTCACCCTACCTATATGAATTTCAAACTGGATAAAGAAGTATTACATTCCCAAGAGCCATCCCTCCCCGAAATGACATCCAAAGCGTTGGATATTTTATCCCAGGGTGATAAGGGATTCTTCTTGATGGCCGAAGGTGCGCGTATTGACCATATGGAGCATGCAGCCGACATCACTGGAATATGGAAAGAAACCATCGAATTTGACCAAACCGTGAAAGAGGTTTTAGATTGGGCAAAAAGTCGAAATGATACATTGATCGTTGTACTTGCAGACCACGAAACAATGGGGACCTCTGCTTCTGAAACAATGGATATCACGGCATTGAAAAAAATCAGGGTTTCATCCGAATATATGTCCAAACAGCTTACATTCGATAAAAATAATGAAATCAATCCAGAAAGTGTCGTTTCCACATTCAAGAAGTATGCACATATATCTCTTACGGATCAGGAAGTCGATCAATTCATTGATAACGTAAGAAAGAATAAAACGCTTGTCTATCCAAAGCATCAAATCGATTGGGAAATCGGTAGCACCATCGCCAGGCACCATAAGGCGGGCGTAGCTGATCGAAGCATACGGGCAGCCAGTTCCACAGGAGGACATACAGCCAATATGATTCCCGTTTTCGCCTCGGGTCCAGGCAGTGAAGCCTTTGATGGAGTCATTGAAAATACCGATATTTCAAAAATCATCACAAAAGCCGCCGGCGTTCCGTTCACACCCGGTCAGCATAAAACAAAAGAGGAATGAATGCATTCATTCCTCTTTTAAGATTCTCATTTTCATTTTGATTAAGGTCCGTTAACTCAAGTTATGGCGAAGTTTGCGGGCATTACTCACGAGTTTAATGCATTTACTCGTGAGTTTGGGGCATTTACTCGTGAGTTTGGGGCATTTACTCGTGAGTTTACGCCTTTTACTCGAGAGTTTGGGGCATTTACTCGTGAGTTTACGCCTTTTACTCGTGAATTTGGTGCGTATACTCGTGAGTATGATGAAGAGTCATGATGCCATAATAAAATAGAGCAAAAAAAGACGCCATGATTGGCGTCCTGCTCATTCATTTTTTTATATGTTTTTTTAATACATACCCAATTTGGCTTCCCTTTTTCACTTTGTACCACTCATCTTGTTGAGCCAGGATCGTTACAGATTGGTCCCTGTATAGATTTCCAACCGTTTCAGTAGATGCATTTCTATTTTCTTTAATATATAATTCGCTTGCTGTCACTATTCCCGTCGTCTTCCTAATCGAGATTTTCGTTGAAATGGTTTTCTGATTGTCACTCTTATCCTTAGCTGAGATTGTCACCGTAAATATGCCGCTGGACATATTTTTGAAATCCCATGTTGCTGATTGCCTGCCTTTACTAAACGGCCTTTCAGAAAGGATACCGACAACCTTACCTTTACTGTTCTTGATTTCCACTGTTACATTAACGTTTTCATTAATTATATATGTTATGTTCGCTTGCTCGGTACTATAGTCACCCGATGTTTTGACTTCGGTGATTTTCGGTGCCGACGTATCTTTACTGATCTTAATCGGCATTGTTGCCAAACCTTCATTCCCGTTGCGGTCCATTGCTGATATTTCTGCTTTATATGTACCGTTACTCACCGCTTTTGTGTTCCAGATTGCTGAATGGGTACCCTTTTTCATTGTTTGGTCACGGACTGGGGTAGCTATGGATTTCCCTTTACCATCTTTAATCGTAAGTGTAACCACAGTATCTTCTTTTAGGGAGTATGTGATTCCAACCTCATCATTGACATGATCCGTTTGCGCTTTCATGCTTACTGAATTCGGTTCTGACTTGACGACAAGATCCGTTTTAAATCCAGCGCCTGGTCCATATTCCCTTTCTATAGTTGTGTCAGGATAATAAAATCCCAAAATATCTAGATAGGATTGTCCTGCTTCCGCTCTGTTTTTCGCCCCAAACTGACTTAGCCCGACACCATGCCCATATCCTGATCCTTTAATAGAAATTTTGGAGTGATCGGAGGATGAATGGTCAACCAGATAGCTTTTCATCACCTCTTGCCCCACCATGCCCCTGATTTTGGAAGCTGATACATTAGTAAGCCTAACCGTTTGCGGCAGAAGCTTTCCCCGGTCATCAACGAGGTCCCTTACATAGAAATTCAATTGGATGGAGCCTTTCGTTACACGGCCTCCCGTTTTCTCATCTGAAAATGTTAACAAGGGAATCTCCGTTATTTTAATATCTTTCTGCGCATATCCATTATTCTTCAGCCAAGCCTTAAGCTTCGGCACTACCGTTTTATCTTTTTCCTCTACACTTGTCCACCATTCTTCCGGTTTAGATAAGTCCATTTTTGAAAGGTCGATTTGCTGCTTGTCCAGCGTTATCTTCCAACTGGTTTTCGGATCATAGAAATCTTCTTTTATAGATAAATATGCAAGGGGGTTGCCACTTGACCAAACATTTGAATTCGATTCGGTCATTCCTCCATTGCTTGAGGAAAAGAACGCTTCGATTATTTCGCCATCATGCTTGATTACCATGCCCTTCGTCTGCTCAATGGCTGAATTAGTTCGATAGTGACCGGCAGCCCCGCCATATACTTGGTAAGAAACCGTATCATCAATTATTGTGGATTGATGGCGAAGTGCATAGGTCCGGGCGGCAATCGCCTGTGCTTTTAAGGCTTCGGAGTGCCATAGTGCAGGCATCTCCAGCGGGACGACGCCCTTTAGGTAATCTTCCATATAAACAGTATTGATCGGACGGATGTAACCGTCCTCCGCTGTAAATGAAAATGAGCCTTGATACGGACGGCCGTTTATGGATAATGAAGAATCAGGTTTAACTGGTATTACCTTAAAAGAAGCATAAGATCCCTTTTTCTTAGATCCTTTGTATACGGCAAGTTTAGCCGACTCTACTTTCAAAGTCAGATTTTCCCCCGCCTTTATGAATATCTCTCCCCTTGATGTACGGTAGTCCCCGGTTGCCGTTATTTCGGCACTTGTTCTATTGCCCAAATAATTCTTCAGTTTCACTTCCATCGTTGAATTTTTTTCTGCTGCAGTCGCTTCATGAGAAGGAAATGCAAAAAAAGTGATAAAGAAAGCGATAAACAAATACTTTAATCTTTTCATTCCTTTTCATCCTCATTCCCATTCTATTCATCTTTCAAGGATTTTTGAATTAATCCTATTCAATCCATCGGCATGTGGTAACATAACGGCCTGGATGATGTCACTCTGTAAACATCATGATTTCAGGACGTCCCGAGTATACTAGCAAGTTATTGAACTCCCTTTTTACATTCTGTATGCACGACCCATTCTCCTTCAAATCCAGCTTCATTGCCGCCACAAATTAGAATCCACAACCAAAATAAAGCAGGACATGGAAGAAGCCAATGTCCTGCTTTTTAATGTTTAAATGCTTGCCCAGTTCAGATGGGTGACTTTTTTCTTTACTTTAAGTACTTCTTCAACACCGGTTTGATTTGGTCGACAACGACATGGCTGCCTCCTCGTCCTTTTACATCTTCCATCATCCATGCCATGAGAAGTTCCGGGTCTTCTGTGTCCATGGCAACAAACCAGCCGTTTTCTGTTCCGTCCGCGTTTTTGGATGCCTTGATTTCAGCAGTTCCCGTTTTGGCAGCGATTTTGATGCCAAGATCAGCTATTCCATGTCCGCTTCCCTTAGGATGCTCCACTACTTGTGTCAACATCTTGGTGACCTGATTCGCTTGGTCTGCTGATATCGCATTTTCTTTCCATATTTTCTTTTCTATTTTATCTCCTGTTATTAAGAAAGGTGCAGGAATGTTTCCTTCATTCAAGAAGGCTGAATAGGTCATGGCGAGGTGGAGCGTGCTCATTTGAACTTGCGCTTGACCATATCCGGCATCTGCCAATCTTCCCTCACTGTCGATCTTGCCGATGCTCGATGCTTTGATCGGATAATCATAATTCAAAGACTCATCAAATCCGAAAGCCTTGAGTCCATTCGTGAATTTTTCCTTTCCAAGCCCGAGAGCTTTTTGGGCAAAGTAAATGTTGTCTGAATAAATTAATGCCTTTTCCATATCGATTGGAACTCCAGGGTCCGAAACCCTTGTAATGGAATGATCTTTCCATGTCGATTTGGCCCACGTTTTCCCTTGGATATTGATCGACTCTTTCGGATCCACACCATTTTTCAAGGCGATCGCCGCAGTGAGGGCCTTGATGGTTGAACCAGGTGCAAACGTCGAACTGAAGCGGTTCAGAAGTGGTTTTTTCGGGTCTTCTTCAAGCGCTTTTTGTTCTGCTTTCGTTATTCCGAAAATATATTTATTAGGATCGAATGACGGACTTGAAACAAGTGCAAGCGTTTCGCCTGTCTTCGGATCAATTGCCGATGCCGATCCAGTTTCGTTCTTATATTGCTTGAAGATATCCTTTTGAAGCTCGGCGTCGATGGTCAATGTAATTGTTTCTCCCTCTTCAGCAGGCTTTTCAGCAATCACCTTTTCTTCGCCATCTTCGGTTTTAATGAAGATTTTACCGCCAGGTTTACCTTTAAGCCGCGCCTCCAACACTCCCTCAAGACCTCGCTTGCCAATAACATCACTTGCGGTATATCCTTTTCCTTTCAATTTCTCCAGGTCCTCGGCCGATGCCTCACCGACATATCCGATTAGATGGGCAGTGGCCTCTTTATACGGATATATGCGTTCTTCCGTATTATTGACAGATACCCCGGCAATGCTCAATAGCTTTTCCAAAGTTGCGCTATTATCATTTGACATTTTCTTGATGGGCACGAAATAGCTTGGCTTTACCCATGTTTGTTTTAATTTCTGATTCACTTCGTCAGTGGACATGTTGAGGATTCCAGCGACCTTTTTAACCGTTTCGGATTCGTTGGCCATTTTCTCTGGCACGATTCCCACTTCTGCCACCGTTCCATTCATGGCGAGGCCGCGTTCATTTCGATCGACAATTTCCCCGCGAATGGCTGGATACGATTCAACCGATACCTTCTCACCAGCTTCCAATTGAGGGAATATGTAGCTCTCATCCCACTCGATGTACCAATTTTCTTCCTCGCCTTCCCCTTCCTTGACAAGTGTCGCTTTATGGTCAGAGCTGACTGCGCCCGCCATAGTGGACATATCAACGGTATATGCAAGGCTTACCTTTTCTCCATCTTTATGATCTTTTTCTTCTTTTGGCTGTTTATAGTCCACCTTTAATTGGTCGGCTTCAATGCCCGTATAGATTTTTTCATAACGCTTCTCAAATTCATCCGCACTGATTTCTTTCCTTGTCTCAGGTGACAGATACTCGTACATCTTCGCAAAATCTTGTTTATTCCAAAGCTTCGTGTATGCCGCAAAGCGCTCTTCCGGACTTGGCTCATCCGAGCAACCGGCCAGGAACAATACGCTCATCAACAACAAGCTGGAAACTAAAGCTAGTTTCTTCATGATTTCCTCCTAATGAATAGTTAGAGTGATATACCTATAGTTTAGCAAAATATTAGGGGAATGGGGGATTTCGTATGCCGAATTTCTTCATTTTTCTAATTTAACCATGTTTTTTCTAAAACAAAAGTCCTGCACATCGTGTACAGGACTTTAAAGCATTCTTTTTTTTCGGCTTTTTTTCTCTTGCAGCCATTTTTTCAGGAAGAAAAAGCCCAGGATGGCTGAAATGATGAGTCCGCTTGTCGTTACAATGACAGCTACCCATTCGTATAAGGTGTAATCCATATACGCTTTCCATGGTAATTTCCCTTTCCAATCTTCAATGTATAGATTCATTCCGAATATACCGGAGACCACCGTATAAATCGTTAGTATTTGCAAAAGATAATTACTGCTTTTCCCAGACAGTTTATCCTGATTTTGATAAAGGTAGGAAAGTGTTTCCTTCACTTCTCTGTAGAGAGGGGCAATCCTGAAGGTTTCATCCGTTTTTTTGAAAAGCTCTTTACCGATTGCCGTACTATTCACTTCAGTGAATAAGTACTTTGCAGAAAACTGAGTGATCATGAAAATCAGCTGTTCTGTATCCGATTGATCTTTTTCCACATCAATCTGGGAATGTTCATGAGCCAATTTAAGCAGTACGATCTTATAATAGAAGAAAAGCAACAATGTATAAAAATGCTGGCCGTACATTTCGCTTGCCAGTTCTTGTTCCAGTTTACCTGTCGCTTTCGTGACACACGCGAAATGATACATGCTAGTTACATAATAGGTTTCCTTGCCCCACCTGTCATATACCCTTTCTTGATAATATTTTTCTATATAATCAGGGTTTAATGCGCCTATATATGGCTCACCATCATTGTCATACCCGTTCAGCTCACTGATCCGGAATAAATCATTTTTAGAAATATCACGATTCTCAGGGAATGCCGTATAACTGATCACATACATTCTTTCATCGATGAAAAAGGGCAAACTCCCAAAATAGGTCGGATCCGCTTGTTCTTCATCTATATATTCCTCAATAGGCGGCAACAGTTCATTGAAGATGAAATCCTTCACTTGTTCATACTGATTTTCCCGGCAGCCAACTTTCGTGTTTTCTTCATCATCAGCAATCGGTTCGAGGATTCTAAATGTATCGCCAAAATAGAGCACATCATTATGTGAAAGCCCTTCAGGTAAAGTAACACGAAGATTCATCATGCCAATATGAAATGGGCATATGAAGATATCTATAGAGTTAATAATAAATGGGGTATTTAGATAGGGTGATTCGAAGGTACAATCAATATCCAGTTTTTTCGTGAAACGCCGCAAGCCTTCCTTCTGTTTTGCATGACCCGGAAATAAAATCGGCTCGATGTATGGCATGAAATACTTTTCCAATTTACGGTGTGAAACTTTATGGCCGCCGTAAAATTGATTTTGTTGTTCCATATCTTTCAAGTTCAAAAAAACGAAATTGTCCTCAAGCAATTTTCCCACAAACTTTTCAATCATTTTTCCTTCAAGCGTAAATGGAAAAATGAACTGCTGGAAAGTTCGCTTCGTGGGATCATTCTTCACTTTCACATCCATAAAATATATTCCTCCGATTAAACTGCTATAACACAGGTTTAATTCATCTTGATTCTTATATATTTACCCATGTATATACAAACAAAACGAAACATAATATAGAAATAAAGTGGACAAATTATCCAAAAAGCAAAAAGATCCCCCAAGCAAGTGCTCGGGGGCCATCGAAAAGAGTTCTTCAACCCTCTTCACTTTAGGGTACTAGAAACTGATGTTTCTAATGAAAAATCCGATATTCGGACCATTTTAGCATTTTTTTAAAGTATGATAAAACTCGAAATTCTCCCATATTTAGGCTTTACCACTTATTATCATCTAATTAATCCTTATATGCAGGGATTGACAGATGAAAATATAACTCTAGGAATAATTTGTAATCTATTGGCTCATTATTCTTATCCCTTTATCAGGAAATCACGTTTTATTTTAAAAAAAATGGGTAAATAAAAAATACAAAGGAGAGACATCATGAAATCCGATAGATATAAACAACACTTTAAATTTTTTGAGAGAGCAAATAACGCTAAACCAAGTGAAAGGAAACAATTGAGCGATTTCATCAAAAAGAAAATGAATGCTCAAAACACTCATTTAAATGGTAAAAACTCATGACATATGGGATGTCATGAGTTTTTGTCGTTTAAAATGCGATTTCTTTTCCCTGAAGGTTGTGCTTCACACATTTTTTGATACCGATTACATTCAAAAAATGTTTAATTTTCTTCATTGAGGTTGCCTGATATTCATCCGCAATGGAAAACTCTTTAATATAGGCAATTTTTTCTTGTACATCTGTATCTATATGATCTTGGCTGTATTCTTTTTCATCTGATTTTTGGCATGTGTACACCACAGCTTCACCAATATTCCTTGTTGCCTTATCAAAATAAAAAGAAAACACAATGGCACATTCATCATCGTAAAAAGAGGGTTGAACTTTCATATTAATATCAATCATTAACCTTACACCTCTCTCCGTTTTGTTATTTACACTATAACAAAATCATTAAAAGGAAATAGGCGTTACAAACTACCCTCACGTTTCTTCCACGCCTACCAAATGGACCTTACTCTCCCCATTCATAGATAATTATAACTACAGGAATATGCGCAAAAGAATAATCATTCAAAAATGATAATAAAAAAACATCTTCAATTGAAGATGCTTGAATCAGTAATAGTAAGCTTCATTTATTTATTTATTTATATAAACCTGGAAGTTCTGCGTAAAGGCCTGGTAATTCGCTTGGGACAATAACAAAAGCAGCGATGATAAGAAAAGATACGACTAATGCTTTAGTACTTTTTTTCATAGGTCATTCCTCCTTTTCTTTTAAAAAAATATTGGTTAAAATAGAAATAAATTCTATAGTTATATTTAACCACATTTCTTAAAACTATATATTTCGACTAAAGAATCTATTTAAACCGTTCAGGACCTGTACATACCGCTTTCACCGATTTTTCATAACAAAATATAACTCTAGGCATATTTTAAGGAGAATCAAAATGGATTTTTTTGCAGTTGGACAAAAGATCAAAGAACTACGTAAACAAATCGGGCTTTCCCAGGAAGAGTTGGCAACCGGTATTTGTACACAAGCACAGATCAGTAAGATTGAAAAGGGCGATGTCTATCCATATGCATCCACTCTCTATTTAATTTCCCAACGTTTAGGCGTTGATGTAAACTATTTTTTCGATATTGGAATGACCCCTAGGCTGGATTACGTGGAAGAAGTGATTTATCAATTAAAAATAGCCAGAAGAACCCGAAATTATGAGGAAATGCAACAAATTGTAAAGGCTGAGGAAAACAGTCCCCTCTTTCTTCAGAATAAAAAGAATCATCAATTGATTCTTTGGCACAAGGGAATATACGAATATGAAAAAAATAAAGATTTAGATAAAGCCATCGATTTCATTAATCAGGCCATAGCCATTACTCATACGACAGACAAAATTTATTCGGAACGGGAGCTTGAAATCTTAAGCAGCCTTGGTGTAATGTATGTTGCCGAAGAACAGTACGAAAATGCATTCGCCTTGTTACGGAAAGCTTTAGATCACTTGAAAGCCCTGCCCTTTTTGACGGATAAAACGCTTAAGACACGTCTATCCTATAACTTCGGCAGAGTGTTAACACGCCTGGTCCGATACGAAGAGTCCATTGCCTGCTGCCAAGATGCCATAAAGTGGTGCCTCGAACATGATCAATTATATGCTTTAGCAGATTTACATTACCATTTAGGGTATAATTTTGAACTCGTAGGTAACTTTGAAGAGGCAAAAGAGTACTTGGAAAAGTCAGCGTTTCTATTCAATTTACAAAAAAATCATACCTTTGTTACATTCATCAACAAAAAGTTGGACAGTTGGAAGAATGAAATGAAAGTTAACTAATTTTATATTTTAGAGCCATTCCCGATGGAATGGCTCTTCCCATTAACCAAGAATATGTATAATCTCACACTCATCATTTTCAAAACCTCTATTCTACATTTTAAATTCCAAGCCAAAATGAAGTATAATAAAGAGATGCTTCAAAAAAAGCACATTAAAAAAGGGTTCCGGCCCCTCATCACTTAGTTTTGTGAAGCTAATGAGGATGAAGGATTCCAGGCATGTTCATCGTGAATGCCGGTTATTCCTGTTTATATCCGAACTGCTTATATTCAAGCGGATTTTTGACGATATTGACTTTTACAGGGTATTTATGAATATAACGGCAAGAAGCAGTGATTAAATCGAATAGAACGTAAAGAACGGTTCCGGCATTCGATCATATATACAAAAAGCCGGGATGGGAATTACGAAAAGTTAAGAACTGATGGTTCATGATCATACAAAAATATATAACTAGGGCTGGTCCCTGAAGGAGGAGAGTATGGAGCGGGAGTTGTTGTTAGTTGGGGAGCGGCTGGCGGAATTTTTGGAGGCCGGGGATCCGGAAGATTCGGATGTGGTGAATCAAGGGCTCCAGTTATACCGTCAGGGGCTCGTTGATATTAAAGAAGAAGCGGTAGATACGATTGCGGCTGAGGTACAGGAAGAGACACGATTTAAGGCCAGGCTGAATCTGCTCTCCCCACAAGATGGAAGCTGTACATGTGATTCAAGGTTCATTTGCCGGCATCAAATGGCCGTTTTCTTTTCTGCATATTCCGAACACGCTAGTGTTTCCGAATGGCTGGGCGATTGGAAAGCACCTAAAAACGCCTCAGCTGCCCAAGCACTGCAGCAGGTGAAACCGGCAAGTGAATTACTTAAACAGGCGGCGGGGAGATCCATCACCTTAGATAAAAGCTATCCATCATGGAAGCAATTCGTGAATGATGCCTTTGCGGAACATGTCGAGCCCCATATAGGCGAGGCTACTTACATGATTGAAAATCATATACAAACTTACTTTAAACGCCTTAGCTCAAAAGCTCCAATGGAAAGGGAATGGAAGTTGCTTTATCATTTCGTTACGCAATTTTGCACAATGCAGCAGACACTGAGAATGATTCAGCTGCATAAAAGTGAGACGCAAACGATCAGGGTCTTTTATGCACTTGCAGTCGACTTGGCAGAAGAGCTGCATGAAACGGTACAGCCGCTAAGCAGGCAAGCGCGGCCCTTCGCCTTTGACCCCTTCGTTTTCAGCATCAAGGAAGATGTAGCTAAACTGCTGGATGGAGGGGAAGGCCTCGAATATGAAAAGATCGACCTCTACCGGGAGATATGGAGCTACTTATTCTCCAACTCCTCATGGCGTAAAGAGGAACTTGAACGAATCAATAAAGAACTTCCCGAGAAGTATATGGGCACCACTGAGAGGACGTCCTATACCCTCGCAGCCATTCACCTATCCCTTTTGGAAAACCATGATAAACAAGCGATTGAGCTTCTACTTGAATTGAAGAAGGATGCCTGTCCATACATTTTTTATTGGCTGAATCTCCTGGCTGAATCTGAAAACCGGGCACGGGCCATTCCTTTCATTGAATTCATCAATAATAATGTTCAGGAATTCCTTGCCGGTCTATCCGATTATTATAAACGGGTAGATTTCGTCCGGACCTTTACGACTTTAATTAACAGTTGCTGTTATAAATTAAAACGAACTGATTTGCTTGAGAAATTTTACAGGGCCACCCTTCCGCACAGCTATTGGAACTATGCAAATTTCCTTTTTGAACAAGGACAATACAAAAAATGGGTGGAGATGCATATTTACTCGGAAATCAGCATTGACTTAATCAGCAGTGAATCCATCAAAGAAGTGGTATCAAAAGAACCGGAACTAATCCTTCCCCTTTATTATCATGCGGTCCAGGAAAAAGTTTCTTTGAAAAACAGGCCTGCTTATAAGCAAGCTGTCCGTTATTTGAAAAGGATGCGCACCATCTATAAAAAGAGCAAAAAGGAAGACGTATTCGAACGGTATATACTTTATGTAGCAGATTCGACCAAACGGCTTCGCGCTTTCCAAGAAGAATTAAAAAGGGGTAAGCTTATCGATGTTTAATCCAGGGAAATTAAAAATCAAAATAGCCGCTCTCGAAAACGGAACTTACGCCCTTGGTGTCGTCAATGAAGAGAATACCTTCCTCACCACGAATCATATACGCAGGCTGTTATTCAACTGGGATGACGCAAGCTTTTATGGAACTAAAATGACTACGGATATAGTGGATGGAAATCAAGTATTCATTCTTGACGCTTGGGGACTTCTCAACTTTTTTGCGAGGGAAAGCTTTAACTCCTTCATAGAATGGGAATGGTCCGAAATATCCTCCCTTTGCCTGTCAGCAGCGCCCGTTCTTCATGAATCCATAGAAGCTGGAATCCCCGTACCGGATTTCACTAATCTTCAATTGGACTCCATCGGCTGGAAACTGCCGGAAGAAGTGGAAGAGGAATTCGTCCCGTCCTTTTGGGAAGAAGAAATATCTTTGGATCTTCCTTCACCTGAACCGGAAACCAACCGTACTTTTATCGAAAAGTGGTATAACGGTGCCGCTAACATGTATTTAAAAAACTATTCACCCATGCAGCATAAATGGAGTGAAGCCGTCGGGGCGTTAAAGGATACACGACTTTCCCCCGAAGAATTACAGTCCTTTTTTGACAAAGACAGCTGGCAGGAATGGCTCGGTACCCTGCCCGACCCAAAACCATTCACCATAGGTCTCCGTTTAACTGAGCCTCCTGAGGGTAATGGGCCTTGGATACTCGATGTTACCCTTCGTTCCAAAAGGGATGAGAATATCATTGAAACATATACAGGAAAAAAACTGCCGCGCGGCTGGAACAAGTATGCAAGTGATGTGGTTCGTGCCACGAAACGCTGGCAACTCGTCGTGCCATGGCTTGGGGAGAATGGCCGTCTGAAAAGGGAGATTTCGGAAACGGACGCATGGGAGTTCTTGACCGATGCAAGCGAAAAACTCCTGTTTCTTGGCGTCGAAATTCTCCTTCCATCGTGGTGGCTTGCCTTGAAGGAATCCTCATTGAAGGTCAAAGCGAAAGTGAAGAGCCAATCGAATCGCGGCCCGTCTTATGTAGGGTTAAAAGCTTTGATGGACTTTGATTGGCGATTCTCATTAAATGGCAAAGAGCTCACTGAGGCGGAGTTCGAGGAGCTCGTCAATGAAAAAAGGCGGCTTGTCTTCATCCGCGGCCAATGGGTCAAGCTTGACCCAGCTTTCATTAAACAAATTCAGGAGCTGATGGAAACAGCCAATGAAAAAGGCATCCAACTGACTGACTTGCTGCAGCAGGAACTGTTGAATGGCGTAAATGAAGATGGCGATGATGATTCTGAAAACGATGAAATGCTTCGGATTCAATTTGAATTGAACCAGGAGCTCCGTAAAATGGTGGGAAGGCTCAGGGAAACCAAGAACATATCCGTCCTGCCCGTCCCTAATGCACTTCAAGGAGATTTACGCCCCTATCAAAAACTGGGCATGAGCTGGCTTCTTTTTTTAAGGGAGCATGGTTTTGGTGCTTGTCTAGCCGACGATATGGGACTTGGAAAAACAGTCCAGATGATTGCCTACCTGCTTCATGTGAAAGGCAAAGAAGGAGCTGGTGAAGAGCTGCCCGCTGCGCACAGGGACGAACAAAAGAGTGAACCGATCATCGTCGAAGAGGATCGCGGCACAGAGAGCAGTGATGAGGCTGAGGTCATTGCCACTGCCCCTGAATCCGTCTCTGTTCAATCGGCGCTCATCGTCTGCCCGACATCGGTCCTTGGCAACTGGCAAAAGGAATTGGAAAAATTCGCACCTTCACTTAAAGTTCACCTTCACTATGGATCGAATCGTGCTAAAGGTGAAGCATTTACTAAACTGGCAGCCGATCATGATATTGTCTTAACATCATATGGACTGACCCACCAAGATGTGGCTGAACTGACCTCGATCCACTGGAGCAGCGTTATCCTTGATGAAGCACAAAACATCAAGAATGCCCAAACGAAGCAATCCAAGGCGGTCCGAAAGCTAAACGGCAGACATCATATCGCCTTATCGGGTACGCCGATGGAAAACCGTTTAAGTGAACTATGGGCGATTTTCGACTTCATCAACAAAGGTTATCTCGGAACGCTAGGTCAGTTTCAGGAAAAATATGTGGCGACCATTGAGCGTGATGAACAAAAGGATAAAATCAAGGAATTGCAGCGTTTGATACAGCCATTTTTGCTTCGCCGTACAAAACGCGATAAGGAAGTCGCTCTTAATCTTCCGGATAAGCAAGAACAAAAGGAATTCGTACCTCTTACCACCGAGCAAGCATCGTTGTATGAACAACTGATTAAAGATACTTTCACTGATATCGAACAACTGTCTGCCTTTGAAAGAAAAGGCATCATCCTCCAGATGCTGAATAAGCTAAAGCAACTATGCAACCATCCAGCTCTTTACTTAAAAGAGACGGAAAAGGAAAACATCATGAAGGCACCTAACCGATCAGGCAAACTCGAGAAGCTGACCGAGCTTATCGATGCGGTCCGCGAACAGGATGAAAGCTGTCTCATTTTCACACAATATATCGGGATGGGCAATATGATTAAAGAATTGCTGGAAAAACGATATGGCTTTGAAGTGCCATTCCTGAACGGGAGTGCGAACAAGAAGCAGCGTGATGAAATGATCACCCGATTCCAAGATGGGGAATTCCCCATTTTCATACTCTCGTTGAAAGCAGGCGGCACGGGTCTTAATCTTACAGAAGCAAACCACGTGATTCACTATGATCGCTGGTGGAACCCAGCTGTTGAAAATCAAGCCACCGACCGTGCTTACCGAATTGGTCAACAGCGTTTCGTACACGTTCATAAGCTAATCTGCACAGGGACCCTGGAAGAAAAAATCGACCAGATGCTTGATAAAAAGCAAGCCTTGAACGACGAAATCATCAGCAGTGACAACTGGATCACTGAACTTTCCACAGAGGAAATCAAGGACTTGGTCGCTCTTCAATAACCAGATTTCACGATTATGAGATGATTGAGGGCAAAAAAAGGGAGAATGCATATATGATATGCATTCCCCTTTTTTTATACATAGACGTCCTGTTATACATGGCATCGTTTGGTTCGAAAACGTTTATCTGATTCAAAAAAGCGACTTCACCATATAGAGGGCTGTGATCCAAATGATAATTGCAGAAATTTTATTTAATATTCCAAGGAATTTTCCAGATGTATCAACCTTTTTCAGCAATCTTCCCGCAAGACATAATCCGTGGAACCAGCACCATGACACAAAGATGCACGTCATGGTGAAAATCATTTTATCTTTTCCTGAATAAACAAGTGAGCTCGAACCGATTACACCTATCGTATCCAGGATTGCATGCGGATTCAGTATTGATACGGATAGAGCAAATACAATTTGTTTTTTTGTCGACATCTGCATGGATTGGACACCTGACTGTGAGTTTGATTTGGCAAACCAAATCTGAAAGCCCATATACAATAAAAATATAACGCCGATTATGATTAATGTAAGGCGCAACCAATCGTATTGCATGACAATCAACGATACACCTAAAATAGCTAACAGAATGAGCACCGTATCACAAATTGCAGCCGTGATCGTTGCTGGCAATGCTTTTTTTATTGTAGGTTGGATTGCTCCTTGATTAAAAATGAAAACATTTTGCACTCCCAATGGAAGTATCAGCCCTAATGCCAATAATAATCCATGAAAAAATGGTCCCATATGAATACCCCCTTCCTTCATATCCAGTATAATGAATTAAACAAAGGAATTGACCATCCAATTGGTTGGTCTTCAAACCAACCAATTTATAATGAATATAGAACATGAAAGGAGTGGTTTTCGCATGTTTATCGAATGGGGACCAAACCGGTCTTCCGCGCAATCACTTCACCAACAAATAGTAGATTGGATCAAACAACAAATTACACGGGGGGAATGGCCAGTTGGCACTAAGCTTCCATCACAACGCTCATTGGCCGACTCATTTGGCGTAAACCGAAGTACCATCATCACAGCCATAGATGAGTTGATTGCAGACGGATTATTGGAAACTAAGCTTGGTTCTGGCACATTCGTTTCCAATAATACATGGAATGTGCTCGTCTCCAGCAAACAGCCCGACTGGAAAAACTATGTCCGGAATGGCCTTCATGAACCTAATTTAAAAACGATTCAGGATATTAATCAGTATGAAACGGACACTGCCATCATCAGACTAGGCACTGGGGAATTATCTCCAGCTCTATTGCCTACAAAGCAAATCGAAAAGACGTTGCGATCCACTTCCTTTGATGCGCGCTCATTAGGATATTCCGAACCAAAGGGTGACAAGAGACTTCGCCAATGTATAAGTGTTTATTTAGAAACAAAAGGGATCAACGCAAGTCCCAGCTCCCTCATGGTCGTTTCTGGCGGGCTTCAGGCACTCCAGTTGATTTCAGTTGGTTTACTTCAAAAGGGATCGATGATTTTACATGAGTCCCCTTCCTATTTAAATTCCGTCCACCCTTTTCAATCTGCGGGCATGCATTTAGTAGGTTTATCAAAACAAGGACGTGAAAGTATCCCGACACAAATCAAGCGCATCAATGGACGGAAGAAAGCGTCACTGTTTTATACTGTCCCAACGTTTAACAATCCAACGAATACTACATGGTCAAAAGAAGAAAGACTTAACCTCCTATCACTATGCAAAAAAGAACAGATCCCGATTATTGAAGATGACGTATATAGTGATTTGTGGTTTGATGAGGAACCGCCGCCGCCATTAAAATCCCTTGATGTAGATGGCCTTGTATTGCACATTGGCAGCATGTCCAAAACATTAAGCCCAGGATTGCGCATCGGCTGGATTGCTGGCCCCATAACTGTGATTGAACGTTTAGCGGACATTAAAATGCAAATGGATTACGGTTCCAGTGCACTTTCCCAACACCTTGTGGCAGAATGGTTAGCAACTGGTCAATATTCAAAGCATTTAGAATGGCTAAGGCAAGAGCTGATGGAACGCAGGGATTTTACATTAACTCTTCTCAATCAATATTTTAAGGGACTGGCCGAATGGCAAATACCTCAAGGCGGATTTTATATATGGCTTAAATTGTGTAAACCCATCGTGAATCCAAACCTTTTCAAGCAAGCGATAAAGGAAAACATACTTCTTAATCCGGGATACATATACGAACCAAATAACCATACACATATACGGCTTTCATATTCATACGCCTCGGAGGAACAATTAGCTTATGGCATCCAAACCCTTTCAAAGATCGTTCGGCGCTTGGTTTGACATCTCCAAGGATAGGAAACGCTCATCATGACGAAACATTAATGGAGCTGCCGTGGCAGCTCCATCCATATCACTTATTGGCAGCTTTCATTTTTACGTTCCGCTCTTTTTGCTGGATGATGAAAAAAGAATGGTGATAGCCATGATTGATCATGATATGATCGAGGATTGCAGTAAGCGCCTCCCCCTTATTCAGCTGATAAGTCTCTGAACTTTCCTCAATGATGATTTTTCCTTGGTGGGGGTCATAATTAATAGATGTTTTAGCACCTCTTTCAAAAAAAGAAAGGGTTACCTCCTGACATAGAGGAAAATCCTGATAGGATGAATCTGAGCGGGGATCCTTTTCAAAGGAAGAATGGACGTGCTGAAGTGCATCAAAGAAACTCGTTTTTGTAAGATATGACCTGTCGCTTCCTCTCCTTTCGAATTTCACTGTAATTGCAATACTAGTTACTTTATTGCTAGATTTCTTCTTATAATTCATAGATACCCTCCTTTTAATAAACCCTTTATACCTAATTCTTTTATCCTATTCGATATACCTGCCGGATAATGAAAAAACTTCCTCACCAAGAGATTTCCATATTAGCACGGTGAAATTACAGTTAACTACTCCATCTTCACCCAAAAATTCAAAATCCGGAAATCTTATTACGCAAAAACGACCCTCTTGGGTAAGAGGGCTTAGACTATAGAACAATTCGATAATAATTGATTTTGCCTACAGTTTTTTGAGGGTTTGTACAATTGAAACGTTGATTTCCACTCCAGGCACTCGCTTTCCGCGGGCGGTCGGGGAGCCTCCTCGGCTTGCGCCTGCGGGGTCTCCCCTAGACACGCTTTTCCCGCAGGAGTCTCGTACCTTTCGTTTCAATCAACTGATATGTTTTTTTAAAGCATACTGTAGGCTTCGTACAAAAGGAGCTTCGGAATGGATTAACCCGAACCATGAAGAAACGAAGAATTGTTTATCCTCCATTAATTTTCACCTTTTCATATGAAATGAAATTGAAGAAATCTTCGACACTCCTGCCGAATAACTGGCTAGCCGAGACCCCGCTAGATGCTTGCCGCAGGAGGCTTGGCAGACAGTCGGCGGAATGGGAGCGGATTTCTGAAATCAACTGGAACTTATTCAAAGAAAAAACTGTGGCAAACTCGCTTTCTTCGAATTTGTCCAAAAAAACAACCCTCTTGGATAAGAGGGCTGCCTTACGTTTATTTTTTTGCTTTATTGATGTTAAAGGATTTTTTCGATTCATTTCCTGCAAGATCGGTCACCTTAAATTCAATCTTGTTGTTGCCAGTCTTAAGCGGCAGTTCCAAATCCTCTATCTTTTTCTTATAGGAACGCATTTTGTATGGTTCCTTGAATTCATGATAGAATATTTCACTTCCGTTCAGGTAAAGGCGGATTTCATCGAAATTATCTTCTACCGTCACGTCCACTTTTGGATTTTTGCCTTTGAATCCCACAGTTTCCGGTACGCCTTTAACTTTTAAACCCGGCTTTGTTGCATCGACCATTATCGTCCTTTTAAAGGAAACCGTGTTATCCCATTTATCGGTTGCTTTAACGGTGAAGCTTTGGACACCATCTTCGAATTTCTTTTCATAGGAGAATTCATATTTTTTATTCGTTTTGTTATACGTTGCAGGTACCGTTTTATTGTCGATTTTAAATTCCTTTATTTCCGACGCTTCTTCAATTTCTCCTGTTATTTTGATTTTATTTTTATTGTTCACGCTCAAGGCTTCAGGACTCTTGATCTTTACAGCTGGTGCATGATTATCGATTGGAGCCGAATCACCGGCCAATTCGGTTTCAGCCGTTTTCTCATTACCTGCATAGTCGATTGCCACAACCTGAACCTTTTCCCCTTTTACATCAGGTAGGGTGAATTGTTTAGCATTCGCCGGGAGCGGCTCTTCCATGATGGATGCTCCATCGACTTGTACATCGTAATAAGCAAGCCCTGAACCATTCAAATTATCCTTACCTTGGATGGTTAAAACATTGCCTTTTTTCGAAATCTTGACCGTCGGCTTTACCGTATCGATTTTGATTGGCATTTTAACCGTCTGCCATTTTGCACCCTCGTAATCTATCATCGCTTTGATTTCAAAATAATAGACCCCATCCTTAGCGAGTGCATTATTGATTTTACCGTCCCATTTACGGGCTGGATCCAGCGTGTATGCGGTCCCTAGTCCGCCATCATAATAGTCCTTGCGTACATTATTCTCTGTGCGAAGTTTCCGGACTGATTTGTTTTCACCATTCAATATATAGTATTCTACCTTTTTCGCATTCCTTAAGAATGATAGGACAGGCACGAAGTCATCCTGTGCACCATCGCCATTTGGGGAAATCGCGATATTTTTGCCATTGAATGTTTTCCCCGCAGGGTCATAGCCAAGATACGTGAAATCTTCACCTGCTGTTGATACTCCCCCTGCCATGCCATAGAAAGATTCTTTGTCATATTTGGTGCCATCCAGGATTGGGGCTTTGTCCCATTCCCCTTTAAATCCTACATACGGTACATTCAGTTCCGGATTCGAATCGGCTGGATCCTTCAATGAGATGAACCCTTCAACAAAATAGCCGTTTGGAAACACCTTGTCAATATCTACAAGAGTCTGAAGGTCATCACCAAGTACCTTTGCGTCGGATATGTCCACTTTCACTTCGAATGTAATCGATTTTTTTGCAGGAACGGTAATCTTATTTGCATTTTTATTATTGATTTTAATCGTAGCGTTCTTAATTTCCTGTGCTTCCAGCACGTTAGCGGAATAGCCAAGTTGTCCCTGGATTGCATAGTCTGTTTGGATATTTCCTTTTACATCATACTTGACTGCTTTGTTGCTGAAGTTTTCAACCTTTAAAGTAAAGGCGAACTTATTGCCGACCTCCTTCATGGCAACCTTCGCTTCTTTCGTGAATGCCTCGGTCACGACAGCAGGTGTTGACAATGCGGATTGCAGCTGCATGACCCCGGCTCCCTGCCTGCGAGGCGAGTAAGGATTTTTCCAGTCAAGTGCCTTATTGACGACCCCCTGATCCGTTAATGGTTTTGATGTATTCATCATCAGGTTCTTCGCTAAATTAGCCCGGGCCGAGCCTTCTAATTTAAAGTCTTTATCCACTCTTTCCAGAACCAGTGCCGAGCCGCCGGAAACATGCGGCGCCGCCATCGAAGTACCACTCATCATTCCATATTCATCATTGTTCAGCGTTGAATAAATTTGTCCGCCCGGAGCGGTGATTTCCGGTTTGAAATCCAAGTTCGGTGCGACTCCCCATGAACTGAATGAGCTCATTTTCCCTGCTTCTGGATTTACAGCTTTTGTTTTATCACCATTAAATGTAATCATCACCTTTTCGCCATCCGCTAAGGCCGCTTTCAGCTTTGCACCATCCGATTTCAACATGAACAGCTGGGGAATGGTGATGCTTGGATCTGTAGCCATGGAAATATATCCGTCAGCATTATTGTAAATTATGACTCCTGTCGCTCCTGCTGCCTGGGCATTTTGCGCCTTTTCTATAAAAGAAAGCGCGCCACGCTCGATGAGGGCGAACTTGCCTTTAACATCCACTTTGGAAATCTCCTCTGGCGTCCCAAGACCAGCGGCCACCAATTCATGTGATTTATCCTTCAAGGCATTGGGATGCACGCTTGAAGCCGACATGAATGGAGCTTTTCCTGCTTGACCGTTTATTTCATAAGTCGCTGCATCCAAATCCATATAATTATTCTCTACCGATGCCACTTGTACAGAATCGTAAGCAAGTCCAGGTGAACCTGAAACGCCAATGTCCGGGTTCGAGGCTGATGGGTTGGCAAATCCATTTCCAAAGTGTGCCGAGTTTCCTGCTGAAATCGACATGAGGATCCCATTATCAACAGCTCTGGATACCGCCTGCTGCTCCGGATCGTCTGCCGATACAAAGCCTGCAGTGGAGCCAAGGCTCATATTCAGCACATCCGCCCCAAGAATGATGGCATCGTCAATCGCCTTAATATATATATCGCCCCATGTTGTCTGCATGTCGGGATCATTTCCGAAGACCTTTAATGCAAGCAGCTGGGCTTCAGGAGCAACCCCTTTAATGCCGCCATTCTCTTCATCTCCATTGGCTCCGGCCGTACCTGCCACATGCATCCCATGCATGGAAGCCTCTTCACCAAGGTCAAGGATTTCTTCATTTTCATCCATGTAATTGTATCCATAAGGAACCTTGGCCGTATAGTAATTGCCTAATAGATGGCTGGATTCCTTCATCGCGCTGATTTCACTTTCAGTCAGTTCAGCCTTATTCTCGTCGTTCAGGACCATATCACGGTGAGATGGGTCGATTCCAGTATCAATAATCCCGACGACCATCCCTTCCCCTTTATATCCATATTCCCGCCATGCTTCCTGGGCTTGGACAAGCTCTTTGCTATATAGCATGTCGGGTTTCTCTGCAGGACGTTCATATTCATTCGCTATATGTACTTCAGCAACTTCAGGCATGGCTTCCACCTTTTTGATCTCACCATACTGAAGTTCACCGCTGAATCCATTGACGACTGTCGTAAAACTCTCAAGTTCCTTGAAAGCTATTTTTTTCTCTTTCACCTTTTTTTTCAATTTCTTCTGAGTAGCTAGCTTTTCAGACTTTAATTGTTGTTTCTTATTTTTTGATAATTGTTTAAAAAGCTTTCCTTCTTTCGAAGCGGTTTCTATTGCCGGGGCTTCCTTCATCTCTACGATGACCCTGACCTTCTCATTGCTTTTGTATTTCTTCCCCATGTCATTTTTCTTCAGCTTTATAATGCTTTCCTGATTCTTCTTACCTGCACCGCCCGAGCCTGTCGGGGGATCTGGGAGCTTGGCTGCGGAAACGCTTGCAGTAAATACTAATAGAAAGATTGCTAGAATGGACAAGCTACGTTTGATCAATGAACTTTCCTCCTCTAAAATAAACAATTTTTGGAATATTCTTACTGAGTATAAAAGTATCACAACTTTTGGGGTGATTTTAAGGGGTAATAGTCACTATTTTCCTATTTAGAACTAGGATTTTTTTATTATTTTTCATATTTTGTTAGATTTACAAGATAAACGGCAAAAAGATGGTGATGTTAAACTAACATCACCCTTTTACTTCTAGTTTTTCATTCTTGGATCCAAGGCATCACGCAGCCCATCCCCCATTAGGTTAAAGCCGAGTACCGTAAGCATGATCGCAAGTCCAGGGAAGAGAACCGTCCATGGCGCTTGAATGATGAACGCCCTGGAATCGGCGAGCATTTTCCCCCACTCTGGTGCTGGCGGCTGTGCACCGAGACCGAGAAAGCCGAGTGCTGCGCACTCAATGATGGCTGTTGCAATCGCCAAGGTACCTTGAACGATAATCGGTGCAAGGCTATTCGGAAGGACGTGGTGAAGGAGAATGCGGCCGTCCCCCATTCCAATTGCCTTTGCAGCCGTTACATATTCCTCTTCTTTCACCGTTAAGACCCGTGACCGTAAAAGCCGGCCGAATATCGGGACATTGACGATGGCGATGGCAATAAGTGCGTTGCGAAGGGAGGGCCCCAAAACGGCAACGACAGCAATGGCAAGCAAGATACTAGGAAAGGCCAGAATAATATCAAAAATCCTCGATATGATCGTATCTATCCACCTGCCGTAATAACCGGCAATGATCCCCAAAAAAGACCCAACCACAACAGATCCGGCAACAGATAAGAAGCCGACCCCTATTGAAATGCGCGAGCCATAAATGACCCTGCTCAAAATATCCCGGCCAAATTCATCCGTTCCGAACCAATGCTCCGCAGACGGGGCCAAATGTTTATCACTTAGCTTTTGCCCATCAAATGAATAAGGTGCTATAACGGGCGCGAAGATGGCGATTAAGATGAAAAATGAAACAATCCCCAGACCCACGATGGCTACCTTGTTTTTCCTAAAGCTTTTCCAGCCTTCCTTCCAGGGAGAGATGACTTTTTCCTCTGCCTCTTTTGGAGGAAGGATTGGCGGAGTATTCGTTGCTATTTCAGGCATGAGTTTCCCTCCCTATTTATACTTAATCCTAGGATCGATCGCTGCGTACAACAAGTCCACAACTAGATTAATCATGACAAACAAAAAGGCGATGACTAGAATTCCGGACTGTATCACCGGATAATCCCGAGATAGGATTGCATCATAAATATATGTACCGATACCTGGCCATCCAAAAATGTTTTCCGTTAAAATGGCGCCGCCTAAAAGTAATCCTGTCTGCAGACCGATAACCGTCACCACTGGAATCAAGGCATTCTTAAAGGAATGCTTGTAAACAACCCAAAACATTTTCATTCCTTTAGCACGAGCCGTACGAATGAAATCCGATCTCATGACTTCCAACATGGACGAACGTGTCATCCTTGCAATAATCGCCATCGGAATGGTAGCAAGCGCTATCCCCGGCAAAATGAGATGCTTGATCACCTCGAAAAACTGATCAACCCTGCCAGCCATGAGTGTATCTATTAAATACAGGCCGGTTATGGCCTCAACAGGATCCCTGATATTGTCCCGCCCTGTCGTCGGAAGTAAATCCCATTGAATTGAAATGATGTATTGCTCCATTAATCCCAGCCAGAAAATAGGCATGGACAAACCAATCAACGCAATCACCATGGCGACATAATCAAACCATGAGTTTTGAAACCAAGCTGATACTATCCCTGCATTCACGCCTATGACCACGGCGATGATCATCGCGATCAAGGCCAGTTCTATCGTGGCCATCAAGTATGGTCCAATTTCTTCCGAAACCGGACTATTCGTTTTTAACGAAACACCCAGGTCCCCCTTTAACAGGCCTGATAAGTAATCCCAAAATTGAATGAACCAAGGTTTATCCAGGCCAAGTTCCTTTGTCATCGCAGCGACTGCCTCTTCCGTTGCTTGCTGCCCTAAAATCACCTGTGCTGGATTTCCAGGAATTGCCCGTATCATCATGAACACAATAAACGCCATTCCGAGTAACACCGGAATGAGAGATCCTAAACGTCGTACGGTATAGGAAAACAAAACAATCACCCGCCTTTTAAATTAGGGTCCTTCGAAGCGCCCTGGATCATTTTGAAATGCATTCCATAACAAAACCGGGAAGCATGCAAGAATCCATACTACCCGGTTCGTACGGTTAATTTTCTAGAGAAACATTAACAAGGGATTGTGAACCAGTTGGATGTGGAACAAACCCTTTGACCGTCTTAGATCCGGCTAACTGAGGTAAAGAGTGTACAAGCGGAACCCATGGAGCTTCATCATGGATGATTTCCTGGGCTTTTCCATACAACTCATTACGCTTGGCTTCATCTGCCGTGGACTGGGCTTCGATCAGCAGTTCATGGACTTCATCGTTTGCGTAACGGGCATAGTTGTTGGAGCCGATATTATCTTTATCCAATAATGTATAAAGGAAGTTATCCGCATCTCCATTATCGCCTGTCCAGCCCATCATGAAGGATTGGGCTTCACCAGCCTGCACTTTCTCTAAATATGCAGCCCATTCGTACGAAACGATATTCGCTTCGATGCCGACTTGTTTTAGGCTTGCTTGAATGGCTTCAGCCACTTTTTGACCATCCGGCATATATGGGCGCGGTACCGGCATTGCCCATAGATCCATTTTAAATCCGTCTTCAAGTCCAGCCTTTTTCAGCAGTTCTTTCGCTTTTTCTACATCGTAATCATAGTCTTCGATTTTGTCATTGTAGCCAGAAACGGATGGAGGCATAGGATTCTTGGCAGGCTCTGCTGTGCCTTCATAAAAATTATCAATGATTTCCTTTTTGTTGATCAAATGCGAGATGGCTTGACGCACTTCTTTCTTGTCGAATGGCGCTTTCTCAACATTGAAAGCAAAGTACCCGACGTTCATGGATGCACGTTCGAATATTTGCAGTTTTTCATCTCCTGTAACCTTACTGATATCACTTGGGTTCAACCCGTCCATCAGGTCTATTTCACCTTTGATTGCAGCATTTAAACGTGCAGAGTTATCTTTAATGACCTTAAACGTGACTCCATCAAGTTTAGGCAGTCCATCTTGCCAATAGTCATCGTTTTTCACCACTTCAATCGTATCGCCAGGTTTCCATGATTTGAACTTGAAAGGACCTGTACCGGATGGATTTTTAGTGAAGTCGTCACCCTCTTTTTCAATTCCATTAGGACTGGCTATAGCAAATGTAGGCATGGCAAGGTTTTTCAGGAACGGTGCCTGCGGACGGTTCAAAGTGAATTCCACTGTGCTGGCATCGATCGCTTTTACTTCTTTGATAACATGACCTTCATCGCCTTCAAATCCTCCGAACATGGAGGCATAGTACGCAAATTTCCCTTCATCCTTACTTTTTGCCCATCGTTGAAAGTTTTTTACGACCGCATCTGCATTGAAATCCGTACCATCATGGAACTTGATTCCGGTTTCCAATTTGAATGTGTATGTTTTCGCGTCATCGGACACTTCCCATGACTTTGCAAGACCCGGTTTGATTTCCGTATCATCTTCCCCATATTTCACAAGCGTTTCAAAAATCTGCTGAGTGACGATGAATGATTCCCCATCGGTTACGATAGCTGGGTCAAGACCGACAGCATCTCCGCCTTTACCATATATCAATACGCCGCCCTTCGCTTCACTCGATCCCCCTTTACCATCATCTTTCTCTTTTGATGTAGACGAGGAGCATCCCGCAAGCGCCAGCGAAAGAGCCAGGATACCAGTCAGCAACAATGCCAATGTTTTCTTCATATTCTTCCCCCTTATTATTTGCGAATTTATGTATACGTCGTGTCAATTGTATAGATGACAAGCAACGTAGTGACCAGGTTTATGTTCAGTCAGGATTGGCTTGTCCGTATTGCATTCTGCCATCGCCTTCGGACATCTCGTATGGAATGGACAGCCGCTGGGCGGGTTTGATGGGCTTGGAACATCTCCCTGCAGGATTACCCTATCCCCCTTATATTCCACATCCGGAATGGGCACGGCCGATAATAAAGCCTGTGTATATGGGTGAAGCGGATTTTCATAAAGCCCTTCACTTTCCGTCAATTCAACAATATGTCCGAGATACATGACACCGACACGGTCGGAGATATGCCTTACCACTCCAAGATCATGAGCAATGAACAAGTAGGTCAAATCAAAATCTTCCTGCAAATCCTGCAACAGATTCAAGACCTGGGCCTGAATCGACACATCCAGTGCAGATACCGGCTCATCTGCAATGATCAGTTTGGGATTGACTGCAAGTGCCCTCGCGATGCCAATACGCTGCCTCTGGCCCCCACTGAATTGATGCGGATACCTTTTAGCATGGTAACTGCTTAGGCCAACGACCTTAAGAAGTTCCTGTACACGGGCCTTTCGCGCCTTTTTATCTTTAACCCCGTGGACGATGAGCGGTTCTTCCAAAATTTTTTCAATAGTATGCCTGGGATTGAGGGAGGCGAATGGGTCCTGGAAAACCATCTGCATCTCACGGCGCATCTTTCTCATTTCACTGGAAGATAAAGCTGTCAGGTCCTTTCCTTCGAAATAAACATTGCCCTCGCTCGGCTCAAGCAATCGAAGCAATAATCTTCCCGTCGTGGATTTTCCGCAACCGCTTTCACCGACAAGCCCCAAGGTTTCCCCTTTATAAATGGAAAAAGACAAACCATCAACTGCCTTGACCTCTCCAATGGTCTTTCCCAGAACCCCTCCTTTTATCGGAAAATGCTTCTTTAGGTTTTCTACCTTAACCAATGTTTGATTCATGCAAGGAAGCTCCTTTCCCATCTTCATAAAGCCAGCAGCGAACATGCTGACCCTCATCGAATTCCAGTAGAGACGGGGTCTCATTTATACATTGCTCCATGGCATGGGAGCAGCGGGGGGCAAACTGGCACCCGAGGTTGCTTGTCCCAGGTTTTGGCACATTACCCGGTATCGAGTAAAGGCGCTCTTTCTTTATTCGCATATCGGGAATCGACTGAAGTAAACCGACCGTGTAAGGATGCTTAGGGTTTTGGAAAATCGTTTGCACATTTCCTTCCTCTATCACCTTGCCGGCATACATGACAATGACACGTTCACACATTTGCGCCACTACCCCAAGATCATGGGTAATCATCATGATTGCCGTGTCCGTTTCTTTATTTAAATTCTTCATTAATTCCAGGATTTGTGCCTGGATCGTCACATCCAAAGCCGTTGTCGGTTCATCGGCTATAAGGAGTTTAGGCTCACAAATCATGGCCATTGCTATCATGACCCTTTGTCTCATTCCGCCAGAAAGCTGATGCGGATACTCTTTGAGCAATTCCTCGGCACGGCCAAGCCCAACCAGCTTCAACATTTCCACCGCTCTATTTCGTGCCTGCCTTTTATTCCATTTTTTATGTATCCGAAGCGTCTCTATCAACTGCTCGCCAATAGTGAACACCGGATTCAAGCTTGTCATCGGTTCCTGAAATATCATCGCTATATCATTTCCGCGAATTTTTCTCATTTTCGCTTCAGAGGCATTTGCGATGTTTTCTCCTTTAAAAAGGATTTCCCCCTCCACCTTACCAGCCGGTGAAGAAACAAGACCCATGATGGACAGAGAAGTTACGCTTTTTCCGCATCCCGATTCTCCTACAATCCCTAAAACCTCACCAGGATTGACATGAAAATCGATTGAATTCACGACAGGGATCACCCCATCGTCCGTACGAAAACTGGTTCGAAGCCCATTAACCTTAATAATTGGTTCGTCCATCAAATCACTTCCTATATATAACTTATTTTCCATTATATTATTGGGTTTATTATTGCATCAAAATTAAAATATTACAATATATTTTCTAAAAATTCTAATTTAACAGAATTATTTTTTATTTTTTTCTATTTACACACATTTTGGCACAAAAAAAAGACTGCTTATTTGCAGTCATTACAAGGGGGAAATCATATAACTCAATTTTTTTGAGGGTAAATCGGGGTTTACTGCGGAGAAAAAGCTATATTAGCTTTGGGGAATGAATGGATGAAAAAAAATTCTATATGCTACTGCCGAGTTTCATAAAAAATCCCTGTAATTCTATGCATTGGTTATTCATTATGGTCATATAAATACTTATTTGTGTATCGAATTTAGATCTTACATTTTCTTAAAAACAATTCTTTGTTAAGCAAGCTAGCATGCCCAACCTTCACGTAACACTATAAACCAATATGTTCAAAATCCTTGGGCTTTCCATCATTTTGTTTAGTTCCGATGAATTGAACCCTCTCGGAGACCACTTCAGTTACATATACATATTTACCCTCCTGATTTTCGTATCTCCTTGTTTGTATTCTGCCAGTTATGCCGATTATTGCTCCTTTTTTACAATATTGAGCAGTATTTTCAGCCGACTTTTTCCATATGATACACTGTACAAAGTCTGCCTCATAGTTACCGACAGTATTACGGAAGTTCCGGTTGACTGCTAATGTGATATTGGAAACAGCCTTGCCATCAGGTGTATATCTTAATTCTGGATCCTTCGTAAGCCTGCCGACGAGGGTAACTTGGTTAATCATTGTTTCACTCCTTCCTCTTTAATTATTTTAATCATACGCTTTCTTCCATCGATTAAAAAATGGAGGAAATGATTTTATTACACCGTTTTTCTTCATAAAAAGTCGTTTGGATTGGTGCAAAAACATTTTTTAGTGATTAAAATCAGGTAAAAAACGAATAGTTAACAAAATTAAATATTTTGCAAATTTTTATTCCTTCCTTCATAATTTAGACAAATGTTGGGTTTTCATTTCATTAAGAGACTTTTTTTTAGTATGATATAATTACCTTTAAAAGGATTTATCGATATGTACCCTTTAAAATTTACGTTTAAGAGAGGTAATCGCCGCTCTTTCTTGCAAGAAACGGAGGAATTAGATGAAATCATTCAAATTGATCTCGTTGCAAATTGTTACTGAAAATTTAAACTTGATTGATATTGCATTAACAGATGGATTGATCATAAATAAAGAAAACGATGCTAGATCATGGTTACTGGAAGCCTTTGTAGAAGAAAAACATTTCAAAGAGCTTGAACCCTCACTTCCCGATATAGACGGAGAGGTGTATATCCAGGCAGTCATTACCAAAAAGGACAATGAACCGGCTTTGTTTCAAACTGTTTTACGTACAATAAGAAAAGTGGGCAATCATTATAGCCTTTTATTTGTTGGTCACATCCAAAAAACACGGAGCAAATATGCAGAACTCCTTCTTGAAGATTTGGTCCAAAAAGGTCTCGTCGGCGATGAACTTATAAAAGAGTTCAAGCAAAAAATCCGCTCAAAGCCTAAATTAGCAACTAATAAATAAAACCCTTCCCTTAATTCCCATCCCTAATCGAATGCACATAAAAAAGACTGACTTAGACGAATAAGGATACAAATCCTCTTCTTACCTAAGCCAGTCTTTGTCATTCTGCTAATTACTTATTGTTGTCGTCTTTTTTCTTAATCAAGTCATCCGCATCATTATCGTCGTTATCATTGACGTTATTATCGTCGTTATCATCGTCGTTATCAAGCACTCCATCATCATCGTTATCATTCATATCGTTATCATCGTTGTTATCATTTACACCATTTTTATTATCTTCTATGATGTTGTTATCATCTTCTGGTGCGGGATTTTTGTCATTATCATTATCATTATTTCCACATCCAGCAAGGAACATAATAGATAATAAAGATCCCCCAAGTAGTGCAAAAATTTTCTTCATCATTTTTGGCAACCTCCCTTCTTTCTTTATCATTAGGTATTTTGCCCGAATATGAAAATAACTTGCGTCCTATTTTAAATTTAAAAAGAAAATCTGCTATTTGGAATTAAACATTAAAAAATGCCGGACATAAAAATGTCCGGCATTCAAAGGGAGAATAGAAAGATCTAAAAACCGCTCTTGCTTTAAAAAAGCAATGCAGTGCTTTTTATATACACCGCTTCACGATTCCTTAAACCTCTTTTTGAAATATATAGTTAAGGAAAAAGAATCTTATTTGTCACCAAAAGCAAACATGATATCGGCTTCACATGCTGTTTCCCCATCAACCGTTGCAACTGCTTTCCCTTTACCCATTGAACCTCTCATACGCACTATTTCCACTTCCAGACGCAGCTGATCACCTGGTTTAACTTGCTTTTTAAAGCGGCAATTATCAATCCCAGCGAAAAATGCAAGCCGGCCTTTATATTCTTCTTGTTTCAAGACGGCTACAGCGCCAACCTGCGCTAAGGCCTCTACAATTAAAACTCCAGGCATAACTGGATAATCGGGGAAATGGCCATTAAAGAATTCTTCATTTGCCGAGACATTCTTCAATCCAACCGCTCTTTTCCCTTCATCAATTTCTATGATCCGGTCGACTAATAAGAATGGGTAACGATGCGGAATAATTTCCTTTATTTGTGTGATATCTAGCATACTTGTTCCTCCTATGACTTAAATATTTCAAACATAACGTAAACTCGCCCCTGTCATCTAGACAGAGGCGTAGTTGCCATGAAATATAAATCCGTTAACGACAGCAACTACTTCAAAAAAACATGGAACTACGCGCCCTTGTTCACTATATCAAAAATATGGGTCCATGTGGATTTTTGGAAAACATCCATTGCATGTCCACCGCCAATCACACTATATCCTAATAGTGCCCCGGATAATACAGCAATGAAAATCAATCCGATAACAATGAGTAAACGAAGCCAAATTGGCAAAAGACGGACCTTGATCCTACGATTCGGTTTCGCCTCAACTTCCTTTATCTCTTCTTCAATTTGTTGTCTCATTACACGATTTTGTTCCATATAGAATGTGAAAGCTCCTTTTAAGAAAACTCGCCGCCTGATTTCCCCGATACGCCAGAAATTCAGCAGCTATGCAAAATGGTCGGCACGAATGATTTCTCTTGTTATGAATTCATTATAACCGATTTGCTCTAATTCCGCAGGGAGACATTTTATTTACCAGGTACCTTAACGGATTCCATTGACTAATCCGCTCATTTGATCTGCCATCGTTACCGCCCGGGATTGAAATTGGTAAGACCGCTGAACATTGATTAGATCCGTCATTTCTTTGGAAAGATCGACATTCGAGGACTCCAGAGTACCTTGACGGACTGCTGCCTGGTTGCGGGAATCCCCTGTTAATGCAGTCATGATATCGTCTTCCGTAACACCCAAGGCATTGAAGTTTTTGGGCAGGCCAAGTAAATTCCCGCCTAGCCGGTCAAGAAATTGCGGTTTCTTGACCGAGACTATTCCGAGCCCAAAACTCTTCTCGCCATATTCTTCCGTATCCACTATCAATAAGCCATTTTCCGAAATCTTAATGCCTTTAATATTTCCCTCTATGAGGATCGGTTCACCATTTTCATCAAGCACTTTATGTCCAGCAGAGGTAACAAGCATCATTTGATCGTTAGCATTAGGGGATAAATAAAAGGCACCATCCCTTGTAAGCCTTGTATTGACCCCATTATCGTCCTGAACGCTTACGGTGAAGAATTGGTCATCCCGGGTGAATGCTGCATCAAGGTTGCGGTCCGTCGTCTTTAAGGCACCCTGTGAAAGCACCAATTGAGATTGGCTTAACATAGCACCTGTTCCCTGCCGAATGCCAGGTGCGGTCAACCTTCCTTTTTCCTTGGTCTCACTCGGTTGATTATTGAAACTCTGTGTCAATAAGTCATTGAAACTCGTTTGGGTCTTTTTGAAGGCTGTCGTGTCCACATTCGCGATATTATTACTTATTTGATCGATTTTACTTTGAAGTTGGTTCAGCGTATTCGTCGCCGTCATCATCGTCCGGTTCATGGTTTTTCCCCTTACAGTTCAAATTTCCGAATTTCACCTACTGCTCATTAAAGCCTGCCAACTTCATTGACCGCTTTATCCAAACTTTTATCATAGGCTTGAAGCACCTTCTGACTCGCTTCAAAAGAGCGGTATGCCGACATCATTTCTGTCATCGTTCTCGATTGGTCAACATTGGAGCCTTCAAGAAAGCCCTGCTTAGTAGAAAAACCGACATCCGCAGCCGCGTATGCGCTAGGTAAATCCCCATCATTCACAGCCTTATATAGACCTTCGCCATCTTTCATGAGCTGTAATGACGGATCATCCGAATAACAGATCCCCAAACGTGCGATTTGAACATTTCCTTCTAAAATAACACCGTTTTCCGCTACTGTGAATCGATCGCTATCAAGCTGGATCTTTTCATTACTTTCGTTCAATACATAATGACCGGACGGCGTAGTCAGATAACCTTGCCCATCCAGGGTGAAACTGCCGTTACGCGTATAACGGATAGCACCATCGCCATCCTGGACAGTAAAAAACACCGAGCCTTGCCGACCCGTTTCCTCATTGATCGGTAGGTTTTCATCAACAAGGGAAATATCCGTATCAAGCTGGGTTTCCTCCAATGTTCCCTGGGTAAATAAAGGATTCGCCTCCTGTACGTAAACACCCGTACTGAGCCCCCCAACCTGGGAAAAGCTGGACATGCTCAATTTGTTCTCCGTGGGAACCGTTTCACCACCCATGCTGCTTATGAGCATTTCCGGAAAAGACCTTACACTCAATTGATCCGCTTTATACCCTGTTGTATTCGAATTGGACATATTGTTTGTGAGTAATTCCGTGCGCCTTTGCTGTGCAAGCATCCCGGAAGCAGCCGTATAAAAACCTCTTAACATCTTCTTCACTCCCCAATCTACATAACTTATCCGTTCAATATCTCATATCTATCTTATCGGTCATGAACATCAGTATCTTAAGGAAAAGGAGAAGCATTAGGCAGAAGAATTTGTCATATCGTAGGTTAGGTCAAATTTAAAGGAATGGTGTTAAATTCTCGACTAAAAGAAGAGGGCCTATTGCTCATCAGTACTGGAACTGCACGCACTTTCACTATGCCTCACGTTTGTCTGAACCTTAGACCCCTATCTTATGATGCGGATTTCCACCCGCTTTTTAGTTGAATTTGTGCCGTGGCAATTTATCCATATTATCAAGCATGATACCGGTTCCGATTGCTACACAATCCATTGGCCGCTCGGCAACGAGTACTGGGACCTTTAGTTCTTCAGCAAGAAGTAAATCAATCCCGTGAAGCAAGGCTCCCCCGCCTGTTAAAATGACGCCGCGGTCGATGATATCAGCAGAAAGCTCTGGCGGCGTCCGCTCAAGTACGCTTTTTGCAGCTTGTACAATGATGGAAACCTGCTCGCGAAGTGCCTCCTCAATTTCTTCAGAATTGACCGAAATGGTTCTAGGCAATCCCGATACCATATCACGCCCACGGATATCGATGACTTCATTACGAGATCCAGGGAAGACGGTTGCAACCTGGATTTTAATGTTCTCCGCTGTACGTTCACCAATCAGGAGCTTATACTTCCGCTTGATATAATGTAATATTTCATTATCGAATTTGTCACCGGCCATTTTAATGGATGAAGATGTAACGATATCCCCCATTGAAAGAACGGCAATATCCGTTGTACCCCCGCCAATGTCTACAACCATATTGCCGCTTGGTTGAAAAATATCCATACCGGCACCGATTGCGGCCACTTTCGGCTCTTCTTCAAGGTATACTTTCTTCCCGCCGCTTTTTTCGGCAGCTTCTTTAATCGCCTTTTGTTCGACACTTGTTATGTTGGTCGGGCAGCAAATTAAAATTCTAGGCTTTGAAAGAAAGCCTTTCACATTCAATGTATTGATAAAATGCTTAAGCATCGATTCTGTTACATCGAAATCTGCAATGACACCGTCTTTTAAAGGACGGATTGCGATGATGTTTCCTGGAGTACGGCCTACCATTTTTCGAGCTTCTTCCCCGACGGCAAGAACACGGTTCGTATTCTTATCAATCGCGACTACCGAAGGCTCATTTAACACAATTCCTTTACCTTTGACATGTATAAGAACATTGGCTGTTCCAAGATCTATCCCAATATCTCTAGCAAACATTTCTTAAATCCTCCTTGAATATCCTCACATATAACCTACTTCTGTCCTAATTGTTTATTTTACCATATTGCATTGACACAAGTAAGTATGAATTATAAATAAACACTAATACAGACTATTATTTCCTATTTTTACAATATGTAAAAAAAATCAATGCCTTATGTACTACCTTACCGTATTTTCCCATTAAAAAAATCCGGCATGGAACCGCATCAAGGTTAAGAAAAAGCTGACACTCACTTTCATGTCCCCTTATTCATTCCCCGATAGCCCGATTCACTTCCAATTGCCGGAATGATTCAAGTATCATTTAACGATTTCTTCTTCTCTTTCAGAACGTTTGTATTTTAATTTTGTCGCTTCTCCACCTCTAAGGTGACGAATGGATTTATGATAATCCAATATATCCTTCACTTCGTTAGCCAAATCAGGATTAATTTCTGGCAGCCTCTCAGTTAAGTCTTTATGCACTGTGCTTTTAGAGACTCCGAACTCTTTTGCAATGACGCGGACTGTTTTTCTAGTTTCCACGATATACTTTCCTATCTTGATAGTTCTTTCTTTGATGTAATCGTGCACACCACTCGACCTCCCCAAATTGGATGTGAGAAGTGTGAAATGAGATTCGTATTTTTCGAATCGAATACCGCTGCCCTATAAACAATGAAAGATAGAATTATTCACCTATTAGATAATTTGTAATAAACGATTCCTCACCTCAAACACTCTCTTTGCATGGTTTATAACATCTTATTAGCTTGGTTAAGAATATATGCCTAATGGGACAGGAGGTTTGGATTTATTTCTGATTTTTCATCTGTTTATTTTTATTAAACGTAAATTATTTCCCGAGAAATTTGTCAGAAATTCAAAGGTTTCAGCATATTGGCCAATATTTCCCCGAAAGAAAAAAAGAAGCCGTTCAAAGTGAACGGCCTCCTTTTACCAAATTTTCAGTTGTTGTCATTCGTAACGCTCTAGGTTTTTGTTTTGATTTTATTAAAAATCTTAATCTTAATTAGATTGATTTAACGAATCTTTTAAGGAATCGCTTTCTTCAGTTGTATCTTCACCAGGGACAGAGCCTTCCTCATCAGTGCCACTCTCTAAATCAGTGCTCTCGTCAGTTTCATCAACTGCAGGTGTTTCTTCTTTGTCAGCTTCAGACCCTTCGACTGCAGGTGTTTCTTTGTCAGCTTCTGATCCTTCGACTGCAGGTGTTTCTTTGTCAGCTTCTGATCCTTCGACTGCAGGTGTTTCTTCTTTATCAGCTTCAGCTTCAGTTGCAGATTGAATCGCAGAAGCTTGTTTATCAACAAAATCAAGTGGGTTTAACGCAATGTTATCTTTTCTGATTTCGAAGTGGACATGTACGCCAGCCTCTTCATTGATTTGGCTTTTTCCGGCTGTAGCAATTGCTTGTCCTTGTTTCACTTTGTCACCGACTGCAACCTTAATGTCTTTAACAGATTGATAACGAGTAACAACACCATCTTCATGCTCTACTTCAACTAAATTTCCAAGTAACGCATCGTCTTGAACTTTCGTTACATTTCCACTTAAGGAAGCTTTTACATCGAAAGACTTTCCATCTTCCATTGCAATGTCTATACCTTTGTTTTGCTCATATCTATTGTTGTAGAAAACCAATGCTTCTTCTTGTGCCTTTTCATCCGCATTCACATCATAAAACTGTTTCTTGATAACCGATTTGTCTGCATCGGCCACAGGCATCTTGATTGTCTCAAGATTGCTATTAACCTCTACAGAAGGCTCACCATAGTTTTTTCCTGTTTCAGCCGATTCCTCTTTGCCATCTTTAGCTGAATCATTAAAACTATTTTGTAATAAGAAGGCCGCGGCTAAGATTATGGCTGCACTTGCGATATAGATTGCTGATAATGCCCAACGTTGTTTTAGTATACGTCGGATTGTGGAAGTTGGTTTCTTTTCTTCCTCTCTCATATTAATCACCTCAGCAATCATTCTGAACATTTTGTTAAAATTATATACATGCAGGAAAAAATTTTTTTTAGATTTATTTTGTGGAAATGAAACCGATTTTATTCGTAGAATGGTAAAATGTTTGGTATCTTACTGTTGAAGGATGTTTAAATCATGAAAAAAGCTTTTAAACTTGTGTTAACGTTATTGCCTTTTCTATATATGATTGCCATTTGGATAATGTCGAGCAACCCCGATGATATGATTCTTGATCTTCCCTCATCGTCATTTGACCGATTTATCAAAGAGGCACTTCATTTGGTCGAATTTGCCCTTTTGTATATATTATTTGTTTCGGCACTTGCTGCACACCAAAAACTGAGACCTGGTTTAAGCCTGTTGGCTGCCCTTGTAGCTTGCCTTTATGGAGTGATTGATGAATACCATCAATCTTTCGTCCCGTACCGCTCCTCCAGCATAATAGATGTCATTAAAGATATCATTGGGGTAGCTGCAGTTTATTTTCATGTCCAATATCATTATTTCAAGCGTAAACGGGGCTTTTTGACCTTTATAGAAAAATTAAACGAAAAGAAATGAGAGATGGGAATTCCCATCTCTCATTTTTTTGCCGTCATCGTATTCAGCCACTTACTTGAAGACTGAACTTTGACGCCTTTATAATAATATTTCACGATGTCTTCATAGGTTTTCCCTTCCCTGGCCATGCCATTAGCACCGTATTGGCTCATTCCAACTCCGTGTCCAGATCCTTTTGTCGTGATCACAATCCGGTTGCCTTGACGCTCCCAGTCAAAATCGGAAGATGTCAGCCCGAGCTTCTCACGAATCTGTTTTCCTGTCATTTTCTTTCCTCCGATATCCACTACACCTACGCGATTACCTGATGTTCTTTCAATGACAGTTCCTATGGATGTTCCCGAAGAAAGACTTACACCCAATTTTCTCTCAAAATCTGCAGTAGCGACTACTACTTTATTATAAAACTTTGGTGATTCTTCTTTATCCCATGGACTGGATACACTTTTTAAATAGGGGAATTCAGCTTGCCAATAGTCCTCGGAATTCTCCGTATAGCCATTGCTTGTCGAAAAAAAAGTGGCAGTAATCGGTTTTCCTTCATAGGTTAAGATTTGACCCGCCGTTTCTTTTATGGCCTTGTTAATTTTTTGCATTTTCCATTTATAATCAGAGCCCCACTGTTTTTTCAGCTCATCATTATTCTTATAAACTTGGTGCATGACCGTATCGCTTACATCGGCACCATCGGGCAAGCCTAATCGACTTTCGCTTATGAGCTGATTGACAATATAGGTTCTCGCCGTCAACGCTTGTGCTTTCAGCGCTTCTTCTTCAAAATCTGCTGGCATTTCAGCTGCAACCACACCACTCAAGTACGATTCAATTGGCAGTTTTTCAATCCTTTTTGCTGATGTGCGGTAAACGGCAACTTCTACGGAACTCATTTCATTTGCCGCTACCTCTTTGCCCTCACTCTTCCCTTTCTTTTCCAACTGCTCGGTTAACTGCCCACTTGTCTTATCATTTGAAAATGGAAGCACAAGCACTGCCGGAATCATGATAATTACGAATGCTACTGCTATGAATAGTACGACCATCGGTTTGATTGCTTTCAAATTCCTGAGCCTCCCTACACTTGTTCTCTGCCGTATTATCGTATCCAGCAGGTATCTTTACATAACAAATGTATGTCGAAGGACAAGCATTTATGAATAGAAAAACGACAACTATTTAACTGTCGGCCAAGAATCCGGAACATGATAAAAAAAACCATTCACGGTTCGGAGACTCGAACGTGAATGGTTTTATAAGCTACTTATGCGTTTAAATCTGCAATTTTTGTTTCAGCAGGCACATCTTCGTTAATACGTTCCACATCAGCACCTAGAGATGCCAATTTACCATGGAAATTCACGTATCCTCTGTCAAGATGCTTTAATTCTGTAACACGTGTAATGCCATCTGCAACCAATCCAGTCAGGATGAGCGCTGCAGCGGCACGTAAATCTGTTGCAGCTACTTCAGCACCTTGAATGTTAGTTGGACCATTAACGATAACGGAACGGCCTTCTATTTTAATATTGGCATTCATGCGACGGAATTCTTCAACATGCATGAAACGGTTTTCGAAAACGGTCTCCGTAATCATACTTGTTCCTTCAGCACGCAGTAATAATGCCATCATTTGCGATTGCATATCAGTCGGGAAACCAGGATGCGGCATTGTTTTGATGTCAATGGCCTTCAAGGTTTTTGGACCGATAACGCGTAATCCATCTTCTTCTTCAAGAATTTTAACGCCCATTTCCTCCATTTTAGCAATAAGGGAAGTAAGGTGTTCAGGTACAGCTCCTTGAACAAGAACATTGCCGCCAGTAAGAGCGGCCGCTGTCATGAATGTACCAGCTTCGATACGGTCAGGTATAATCGTATGTTCAGTGCCATATAATTTATCGACACCTTCGATTCTCATCGTACCAGTACCGGCACCTCTGACTTTGGCACCCATTTTATTAAGGAGATTCGCAAGATCTACAATTTCAGGCTCTTTGGCCACATTTTCAAGAATCGTAATACCTTCAGCAAGCGTAGCAGCCATCATGATGTTTTCGGTGGCACCAACACTTGGGAAGTCAAGATACACTCTTGCACCCTTAAGTCTGCCTTCTACCTCGGCATCAATGAAACCATTGCCGACCTTCACTTTTGCTCCCATCGCTTCAAAGCCCTTTAAATGCTGGTCGATAGGACGTGATCCGATGGCACAGCCACCAGGAAGAGCAACGCGGGCCCGGCCATTCCTTGCCAGTAATGAGCCCATCACTAAAACGGAAGCTCTCATTTTACGTACATATTCAAATGGTGCTTCTTCTAATAACTCTCTTGATGCATCTACAGTTACTTGATTGTCATGAAAGGCAACATCTGCATTTAAGTTGCGCAATACTTCATTGATTGTATATACATCGGAGAGCGTAGGAACATCTTTAATGATACTTTTCCCATCACTTGCTAATAATGTTGCAGCGATAACTGGCAAAACGGCGTTTTTAGCACCTTCTACTTTAACTGTCCCGCTAAGCCTTTTTCCGCCGCGGACGATGATTTTTTCCAAAAGTATTCCCCTCCGCGTCCATTTTCTCTATATTAATATTCAAACGTTATGATTGGTGTGCCAACTACAAAGTTCGTTCGGTCACCCAATCCTTCTGTCCGTAGCCCAAACTGCAAATTTAATTTTTCTTTTGTCAAAGGTTGTTTAAACAAAGTTGAATGTGCAGATATTGATGTAAAGTTTGTTTCGTGCACACTCTCAATTTCCCTTGCTTGGAACATATCTAACAGGTCTTCAGTTTTAGAGTTTAAAACCGAATCCATATTATCATTGATAGACCCTTTAATACAAGAAAAAATTGTAGGAGTTCCTATAAATAGGTCATTCACCCTGTTTTGGAACGTAGCGGTAAAAAAGGCATTATTGGCTTTCTTCCACTTTTTCCCCTTCACTTCGTAAATAACATAGGTAACTTTATCAAATTTCTCTTCCGTTGTCATTACTTTGATAGACTCGGTCAGACCTGAATCGACATTGTAAGTTAATGCCTCAGCCTTCCAGCCGGAAGCATCATCTTTCCGATGCCATTGAAATTGAGGGTATTTTCGTTTTAAAGCTGTAACTTCGCTTTCAAACTCTTGTTTAGTTGTAATCTCTTTATTTATTTCTCTAGTGAGTACAGACCAATCCCCTATGTCTAAATCTTTATCTTCCTGTAACAGTCCCACCATTTTAACTATATCTGGTTTACTTTCTGCCACAATCGTACTATTCCCAATTAAAATCACCGTCAAACCGAGAAATACTATGTATGTTAACATTTTTTTATTTAAAAAATACATGTTAAATCCCTCCCCTTTTACACATTCTTTCCATAAGGAGAGAGATCATACTTCGAGTTTTCCGACAATTGGTGACACCTTCCCCTTAAACTTGCAGGAAGCAATAGCGAATACAAGAGTAGAATCATATTTTGCTATAAGAATATTCTTACAGCTAATCAGTCATTACTAAACATATACGGAAGTTGGTTTGCAAATCCCAGGTAGTCGAGGAAGAAATTACTTACAACTGAACCGATGGCAACCGTTAATAAAATATATAATACCCTGGCCTTGATGACCGAATTGGATCTTAACATTTTATCAAAATGTAATGCCTGTAAAGCCCACCAGGTAACTGCGATGAAAAACAAGTGTGCAATTATTCCTGTTAAAGCCTGCTGTCCCATTGCTGAAAACATGTACATACCTCCTAAAAGACACCCGAGTTCTATTCTAACACAAAACCCCTTCATATTTGGAATTAAAAAGGAAGAATTGCAAAATATCTTTTTAAAACTGTAAATAGAGGCTTGATCCAATGGAACAAGCCTCTGATACAGGCATTATATCATTTACTCGAAATAAAGTCTGTAAAATCACCAAATTGATCATGAATAAAATCAAAGGCGATATTTGGCGCCACCCCGAAAAGTATGGTGCCTATTACGCATATGATCAATACGATGTGAAGACCCGGACGAATTTTAATAACCTTCTCTGAATGAATCGGTCGGAAAAAGACCTGCACCAATAATCCGAAATAATACACATAGGACACAATGGTACCTGCAATCATGATTCCCGCAAGGACGAAATGTCCAGGCTCCGTTATGAATGTCCCAAGAAAAATATTGAGTTTGCCAATGAAACCTGTCGTCCCGGGAATTCCAGCAAGCGACAGGATGAATACGGTGAATGCCATGGCAAGATACGGGGATTTCCTCCCCATTCCTGCAAGAATGCTGATATCTTCGGACCCACTTTGACTGGAGAGCAGCTGAATGACTGCAAATACACCGATATTCATTAATACATAAGCCATTAGGTAAAACCAGACAGTATCAAGCAGGAAATATCCCCCGCCCAATGTTGCCACCGCCACAAGCAGGTAACCCGCATGAGCGATGCTTGAATAGGCAAACATTCGTTTTAAATTTTGCTGCCTTAACGCAACCACATTTCCAATGATGATCGTCAGCCCCGCCAATGAAGCTATATAAATATTATTTTTATCCAAAAAATCTAGCGCCCCGAACGTATCACCGGAAGCCGTTAGGAACAACGAAAGAAAAAGGCGCAGGATGATGACGAAACCCGCCATTTTCGAAATTACACTCAAGAAGGCTGCGACCGGTGTCGGTGCCCCTTCATAGACATCCGGCGCCCACATATGAAACGGTGCGGCAGCTATCTTGAAGGATACACCGACAAATACCATGAAGAAAGCGAGCCCCATGATGTATTGCAGCTGCCCGTCGGTCATCGCAGCCATCGTCCTGCTCATTTCGCCTAGATTGACGGAACCGGTCACTCCATATAAATAGCTCATCCCGAATAAAGTGATTGCTGTGGAAATGCCTCCGTTTATCACATACTTCATGGACGCTTCGTTGGACTTCCGATCATGCTTGCGCATTCCGACTAATATATAAGATGAAAGTGAAAGAAGTTCCAGTCCAACGAACAGCGTGATCAAATCACCGCTTGAGGACATGACCATCGCTCCAAGCAAAGCGGTCAGGAACAGATAATAAAATTCCCCCCGGTGCTCCCGCAGCCCCTCTCGCGGTTCATATCCTTCAGCCAGAAGGATGATCAGGGCCGCTCCGAATAATAGAAGCAGCTTAAAAGCTTTTGCAAATGAATCTAAACGAAACGTATCGGATAAGATACTGACTGTCTCAAAGGACAGCAGGCTAATCAGTGACAAACATGCCAAAATGATTCCGGTTAGCGCGAGCCATGCCAGTTTTCTCCGATTAAAGTGCTTCGGCCAGAATAAATCCAGTATCGAAAGAATCATGGTCGTTCCAAGAATGATGAATTCCGGCATCATCGCTCCCCAATCATAAGAAAGCATCGTGTTCCAATCCATCCTTCATCGCCCCCCTAGAGCAAGCATCATGGCTTCAATCGTTCCTTGAAGAGGCCCGCCTAACAAATTTGGGTATACCCCAACAGATATTATCAAACCGAGAAGAACCAACGCCGGCAAAAACTCCCAGCCCCTTAGGTCCCAATTCTCTTTTTCTATCAAGCCATCATTTTTCCCGAAAGTCATAAGCATGACCGCCCTCAGTACATAAACAGCGGTTAATACCAGCCCGATCACCCCTATTGCCGCAAGCAACGGCTGACTCTTGAATAAGCCAAGAAATACCATGAATTCACTGATGAAACCGGACATGCCAGGCAAACCGAGTGAAGCCATCCCAGAAGCTAACATAAACCCTGAAAAAATCGGCATCGACTTGGCCAGCCCTCCAAGCCTAGGAAGCATCGTGGTTCCTGTACGCTCATACAACGCTCCAACCAAGAAAAACAACAAAGCAGCAATTAGCCCGTGTGAGATGACTTGAAAAATAGCTCCCTGAATGCCCGCTTCATTCAAAGCTCCCAGCCCCATCATGACGATACCCATATGCGAGATTGATGAGTAGGCTAAAACGAGCTTGAAATCCGTTTGTACCAATGCCAGAAAAGCACCATATAAAAAACTGAGGACCCCAAATAGGACTATGGTAAAGGCCAAGCTTTTATATTGTTCAGGAAATATCCCCATTCCAAACCGGATGATTCCGTACGCCCCAATTTTCAATAAGACACCGGCATGTATCATGACTATGGATGGAGGTGCTTCTGCATGGACCCGCACCATCCAGCTATGAAAGGGAAAGACCGGCAGCTTTATCGCAAATGCCACGAGAAATGCAAGACATAAACCATATTTCATCGAACCGGATATGGGTGCAAAAAGCGAAACGCCGCCCATTGTCATCATCTGTGTCAATGCTGTAATGTTGGTCGTACCTGTCCTGGCAAACAAAATCAAAATGGCCACCAATAAAACAGCCGAACCAATGCCATTATAGATCAGAAAACTATAAGAAGCTTTCTCCCTCTCCAGAAAGCCCCATCTGCCAATCAAAAAGAAAGCAGGAATCAAAGTCATTTCGAAAAAGATGAAAAAAAGGATCAAATTTTCTGCCGTGAAGACACCGAGCATTCCAATCTCCAGGATCAAAAATAATAAATAATACCCTTTCCATTCTTTTTTTATATAAATGGATGCGATTGCGGCCAGTGATGAAATGATTGTTGTCAGTAATATGAAGATGAGACTTAAGCCATCCAGCCCCAACTCAAAATCAACCGTGAAGAGCTTGGGATCATACATCTCCAAATTTCCAAACCTGATCCAATTCAACTTAATGTCAAATATGGATAGGGCCACACCCGAATAATATTGGCTGCAAAGAAAGAATGATAGGAAAAGGGGAGGCAGTGTTCCGAAAAAACCAAATTGTTTAATCGTCCTTTCCTCTTTTTTCGGCATGAGGGCAACCATCACGATGCCCAGCAGCGGTGAAAACACTAAAAGCGAGAGCAAATAGACATTCATCTTAGATACCCCCCAGTTACTGCAAAAATCACCAACAGTACCGCAAGTCCCAGAAAGGCTATCATGCCATATTGCTGTACCTGTCCCGTTTGCAGTTTAGACCCTATTTTCCCCAATCCTTCTATTGAACTTGTTACAGTGGAAACAAGGCCACCGACAATGAACCTTTCAATATAAGATAGGAATATACTAAAGCCTTTGATTGCATAGCCTGCAGTAAAATGATAAATCTCATCAATGTAATACTTATTTTCCAAAATCCTATATACCTCGGAGTTTTCTTTGACAAGCCATTCCCGAGATAACTTCTTTTTAACGTATATCATATAAGCAAGGTAAATCCCGGCCAGCGACACAAGCACGGCCATCAACATTATCCAAACGGGCCCCTCACTATGGCTGGCGCCTAGAAGAGCTTCATTACCCTCCACAAGCCACTCCCCAAGAAAAGTTCCAAACCACGGTGTTTGGATATACCCACCGATTACAGCAAGCAAAGCCAATGCGAGCATGGGAATTAGCATGATGAAAGGTGATTCCTTGACCTGTTCTGCCTGACTGCGTGAATCGCCTGCAAACATCATGAAAAACAGCCGGAACATATAAAACGCAGTTAAAAAGGAGGTAACCACCGCTAGACCAAACAATATATAACTACCATTCTCCCAAGCTGCCATTAGAATTTCATCTTTACTGAAAAAGCCCGAGAGCAACGGAAACCCCGATATCGCCAACGTGCCAGTCAAGAACAGCGGACCGGTCCAATTCAACTTACGCCATAAGCCGCCCATTTTTTCCATATCCTGTGTATGTATAGCGTGAATAACACTGCCTGCTGTCAAAAACAGCAAAGCTTTAAAAAAGGCATGGGTCATTAAATGAAACACCCCGGCCACATATCCCGAAGTACCCAAAGCAAGCATCATAAAACCAAGCTGAGAGATGGTCGAATAGGCCAATACACGCTTAACATCCTTTTGCACTATGGCAATGCTTGCGGCAAGTATGGCTGTAATCCCACCTGTTATGGCCACTACCTGCATCGCAGCAGAACTAGCCATGAATAACGGAAACATGGCCGCCACCAGGTATACCCCTGCAGCAACCATGGTTGCTGCGTGTATCAATGCGGAAACCGGAGTCGGGCCTTCCATTGCGTCCGGAAGCCATGTATGAAGTGGAAATTGTCCAGACTTCCCAACCGCACCGATAAAAATCAAAATAGCAATTAATGTCAGTTTTTCACTTGATATCATGCCCGACTGAACGGCTTGAAAGATCTCTCCATATTCAAAGCTGCCTGTTTCCCAGAATAGAAGAATGATGCCGATTAATAGCCCTACATCCCCAATCCTGGTCATGATGAATGCCTTCTTCGCCGCAGCCTTAGCTTCCAGTTTATAAAAGTAAAAACCAATGAGCAGGAAAGACCCCACCCCGACCAATTCCCAGAAGATATAAAGTTGTAATAAATTGGGGGCCATGACTAGTCCAAGCATGGCAAAGGTGAAGAAGCCCAGATAAGTATAAAAAATGGAGAATCGCACTTCACCCTTCATATACCCCTTCGAATATATCTGGACAAGCAGGCTGACAAGGGAAACGACCACAAGCATCAAGGCATTGAGCTGATTGATTTCGAATCCAGCTGAAAGTTGCGTCCCTCCGAAGGAAAGCCAATCTATCGATATATTATAAGTAGGTTCTTTAAATCGCTCGATCAGGACAAGCAACGATAAAACGAACGAAGCCACTGTACATATTATTCCTATAAAAGCGCCTCGCTCCCGCAACCGCCCGCCTGATAGAAGCAGAACCAGAAACGTGACGAGTGGAAAGATCGGTATGAGCCATGCGTGCTCCATCATCGTATCAAATCCCCTTCTTCAATTATATAAACCTTCAATTCTTCATCATTTCCATTTCATCGACATTGACCGTCTTACGATTGCGATAAAGGGACATTAGTATGGCCAGCCCTACAGCTGCCTCCGCTGCAGCAATCGTAATCGTGAATAAGGAAAAAACTTGACCCGTAATGGATGGCGTTACCCCGAATTTACTGAAGGCCACTAAATTAATATTTGCAGCGTTCAGCATCAGCTCGATTGAAATCAAAACAATGACCGCATTTCTTTTCGTCAAGGCACCATACAGCCCTATACAAAATAAAACGAGAGCCAATACAAGATAAGCCGACAAAGGAACTCCCGTCATGATCGATCTCCCTCCTCATCATCTTTTTTAGCCAATACGATGGCACCGACTAAAGCAACAAGCAGGAGTACCGACATCACTTCAAATGGAATTACATATTTTGAAAAAAGTTCGATTCCTATTTGCTTTGTATTTTCCTCATGCAACGCCGTTGGCTGTACAGGTATATCCAGATTATAAATCCCCAGATACACCGCTACGGCAAATCCGGCAATCGCTGCCAGCAAGGAGAAATTCCCCCAGCCCCCTTTAGCCGGTGCATCATTTTCCTGGTGTTTTGTCAGCATAATCCCGAATAGCATCACGATCGTAATTGCCCCTGAATAAATAAGGATTTGGACAATGGCGACAAACTCTGCCGAGAGCAACATATAAATGCCTGCAATGCCCAAGAAAGTAAAAACAAGTGCGATAACCATGTGCACCACTTTTGTTAAGGTAATCAGCAACACCCCGCCTACTATCGCGACAAGTGCCAAACCAATAAAGGCAATCAATTCACCCGACAAACTCATACTTTATTCACCTTCCGGATATTTTCATCATTTTCATCCAGCCACTCCAGGTTTTTAAATAGATGATCACGGCTATACTCGGCAAGCTCGAATTGATTCGTCATCACGATCGCTTCTGTAGGGCAGACCTCCGTACATAAATCACATAAAATGCAAATCTCGAAATTGATGTCATACGTCTCGATGATTTTCCCTTTTTTCGACGGGTCCGGATGTTTCTTACCAGTTAATTGAATACAATCCGTTGGACAAATCGTCACGCATTGATTGCATACGATACACTTTTCAGGATAAAATTTTTGGATTCCGCGAAATCGGTCAGGGAGCGGAAGCGGCTCATTCGGGTAGTCATAGGTCACTTTTTTCCTCGTCAAGTTCTTTAATGTATAGGTTAAACCTTTTGCTAAACCAAGCATATAAATCCCTCGCTTTCCGACCAGCTTAAGTTTCTAAAAAAGGTTAAGCAATTCTTTTATTAGTGCCGTCAAAAATATATTTGCCAATGCAACCGGAAGCAGCACTTTCCATCCGAACTCCATCAATTGATCAGCCCTTATCCGAGGAAAGGTTACACGGATCCAGACCAATATATAGAATACGGCACTGAACTTCAGACCGAACCAGATGGCCGCCGGAATAAAATCCAAAAACGGAATAGAATTCCATCCCCCTAAAAATAATACAGTGGTTAGCGTTGCCATTGCAAACATATACACATATTCGGATAACATAAAGAAGGCCCAGCGAAATCCAGAGTATTCAACATGATAGCCTGCTACAAGTTCGGATTCCGCTTCCGGAAGGTCAAAAGGAACCCTGTTCAACTCGGCAACCGATGCAATGAAAAACACGATGAACGCAACCGGCTGAAGAAAAATGAACCAAACCTTTTCCTGGGCTGCGACTATATCATTCAAGTTTAAACTGCCTGTTATGAGGACGATGCCCACTAGCGACATCACCAAAGGGATCTCATAAGATATCATTTGCGCGGCTGCCCTCATTCCGCCAATCAAAGAATACTTATTATTGGATGCCCAACCTGCAGTGACGATGCCGATGGTCGATATGCCGGAAATCGCCATATAATAAAGCAGTCCGACACCTATATCAGCAAATTGGAAGGCATCGGTGAACGGCAAGGTGGCAAGGACCATGAAAGCGGGAGCAAAAGCAATTACCGGAGCTAAAATATATAACGGCTTATCAGCTTTCTTGGGTATCGTATCTTCCTTGATCAGAAGTTTCAAAACATCAGCAACGGTCTGTAAAAGACCCCATTTCCCTCCAATTTGGTTTGGGCCGACACGCATCTGCATGAATCCCATGATTTTACGCTCTGAAAGGATTCCATAGGTTACAAACCCTAATACGACAAACAGGAGCAGGACTGCCAAACCGAAAAAAATGCCAAAATTCAGTAGGCTTGGAGCGGAATGGAGAAGATCCTTGATCATTTATCCATCCACCTCCCCTAACACGATATCGATTGCACCTAAAATCGTTATCAAGTTCGCCATATTTTCCCCCTCCAATAATTTCGGAAGAATTTGCAGATTATAAAACGAAGGTCTGCGGAATTTCAAGCGGTATGGCTCCTTTTTCCCTTCACTCGCGATATAACAGCCTATTTCCCCTCTTGGTGATTCAATTCGGACAAATGCCTCACCCTTAGGAACCTTTATTATTTTAGGGACCTTAGCAAGGACCGGCCCTTCTGGAAATTGCTCAACCGCCTGCTCGATGATTTTCAGTGACTCTTCGATTTCTTCCATTCTACAATGATAGCGTGAAAAGGCATCACCCTCTTCCCTTGTAGGAACATCGAATGTGAACCTGTCATAAATGGAATATGGTTCATTTTTTCGTAAATCCCACTTCACACCTGTACACCTTAAGTTGGCACCGCTAAGCGAATACTGCAAGGCTTCTTCCTTCGAATAGATGCCCACCCCTTTAACCCGATTAACAAAGATTTCATTCCCTGTCACAAGCTCATGGTAACCGGCAAGCTGCTCCCTCATATAAGGGACAAACTCGGCAACCTTCGCAATCCAGTCTTCAGGAGCATCCCATTTCACACCTCCGACACGCATATAATTGAATGTGAGGCGTGCCCCTGACAATTCAGTCAATAAATTAACGATCATTTCACGTTCTCGGAATGCGTAAAGGAAAGGACTCGTCGCACCTATATCCAGCAAGTATGTACCCCACCAGACGAGGTGGCTTGCAACTCTGCCCAATTCCATTGCGATGACCCGCAAATATTCTGCCCTTTCAGGGATCTCAACCCCCATCATTGTCTCAACAGCATGGCAAAGTACATAATTATTTGTCATTGCCGCCAGATAATCGAGCCGGTCAGTATATGGGATTATTTGTGTATATTGCAGATTTTCCGCTAGTTTTTCCGTACCGCGATGCAGATACCCGATGACAGGTGTAGCCTCTTTGATAATCTCACCGTCAATCTTGATGACAAGCCGAAAAACACCATGTGTACTCGGATGCTGCGGCCCGACATTGAGAAGCATTTCTTCCGTCCTTAACATAGGGCTTACACCTCCACATCATATGGCTCATAATCTTTTCTAAGGGGATACCCTTTCCAATCTTCCCCAAGTAAAATCCGCTTTAAATCAGGGTGTTCATAAAAGTTAATGCCCAATAAATCATACGCCTCACATTCTGGCCAATTTGCACCTGACCATAATGGGACCAATGATGGGATAACGGGAGTATCCCTATCAAGCTTCACCTTCAAGGCAACTGATTGGTTCATTTTGAATGAGTGTAAATGTACATAGATTTCCATATGGGATTCAAAATCCGTACCATGAAGTTCCGATAAATACGAAAAGTCAAGCTGTTCATCATACCGCAGAAATTTGGCTATTGAGAAATATGTATCCGGATTAGCCACTAAAGTGGGTACATCTTTTGATAGTCTATTAATATAGTTCTCTAATAATGCCCCTTGTCCTACATGGCTTTCAATAGCAGAAACAATTTGATCGAGTTTCGACTGATTTGGGGAAATTTCGCTAGGGGTGTCAGCTTCCTCGCTTTCCTGTGCAGCTGTCCTGTTCTTCGCAGCAGCGGCTGCTGCCTTCGCCTTGGCCGCTGCCGCAGCCTTTTGCTTCACTGCATCGATTTCGCCTTCCGGCTTTTCTCCCGCTTCTTCTTTCGCCTGTTTCCGGGCCAATGCCGCTGCCTTCGCCTTGGCCGCTGCCGCTGCCTTTTGCTTCGCTGCATCCATTTCGCCTTCCGGCTTTTCTCCCGCTTCTTCTTTCGCCTGTTTCCGGGCCAATGCCGCTGCCTTCGCCTTGGCCGCTGCCGCCGCCTTTTGCTTCGCTATATCCATTTCACCTTCCGGCTTTTCTGCCGCTTCTTTCGCCTGTTTTTTGGCCAGTGCGGCTGCCTTTGCCTTGGCCGCTGCCGCCGCCTTCTGCTTCGCTATATCCATTTCGCCTTCCGGCTTTTCTGCCGCTTCTTCTTCTTTCGCCTGTTTTTTGGCCAGCGCGGCTGCCTTTGCCTTGGCCGCTGCCGCCGCCTTTTGCTTCGCTATATCCATTTCACCTTCCGGCTTTTCTGCCGCTTCTTCTTTCGCCTGTTTCCGGGCCAATGAGGCTGCCTTCGCCTTGGCCGCTGCCGCCGCCTTCTGCTTCGCTATATCCATGTCGACTTCCGGCTTTTCTGCCGCTTCTGCTTTCTCCTGTTTTCGGGCCAAAGCTACAGCCTTCGCCCTGGCCGCGGCCTCTGCCTTTTGTTTCGCTAAGTCTTCCTTTTCACTCATCTATATCACCCGCTTTCCGGTTTTCGCCTCATAACGGATTTTTTCTTTTAATTTATTGATCCCGTAAATAAGTGCAGCTGGGTTTGGGGGACAACCCGGTATATATACATCGACAGGTACAATTTGATCTACCCCTTTGACCACTGAGTAAGAGTGAACATAAGGCCCGCCAGCAGTTGCACAGGAGCCCATTGCAATAACCCATTTCGGTTCTGGCATTTGTTCGTATAATCTACTTATTATTGGAGCCATTTTTTTCGTTACTGTTCCTGAAACAATCATGACATCCGATTGTCTGGGGGATGTCCGAAAAAAAGAACCAAATCGGTCCAAATCATAATGAGAGGAGCCGACACCCATCATTTCAATTGCACAACATGCCAAACCGAAAGTCATTGGCCAGAGTGAGTTACTTCTAGCCCAGCCTTTTATTTGTTCAAGTGTGGATAAGAAAATACTGTGGCGCATTTCTTCCATTTCTTTAGGGGTAAGTTCATCCAACTTCAATTCCACTTTAACACCTTCTTTTTCCAAGCATAGATTAGCCCTAGCATAAGGATCACGACAAAAAACAGCATTTCAATCAATGCAAACAGTCCGAGTTCATCATAGGCAACCGCCCATGGGTAAAGAAAAACCGTTTCTACATCAAATATGACGAACATCAATCCAAATAGATAATACCTGACATTGAATTGAACCCTTGAATCCTGAAAAGGTTCGATTCCGCTTTCATAAGTCGTATACTTCATATCTGTTGGTTTATAAGGCCTTAGCAGTCTACCAAGAAATAAAGCGATCACAGGTAATAAAATTCCGAGACAAAGGAAAACAAATACAATTAAATAATTATTTTGGTAAATATGCAGCTGTCCCATGTTCATCTCCCTTTATGGATATATCATGTCAAATGGCTACAATTTAAGTTTGCTTGTCTTCATTTTGGATACGTTATAAATATTATGCAGGGTAACATTCTTTTAGAAGCAACGTGAAAGGAGGGGTATGAAGCAATAAATGTAAGCGTATACATTATAACATTAGGATAAAAGCATGTCGACGAGTTAAGGTTTAAAATGGAAAATACTTTACTCTATAATTCGACATTTTACTCCTAATTCTGATATTCCATGTCAATAATCTTCAAAAACCATCTGGATAAAAAAACACCTGATCTTACCACGAATGGTTTGATCAGGTGTTTTCATCAATTAAAGTTATCGCATTTCTGCAATTTGGATTCGGTTGATTGCACGTTTAAGCGCTAAATCAGCTCTTTTGGCATCATTTGATCCATCATTGTTCTGCAATCTTTGTTCAGCACGGGCTTTTGCTGCTTGAGCACGTGCAAGATCGATAGTTTCAGCTCTTTCAGCAGATTGAGCTAAAATGGTTACCACATCAGGGCGAACTTCTAAGAAGCCACCATTTACAGCTACATAGTCTGTGTTGCTTCCATTTTTAAGACGGACAGCACCAATGGTAAGCGGGGCTACAGTTGGAACGTGTCCAGCCATGATTCCCAGCTCACCGCTTTTAGCTTTAGTGCTTACCATTTCAACTTCTGCATCATATACTGGGCCATCGGGAGTAACAACATTGACTTTAATGGTCTTCATTTCATTCCCTCCTAGGTCCCTTTAATTAAGCCATTTCTTTTGCTTTAGCAACAACTTCTTCGATGCGGCCAACTAGACGGAAAGCATCTTCTGGAAGTTCGTCATATTTTCCAGCTAGGATATCTTTGAATCCTTGGACTGTTTCTTTAACTGGTACATAAGATCCCTTTTGACCAGTGAATTGTTCAGCCACGTGGAAGTTTTGTGACAAGAAGTTTTGAATTCTACGAGCACGTTGAACGATTACTTTTTCGTCTTCGCTTAATTCGTCCATACCTAAGATGGCAATAATATCTTGAAGTTCTTTATATTTCTGTAAAGTCGATTGCACTTGACGAGCCACTTTATAGTGCTCAGCCCCAACGATTTCTGGGCTAAGGGCACGAGAAGAAGACGCCAATGGATCAACTGCAGGGTAGATACCCATTTCAGAAAGTTTACGCTCAAGGTTAGTTGTTGCATCCAAGTGAGCGAAAGTTGTAGCTGGAGCCGGATCCGTATAGTCATCGGCAGGTACATAGATCGCTTGAATGGATGTAACTGAACCTTTATTTGTTGAAGTGATACGTTCTTGCAATTGGCCCATTTCAGTAGCAAGAGTTGGTTGGTAACCAACCGCTGAAGGCATACGTCCTAGTAGGGCGGAAACCTCAGAACCTGCTTGTGTGAAACGGAAAATGTTATCGATGAAGAATAGAACGTCTTGTCCTTGTTCGTCACGGAAATATTCAGCCATTGTCAAACCGCTAAGAGCTACACGCATACGTGCACCTGGCGGCTCGTTCATTTGTCCGAATACCATTGCCGTTTTCTTGATAACACCGGAATCAGTCATCTCGTAGAAAAGGTCATTACCTTCACGAGTACGCTCACCTACACCAGCGAATACCGAGATACCGCCGTGCTCTTGTGCGATGTTATTGATAAGTTCTTGGATAAGTACGGTTTTACCAACACCGGCTCCACCGAAGAGACCGATTTTACCACCTTTGATGTAAGGAGCAAGTAAATCTACTACTTTAATACCAGTTTCAAGAATTTCAACTGTTGTTGATAAGTCCTCAAAAGTTGGTGCTTGTCTGTGAATTGGATCACGGCGCACCTCTGCTGTAAGTGGTTCGAATAGGTCAATGTTTTCCCCTAATACGTTGAAAACGCGGCCTAGTGTTACTTCACCTACAGGAACGGAAATTGGAGCTCCTGTATCAACAGTCTCTGCACCACGGGTTAAACCATCAGTGGAAGACATTGCTACAGTACGAACTGTATTATCACCTAGTTGAAGGGCTACTTCAAGAGTTAGTCCTGTACCAGACGCTGTATTTTCGATTCTTAACGCGTTATAGATCTTAGGAAGTTGTCCGTCTTCGAATTTCACGTCAACAACCGGACCCATAACTTGAGTAACGCGTCCTATATTCATCGTTTTCCCTCCTAACGTTGCTTGTAACGACAATCTAGTTTATGGAACGGCCAAGCATCGTCCGGTCCGACCGTCCCTTTAATAATTTTTATTCTAAAGCTGCTGCACCGCCGACAATTTCCGTTATTTCTTGAGTAATTGCGGCCTGACGTGCACGGTTATATTGCAATGAAAGTGAATCAATCAATTCTTTAGCATTATCGGTCGCATTTTTCATTGCAGTCATACGTGCAGAGTGCTCACTTGCTTTACCATCTAGCAAAGCACCATAAATTAAACTTTCTGCGTACTGAGGCAGTAATACCTCAAGGATTTCTTCTGCATTCGGTTCAAATTCATAAGAAGTCATTGCTGCATTGGAAGTATTAAAGTCAGCTAACGGAAGGACTTGCGTTTCCGTTACATCCTGCTGGATTGGGCTGACATAATGGTTATAGTACATGTAAAGCTCATCACACAGTTCATTTAGATACAAATTCACTGTTGATTTTGCAAGGGAGCTAATGTCAGCGAAAGAAGGCTGATCAGGAACTCCAGTTACTTCAAGCTCTACGTGCATGTTACGGCTGACAAAGAAATCACGGCCAACCCTTCCGATTGCGATAATGACGAACTCATCATTGGATTTATGGCGTTCAAGAATGGTTTTATGAACGTGGCGAAGGATACTACTATTGTATGCTCCTGCCAATCCGCGGTCCGATGTGATTACCAGGTAACCGGTTTTCTTAACTGGACGCGAGACAAGCATTGGATGAGATGCACCCGTACTTCCGTTCGCAATACTTGATACTACTTCTTGAATTTTATCCATATATGGAACATATGCTTTAGCATTAGCTTCAGCACGGTTCATTTTAGAAGCAGATACCATCTGCATCGCTTTTGTAATTTGACTCGTCTTTTTCGTTGAAGTAATCCGAGACTTAATATCGCGTAAAGAGGCCATTCATTCTCACCACCCTTTATAAATTAGTTAGACCTTATTATTCAGAAATAACGAAGTTCTTTTTGAACTCGTTAATTGCAGCAACGATAGCAGCATCTTCAGGAAGACCTTTCGTTGTGCGAATGTGATCTAATAATTCCGGATGAGAACGATCTAGGAATACATAGTATTCTTCTTCAAAACGAAGGATATCCGATACTGGAATATCATCTAAATGACCTTTAGTCAATGCATAGAAAATCATGACTTGTTTTTCAACTTTGATCGGTTTGTTTAGATCTTGTTTTAGAACTTCAACTGTACGAGCACCACGGTTAAGTTTTGCTTGAGTTGCAGCATCAAGATCAGAACCGAATTGAGAGAATGCTTCCAATTCACGATAAGAAGCCAAGTCTAGACGTAAAGTACCAGCAACTTTCTTCATCGCTTTAATTTGTGCAGATCCACCAACACGGGATACGGATAGACCAGCGTTAATCGCAGGACGTACACCCGAGAAGAACAAATCGGATTGCAAGAAGATTTGTCCATCAGTGATGGAAATTACGTTTGTTGGAATGTAAGCAGAGATGTCGCCTGCTTGTGTTTCAACAAATGGAAGCGCAGTGATTGAACCGGCACCTAAGGTGTCATTCAATTTAGCTGCACGCTCAAGTAAACGGGAGTGCAAGTAGAATACATCCCCTGGGAATGCTTCACGACCTGGAGGACGGCGAAGTAGCAAGGAAAGTTCACGGTATGCAGATGCTTGTTTAGAAAGATCATCATAAACCACAAGAACGTGCTTGCCAGCGAACATGAACTCTTCACCCATAGTCACACCAGCATATGGCGCTAGGTATAAAAGTGGTGCTGGTTGAGAAGCTGATGCAGATACAACGATTGTGTAATCCAATGCACCATTTTTACGCAGTGTTTCAACAGTTCCACGAACAGTTGATTCTTTTTGACCGATAGCCACATAGATACAGATCATATCTTGGTCAGCTTGGTTAAGGATTGTATCGATCGCAACTGATGTTTTACCAGTTTGACGGTCACCGATGATTAACTCACGTTGTCCACGTCCGATAGGTACTAGCGCATCGATTGCTTTAATTCCTGTTTGTAATGGTTCATGAACGGATTTACGGTCCATAACACCTGTAGCAGGGCTTTCGATTGGACGAGTTTTTGTTGTAGCGATTGGACCAAGACCATCTAATGGTTGTCCTAACGGATTCACGACACGCCCGATTAATTCTTCTCCAACTGGTACTTCCATGATACGGCCAGTACGGCGTACTTCACTGCCTTCTTGAATGTCTCTGAATGGTCCAAGAATAACAACACCTACGTTATTTTGCTCAAGGTTTTGTGCCAATCCCATTGAACCATTAGAAAATTCTAAGAGCTCCCCAGCCATTGCATTGTCTAAACCATGAACGCGAGCGATACCATCACCAACAGTGATTACTGTACCTACATCGCTTACTTTAATTTCCGACTGATAGTTTTCAATCTGCTTTTTAATCAGCGCACTGATTTCTTCAGCTTTGATGCTCATGAATTTCACCCCTATCTGTGAATATTAACCTAATAGTTGTTTGCTAAGGCGATCAAGCTTCCCACGTATCGTTCCGTCATAAATACGGTTACCGATTTGAAGTTTGATACCGCCAAGAATATTGCTATCCGTAACATTAGTGATACGCAAATTACGTTTGCCGATCTTTGCAGCAAAAGCTGAAGACACAGCCTCCGCTTCAGCTTCAGTTAATGGATTTACTGTATAAACAGTCGCATCCGCAACTGAATTTTCTTCATTCGCAAGTTCAATGAACTCTTGTGCCATAGGAATCACTTCATCTGTACGATGACGCTCCACCATTAACATTACAGTGTTTCGAACGGAAGACGAAAGACTTGCAAATGCATTTGCAAGCATTGTATTTTTTGCATCTCTAGTCATTTTAGGATGAGCCAAGAAGCTTAATAGATCTTTATCATTTGTGAAAACTTCATTCACTATGCGAAGCTCTTCTTCAAGTTGGTTAATGAGATTTTGCTCTTTCGCAATTTGGAAAAGAGCTACAGCATAACGTCCTGCTACAGTTATATCGCTCATTTACCTTCTCCTGCCTCTTGAATATATTCATTGATTAGTTTTTCTTGATCAGCTGATGAAAGTTCTTTCTCAATCACCTTAGAGGCGATCATGACAGATAATGAAGCTACTTGCTCGCGTAAGGCGGCAACTGCTTTTTCTCTCTCTTGAACGATTTCACGTTTTGCTGATTCTTTAACACGTTCAGCCTCTGCACGCGCTTGATTAATAATATCTTCGCGTTGTGCTTCGCCTTGCTGCTTAGCATTCTCTATAAGTTGTCCCGCTTCAGTGCGAGATTGTTTTACGATTTCACGCTGTTCTTCTAAATATTTCAGTGCTTCTTTTCGGCTAACTTCAGCTGCTTCAATTTCATTCGCAACATGCTCTTCACGTTCTTTCATGATGCCCATTAGCGGACCCCATGCAAACTTCTTAAGCAACGCTAACAAAATAATAAAGATTACAAGCTGGTATATGATATCTCCACCATTAAAGTGGACTTGACCAAGAACAAAATTGCTTGTTAACACGCTCGGTTCACTCCCTTCATGAGATTCACTATTGAAGTTCTGTATTTTCGATTGACAGTATCACTGCCATAAATGTTCACTTTAACACAGAGCAATGGCGAAGGGTCTCCTTGGATCATCTTCGCCATTATTGAACTTTTTCAAGTTATCTTATTTACCCATTACAATAAACGCGATAACTACAGCGATGATTGGAAGTGCCTCAACTAATGCAATACCAACGAACATTGTAGTTTGAAGCATACCACGAGCTTCTGGCTGACGAGCCATTCCTTCAATTGTACGCCCAACGATAAGACCGTTACCAATACCCGCACCTAGTGCACCTAATCCAACTGCGATAGCAGCAGCTATAAGACCTAAAGAACCTGTCATGATAAATTTCCTCCTTGAAATGTTGTTTTATTTTTTCATCAATATAATGTTCTAAATGAACAATATTTATAATTAATGGTCGTCACTTACTTTATGGGAAAGATAAACCATCGTTAACATAGTAAAGATAAAAGCTTGAATGGAGCCGACAAAGATACTAAACCCTTCCCAAGCTAACATCGGTAATGCAGCAGTGGCTGCACCCACAACACCACTTGTTCCTAGTCCAGCAAGTAAAGTTAATAGTAACTCACCCGCATAAATATTCCCGTAAAGCCGCAATCCTAGAGTTAACGTATTAGCGAACTCCTCAATAATCTTTAACGGAAACAAGAAACCCATTGGCTGAACATAAGTTTTGGCATAATTTTTCATGCCTCTCATCTTGATACCATAATAATGAGTTAAACCCATTACCATAACTGCCAAAGTTAAAGTTATTGCCGGATCAGATGTAGGTGATTTCCACCAAAGTTCATGTCCTATTACAATCGAGAACGGCAACCCTAACATGTTTGAAACAAATACGTACAATATTAACGTCATTCCCAACATTAGGAACTGACCACCCGTACGCCAATCCATATTGCTGTTGATGATATTTTTCACAAAATCCATAACCCATTCGATAAAGTTTTGGATACCTGTTGGCTTCATCGCAAGTTTTCGAGTTGCTGCTACAGCAATAATGAAGACAATGAGACTTGCGATGGTCATCATAAGAACATTAGCCAAGTTGAAATGTATTCCGGTATTCATAAATTCCCACATAGGAGCTTCATGATTCAACAGTATTCACCTCTCTTCTTTACTACCTACGTATGTTTTGCATAAAATAATCTATCATAATGACAAAGTAAACTGTCATTAATCCCACAACCACGCAGACAACCTGAAATTCACCAGGATATCTCAATGCAATAATTGCAGCTAAACCCGCTACAGACATTCTAGTTAAACTACCAAGGGAGCGCGTTTTCTTTCCTTCGGCAACCTCTTGGGCGAACTTCTTGTTCTTTTTGACCATTGACCAGAATATAAATAGGCTGAAGGCAGTTCCAAGCAATAATCCTTGGAAGACTGAATCATGGGAAGTGAAAACCACCCCAAGTAGATAAATACCCATTAAATACAACATGTATTTTAGCTGCCTATTGAACATCTTTTCCAATTCTAGCATTTTGTCATGTAATCTCCCTAGAAATATTGTAGTATCTTGTTTAGCTTAGGAGAATTTGCCCGTAACAAGTCCAAATAGAAGGTCAAAAACTTACTTCTATTTGACACGTTATTAACGTATGAAACCCCTCTCATTTTACATCCTTAGTTAGCATACAATAGGCTAGAATCATTGTCAATGAGTGGTTAGTGAAATTTGTCACAGGTTTGTAATTATTAACGAATTGTTCACAAATTATCTTTTTTCTTCTATTGACATCCGTTTTATTTTACTTATTAGCCTCTGTTCACTCAATAAGTAACGTCTTTTCTATCCGATCTTCCCTTCCGCCCCTTCTTGCAAAGATTATCGCTTTATAAACTCCTTCAGGAGGCAAGTCCTTTTTCAATACATCTTTTTTGATCAAACCGGAAGGAGCCGATCTGGACCAATCCAAATATCCAGCGAATTTCAAGCTATCTTCCTCATAAAGGGCAATACCGAATTCTTCAGCCCCGCGTGGAAGATACATTTCGTATCGATATGTGCCTTCCTGGTCCCCTTGACCAAAATCAAATCCCATTATCCTTGGATAATCAGGCTCTTCTTTTACATATAAATAAGGAAGGGATATTCTTTTGGTTCCTTCCATTATAATGAGGTATCCATCAAAGACTCCCTTTTTAAGCTTGGCTGGGTTGACCTGCAATCCGACTTTTATCCGTTTCTTTTCCTTCGGTTTCAAAGTAAGGGATTTCGGCAATTCCCAAGTGAGTCCCGTCTCTTTTAATGGGACCATGAATGAGTACTTCCTCATTTCCGTACCGGTATTTTCTATGACTATCGTTTCATGATGCTCTTCAATTCCTTCTTTTTTTGTATACATCCCAAAAGACAATGAGCTTGGGTTCAAGAGCGTGTCCGCTTTTAACGCTTCGTCGACCTGGATGCGCCCAGCCCCCTGTTCATATGTGTGATACAATTGATTTGCTGTTTTCCTCAATGGCTTGGAAGTGCTCATCAATGCAGATTTGACTTGATCAGGAGTCCACTCCGGGTGTTTTTGCAGGATTAAGGCGCATGCTCCTGCAACATGCGGTGCGGACATACTTGTTCCATCCAGGGACATATATCCTTTAGGAATGGTGCTTTCAATTTCCACTCCCGGTGCCAATACGTCAGGCTTTATTCCCCATGATACGGTTACCGGTCCCCTGGAGCTAAAATCCGCGAGCCTATCCTGCTCGTTCTTATAAACAAATTGAACGGTTTTGCTTTGCCCTTGCTCCATGATTTGCTTGAGCTGCAATCCATCTCTTCTATTAATAGAAGAAGCCGGGATGTTCATTTCTTTTTCCAAGCTTCCAGTAAAGGTCCCGCTCGTATTATTAAAAACAATTACCCCCTTCGCACCCGCCTTTTCTGCATTGGATACTTTCTGCTGGAAGGTAAGTGTGCCACGTTCCAACAACACAATCTTATCCCGAACATTCTTTAGGTCCTTTTTATTACCCAGTCCCCCATATATGACATCCTCGGAAAACGTCAGGTTCCATTTTTTAGAGCCTTGAAACAAGGTTAAATGCGATTGATGCTTTTTTGATCCAAGTCCGTAAATCATATACGGCACCCTTAAGGGCGGAGTCGAAGCCCCAACGGAAATCGCTTTTTCCGCTGTACCGGGTGAACCGACGGTCCATACAGCCGGACCGGAATTCCCGTTTGATGTCACGGCAACAATGCCGCTTTCCACAGCTTTATTCAACGCAAGGGAGATAGGTAAATCAGGACCATTGACGTTATTCCCTAGAGAGAGGTTCAATACATCCACCTTATCCTTCATGGCTGACTCAATGGCCGTCAACACTTGATCTGTATCTCCAGAACCGCCTGGCCCCAATGCTCGATATGCGTAAATCTCCGCTTCAGGTGCGACGCCTTTCATTTTTCCATTGGCTGCAATGATGCCCGCCACATGAGTGCCATGCAATGTATCCAGGTCGCCTTGATTTTTGGTTTCCATCGGATCTGCATCACCATCAACCAGATCCTTACCTCCTTTATAAGCTCGTTGCAAATCTGGATGTGTATAATCGATGCCAGTATCGATTATCCCTACCTTTATCCCTTTCCCGGTGATCCGGTGATTCTCCTTATCAAAGAAACCCCTGACCCTGTCTCCTCCTATGTATGGGACACTTTTATCCAACACGGCTTGATAAACGGATACTTCCGTTACTGCCTGAATTCCACCCTCCTTTTTAAGTTGTTCTATTTCATTCATTTTCCCATGAAGGGAAAATCCATCCAGGGCAACCGAATAAACATTCCGTAATTGAAGAGATGGATATTTTTCAAGCAGTTTTTCGATCTTTTTTCGATTAAACGCCTTATCCATCGTGACAACAACCGTTACTTCCTTAGATTCAGATAGTTTTGGTAAAGGCGGCAGAATGACTTTTGCAAAGCCCTTTTCATATTGATAAATAAATATAAAAAGGAAAACAAACACTATGAACGTTTTCTTTCCCAACATAATCATCCCCTTAGCAGTTATCTTTTCTCAACAACCTTGGAGTATGCAAATAAAAAAAGGAAAAGCGCATGGCTTTTCCTCTTTTATGGTTCAAATCTAGTTGGCGGCATATTCACTTGCTTAAAATAGTAAAGGATGGCTTCAGCTATGCGTACCGAAGCATTTCCGTCCCCATATGGATTTGAAGCTTTGGACATTTTTTCGTGCACCTCTTGATCGGTGAGCAATTCATGTGCCAAATCATATATGGTTTGTTCATCAGTACCAGCCAATCTTAAGGTTCCAGCCGTAATCCCCTCAGGACGTTCGGTCGTATCCCTTAAAACCAGGACGGGTACACCAAGTGACGGTGCCTCTTCCTGGATTCCTCCAGAATCAGTCAAAATCAGAAAGGCTCTAGAAGCGAAGTTATGGAAATCCAATACATCCAGCGGTTCGATCAAGTGAACCCGCGGATCGTCCCCGAGAACTTCGTTTGCCAATTCTTGAACAAGCGGATTTAAATGGACAGGATATACCACTTGAACATCATCATGCTCAACAATGATTCTCTTAACGGCCCTGAAGATATTCCTCATGGGTTCCCCTAGATTTTCCCTGCGATGGGCGGTAAGCAAAATGAGCCTGTCTTCTCCAAGTCCATTTAAAACCGGATGGGAATATGTCGACCTTACAGTCGTTTTTAAAGCATCCGTTGCCGTATTTCCCGTCACGAAGATATTATCCTTCTTGTTCTCGTTCAGCAGATTCTCCTCGGCTTTCGAAGTCGGCGCAAAATGCAAATCCGCCATCGTACCCGTAAGCTGTCGATTCATCTCTTCCGGATAGGGGGAATACTTATTCCATGTGCGCAGCCCCGCTTCTACATGCCCAATGACAATTTGATTATAAAAAGCTGCCAGACTGGCAACAAACGTTGTGGTTGTATCACCATGAACGAGAACAATATCTGGTTTAGCTTCCTTCATTACGGAATCAAGACCATTCAATGCTCTTGTTGTAATGTCAGCAAGCGTTTGCCTTTCCTTCATTATGTCCAAGTCATAATCCGGCTGTATGGAAAATAGTTCGAGAACTTGATCTAACATTTGGCGATGCTGAGCCGTGACAGCAACGATCGGCTTGAAATATTCTGGGTGTTTTTGAAATTCGAGTACTAAGGGAGCCATTTTGACAGCTTCTGGTCTCGTCCCGAAAATGGTCATGACTTTAATCGGTTTGTTCATTCGTGACACCTCAGTTTCTTTCCTTATTTTGTGCCGAATAAACGATCTCCTGCGTCTCCAAGACCCGGAACGATATAACCATGTTCATTCAGTTTTTCGTCAAGACCCGCAATATAGATATCAACATCAGGATGAGCTTCTTTTAAAGCTTCCACACCCTCTGGAGCTGCAATCAAACACATGAATTTAATATTGACTGCACCGCGTTTTTTAATGGAATGGATCGCTTCGATGGCTGATCCGCCAGTGGCTAGCATCGGGTCAACGACAATGCATTCCCTTTCTGCCAAGTCACTTGGCATCTTCGCATAATATTCAACCGGTTTCAATGTTTCAGGATCACGGTAAAGTCCAACATGTCCGACCTTTGCAGCAGGAATCAGCTTAATGATTCCGTCCACCATCCCTATTCCCGCACGTAAAATCGGGACGATTCCCACTTTTTTACCAGAAAGCATTTTCACTTTCGCTGTGCTTACAGGCGTTTGGATTTCCACTTCTTCCAGCGGCATATCCCTCGTGATTTCAAATGCCATCAATGATGCAACTTCATCCACTAGTTCACGGAATTCTTTTGTTCCTGTATTTATATCACGTATATAGGCTAATTTGTGTTGAATTAACGGGTGATCGAAAACATAAACTTTTCCCATTTGGCATCTCTCCAATTCCATTGCTTAGTTTTGCGCTTTTTTATGATTTCCCTAATCGAATAGAAAAATTTTCGTGTCTTTTAAATTTCACTTCAACCTATTTTACAGAAAAATGTTTCAATCTTCAATAAAGGTTTAGTTGTCAGACCTATTTTCACTATTCGGATTCTTCTAACACACCGACTTCCATAAATGAAAAAACCGCTCCCTTTAAAGGGAGCAGCCCGATATTACAATGAAGGATATAATTCAAATTTGTTCGCTAATGATTCAACACGCTGTTTTGCTTCTTCAAGCTTAGCTGCGTCTTCATTATTTTTCAATACAAGTCCGATGATAGCAGCTATTTCATCCATGTCTTCCAATCCGAAGCCACGTGATGTCACTGCCGCAGTCCCAATACGTATACCGCTGGTAACGAATGGTTTTTCCGGGTCATAAGGAATCGCATTTTTGTTCACGGTAATACCGATTTCATCCAAAACATGCTCTGCGATTTTTCCCGTTAACCCTGTAGAGCGTACATCAAGAAGAATCAAGTGATTGTCCGTTCCATCAGAAACAAGAGTGAACCCTTCTTTCTTCAAACCTTCACCCAAACGTTTAGCATTGTCGATGATTTGTTGAGCATATACTTTAAAATCATCTTGAAGCGCTTCGCCGAATGCAACAGCCTTAGCTGATATAACATGCATCAAAGGACCGCCTTGAATTCCAGGGAAGATGGATTTATCGATCTTCTTACCGAATTCTTCTTTACAGATGATCATCCCGCCGCGTGGTCCGCGAAGTGTTTTATGAGTAGTTGTCGTAACAAAGTCAGCATAAGGAATTGGACTTTGATGTAATCCAGCCGCAACTAAACCTGCAATATGCGCCATGTCGACCATTAAATATGCCCCGACTTCATCCGCAATTTCACGGAATCGCTTGAAGTCGATTTCCCGTGGATATGCACTTGCACCCGCTACGATCAATTTAGGTTTGTGTTGACGCGCTTTTTCCAATACATCATTGTAATCGATACGGTGATCTTTTTCGTCTACACCATATTCAACAAAATTGTAGTTAACACCACTGAAGTTTACTGGACTTCCATGTGTTAAGTGACCGCCATGCGAAAGGTTCATCCCAAGCACTGTGTCGCCAGTTTGAAGCACTGTAAAGTAAACGGCCATATTGGCTTGAGCTCCAGAGTGAGGCTGTACGTTCACATACTCGCCTCCGAAAATTTCTTTCGCACGCTCACGTGCTAGATCTTCAACGATGTCTACATACTCACATCCGCCATAGTAACGTTTTCCAGGGTATCCTTCTGCATACTTATTAGTCAAGACCGATCCTTGCGCTTCCATGACAGCTTCACTCACGAAGTTTTCAGAAGCAATAAGCTCAATTTTACTTCTTTGACGCCCTAATTCCAGTTGAATTGCGTTAAACACTTGCTCATCTTGCTTTGCTAAACGATTCATTCCGTAATTCCTCCTTAAATTGTGCGTGATTCGCTTTTTAGTATTTATGTGCAACATGCCTTCAAAAAGCATGAAAAAGCCATATCAATAGTTATTAGAAAATTCTACTCCATTTTAACATGTCTAATTTAGAAGTGATAGTCTAATTTTATCGAACATTAAATGTTTTTTCATTTAAAAATGTTCGTATTTAACATCAGAATTATGGTAAATAGCTCTTTCACCTTATATTACAAGAGCGAAATCACCATTCTATTAGCACTATAAAAGAAAGTTTTTTCTTTTGATCCTTTACTTTGAGCGTTACGATTTTGCCGCCTCAATTAAAAAACAGCATTTCCCATCCGAGAAATGCTGTCTTGCTTACCCATTAAGTACAACTTTTGTTTCCAGAGAGGTCCCGATAAACTGCACGCTCCCCGCCAATCAGTTTCGGGCGGGTTTTTGCCATGGTCACATGTGCATGTCCTATTTCTTTAATGGCAGAGCGAATCGGAACCGCAACATGCTTCAGATGCATACCAATGAATGTGTCTCCAATATCTATCCCCGCATCCGCTTTGATATGTTCAACGACGACTGCATCTTTCCATTGCTGATAGGCGTACGTCGCCATCGATCCCCCAGCTGTTCTTACAGGTACGACCGAAACTTCTTCATAACCATAACGAATCGCGGTTTCCCTTTGTAAAACCAAGGCCCTGTTTAGATGCTCACAACATTGATATGCAACCTGAACACCCGTTTTTCCTTGAAAATCCCTCACTACGGAAAAAATCATCCCAGCAACATCGAGTGTCCCTTCAGTACCGATCCTTTTCCCGATCACTTCACTTGTACTGCAGCCGATAACCAGTAGCTGTTTCTCTTTTAAAGCCGTCTGTTCTTGGAACTCGTATAAAAGTTCCCTAAACTGGTTTTCCCATATCTTAAGCTCATTTGAAAATGTAGCATCACTTGTCATGAAAACGCATCCTTTCAATAAGAAAACTTGCTATCGGAACTCTCCAAAAACCAAAAGAATTAGCTGTGCTTACCTTCGTACTCCGCAATCTTACCAATCCTGTTTTGATGGCGCCCGCCCTCAAATTCCGAAGTCAGCCACGTTTGGGCAATTTCCCTGGCTAGACCAGGGCCAATGACACGTTCCCCCATCGCTAACATATTGGTATCATTATGCTGACGGGTCAATTTCGCGCTATAGACATCATGAACCAATGCACATCGTATACCTTTGACCTTATTGGCAGCAATGCTCATTCCGATTCCAGTTCCACAGATTAAAATGCCCCGATCGAACTCACCCCGTGCCACTTTTTCAGCAACCGGCAAGGCATAATCAGGATAATCCACCGACGTACTGCATTCACAGCCAAAGTCCTCAAATGGAATCTGTAACTCATTCAATAAATTCTTTATTTCTTCACGGATATGTATACCACCATGATCCGAAGCAATCGCAACTTTCATCATAATCCTCCTCTAGCTTTTTCATTTGATTTTATTGTGTCACAAAATTATGAAAAGATAAAGGATGTCCATCCTTTTCCCCGCAAAGAAGCAGGAAACCAACTCTGGTTTCCTGCTTCTTTGCGGGGAATGGTCCTGTTCAACTTTTCCGCTTCCGCTTTAAGTTCCATTGACGATTTTTCGACATTTTCCATGACTGCCCCTCGTTCGCTTTTGACAGCCGACACTTCTTCCGCTCCAGCAGATGCTTATTCTGCAATGGCAGCCAATGCTGCCTTGATCCTATACCAAGCTTAGTAATATCTTTTACCCCAGCGGCCACATTATGTACCCCAGTTCAATTTTTAAGCCTTTTGACTAATTCATCTATCAATTCCTGCAGCTCTCTGAACGTTTCCCGATAAATGCCTTCAGAACCGCCGAACGGATCCATTATATCTCTATCATATTTATCGCCGAGAATGAATTCTTTTAAAGTAAAGGTCTTATCGATCATTTGGGGATATGAACGGGTAATGGCCGATTTATGCCCTTCCGTCATGGTGAAGATATGAGTTGCCCACTCCATTTCCTTCGCGGATAAAGGCGTTGAATGATGATTATGCACTATGTCATTTTCAACCAATACATTTTTAGCATGCATTGAAGCATCCTGACCTGTCGAAGCATACACGCCTGCGGACTTCACTTCAACACCCGCAATATTCTTGTTTTTCAATATCGCTTCTGCCATCGGGCTTCGGCATGTGTTACCTGTACATACAAATAATACTCGGATCATTTTAACGCCTCCTTTTTTATTCATTATAAGCTATCGCCCGTTTATTATAGTCAAAAAATCACTGTCATTGTGTCCGAAGAAAAATAAAAACCGCTCCGTTAATCGGAACAGTTGAGGTAGGAATGATATGAATTCAGGCGGATCAAAAAGAGAACAATAGCTTCAATCCAAACGCACACAGGATGCTTCCGCCAAGAATCTCACTATACACGCCAAGCAAACCCTGCATTTTTCTACCCAGTAAAAGCCCGGCCCACGTTAATAGAGTGGCGGCAAACCCAAAACAAAGAACCGTTAAAATCGTTTTGGCACCGTAAATCCCCAGAGTCAACCCTACCGAGAAGCTATCCAGGCTTACCCCTAAAGCAAAAATGATTAAACCTTTCCCGACAGGAGCCAGCATCTTATTTTGCATGGCACTAGCTCCATCCTTTTTACCAGGAATAAACATCTGTATACCAAGAATGATCAACAATAGACCGCCGGCGTATGTAGCGAAGATCCCGAATTTTTCTGAAATGAAACGGCCTGCCCCCATTCCAAGCAAGGGCATCCAAATATGAAAAATGCCGACTGTCAAACCTATAAACAGAATTTGCCTCAACCTTAGCTTAAACATTCCCATCCCAAGGCCCACTGAAAAGGCATCCATTCCCAAAGCGAAGGCCATTAGCAATAAGGTGATGATTTCTCCAGCAAGTGTATTCATTCCAATCCCCCTCGGACGTGCCTACTACATGTTATGCATGTCCGAAAAGAAATAGAAGGATAAATCAGTCCTTATTACACATGTTCCTTGATGATTTGATGACCTGCAGCCTTCTCAAGCCGATTCATGACCGCAGCCCCTATTCCATGGTCAGGAAACATTTCACTAAAAATGACATCGACCTCCAGCTCGTCAAACTGTCTTAAGGCATCATATAAGCCTGTCGCAACTGAATGTAAATCGGCTAATGAACCTGGGACAACCACATAATCCGCCTTATAATCCTGCTGATGTTCATAAGCCGTAATGATGCCCACCTTTAACCCGTCACTTCTTTTTTCATCCACAAGCTTTTGAAGGAAAGCTTGATTACCCTTGACTAAAAATAGAGGGGCCTTCGGAGCATAGTGGGTATATTTCATGCCCGGAGCCTTTGGCGCCGTTTCCTGATTCTTCAAAGCGACATCTTGCCTGACTTCCCCAATTACCGCTTCCAGCTGTTCCAGGGTCACCCCGCCAGGCCTTAAAATAACAGGGACTTCCACAGTGCAATCCAGTACTGTGGATTCCACGCCCACACCTGTATTCCCGCCATCGACTATACCTGCAATCCGGCCCATCAAGTCATCTTCAACATGTTTTGCTGAAGTGGGGCTTGGTTTCCCGGAAGTATTTGCACTTGGAGCCGCAATGGGCAAACCACTCGCACGAATAAGGCCAAGGGCAACCTGATGATCCGGCATCCTGACAGCCACCGTGTCCAATCCAGCTGTCACAAGATTCGATAGCTGGCCCGGTTTCCGTTTCATGATCAAAGTCAAAGGACCCGGCCAAAATTCTGCCATTAGCTTCCGGGCCTGTTCCGGAATCTCTTCTACAATACCCGACAACTGGTCATCGGAGGCTATATGAACGATTAAAGGATTATCACTTGGACGCCCCTTTGCTTCGAACACTTTTTTGACCGCCTCGTCATTTTTGGCATTCGCGCCGAGTCCATAAACGGTCTCTGTAGGAAAAGCAACCACTTGATTAGCCTTTAATAATTCAGCTGATTGTGTAATCTGGGGATAACTTTGTAAATTATCCACATTTTTATCCACTGACCAAATTTTCGTTTTCATCTTGAACACCATCGCCTTTTAACATTTCTTATTTTATATAATCGCTTTAATATGAACGGTATTTTCAACTTAACGTACGAATTCCACTTAAAAGATACTTTGAAAGTATAAAAGAAGTATACACATATTTCAAGTGTTATCCACAAATTGGGGATAACCACATCGAATCCGTGGATAACTTTGTGGATATTAATGATTAATGACAGACTTTTTTGATTTTTTGTTAATAACCCTGTGGATATGTTTTTAAAATTATCTGAATTTAAAGAAGAGGGACTCTGCCCCCTCCTTAAAATAGATCATTGAAGATTTCTGCAAACAAGGACTTCACTTCCACCTCGGGCTCCTTTTCCCCTTCATATAATTGTTGACCTTTTTCATTGGATGCCGCAAGTTCAACCTTGTTTTCTTCAGCTTTCCCTTCAATCACTTCCTCTGTCACTTGTTCCTTATCTTTCACTGCCACTTCTTCTTTTACCTCTGGCTCTACAACCTCTTCTTTTACCGTTACTTCCGGTGCTTCCTCTTTTACACTCTCCTCGATTACCTCTTCTTCAACTACTTCCTCCGGCCTTTTTTCCTTTTCAGCCAGCACTTCTTCTTCAACCACTTCCTCCGCAACAGGTTCACTCTCTTCATTCGTTGCAGCATACGCCGTTCCTTCCGAAGTCAAGGAACCTTCCTCTTCATCCTCGACAATCGGACTTTGACTTACAGCCGTCCCATTTGAAAAATCCAAGAAACACAATGGGGGAAATAACACACACCACCAATTAGCTCCGTCCCCTTCACCAAGCGTGATAATCACTGCTTCATATTCCCCTGCCGGATATAAATACTGCCCGTACAGCTTTGTCGGAAATTCAGCTTGTCCAAAATCCACTTTCACCGACTGCTCCAAACCCTGTTCCTTTATTACCGCCTCAGCCGTCGCCTGGATATCCGGTAGATGCGAGGTGATCACATCCCTCGCCTCATCCAAAGAAGTAAGCTCAGCGACCCACTTTGTGATATCTTCATTTACCTTATCCCTAATCAGCCGTTTAACCGCTTGGTCCTCTTCTTTATCACTATTGGCGAGTATCCGCAGCCGAATCGCCTCATCCGGGATTACCTTCGTATCTTCTGCACCAACCATCTCCGCTTTAGGCATATATATACTTACGATCGTTCCTATAGTTAAGATTAATAGATAAATAATGGCTAAATGTTTAGTTTTCATCGCCTTCGCCCCCTCACATGAATCAGTCTCACCATTTTTCAGCTATCTTAAACTAGTAAAAACAAAAAAGTTGATAGCTGGAAATATAGATTCCAAAGGATAATGAGGGTGCTGTCCCTAAAAAAAACCGTCTCACATAAGGGAGACGGATCATTTTAATTCAGCAAAGACCATTCGATCTTTTTCATTAATGTCATTTATGATGGATACTTCCGCGGCAGGAAAGGTTCGCTTCAATAAATCGGCAACCGCCGCCCCCTGTCCTGCACCCACTTCAAAACCGATCAGTCCAGGCACCTTCATGACCAAAGGTAACTGTTCCATAAAGCGGCGGTAAAAATCCAGCCCATCGATACCGGCAAACAACGCACGGTGTGGTTCATGACCAGTCACGACCACTGACATGGATTTATGATCATCTTCTGGTATATATGGCGGATTCGATAAAAGAATGTCCACCTTCTCGTTTATATTCATGAAAGGCGAAAGCAAATCACCTTGCATGAACTCCACTTCGGCACCAAGTGATTCGGCATTTTTCCTCGCCACCTCAAGCGATGGTTGAGCTATGTCCGTGGCCGTCACCATCAGGTTTGATTTTTCAAGTTTCATCGTTATGGCAATTGCGCCGCTGCCAGTCCCAATATCAACTAAACGGAGCCTCTGTCCCTCCATAAAAATGGCCGGGAGTTTACGTAATGTATAATAAATCAATTCTTCTGTTTCCGGTCTCGGTATGAGCACTTCTTCATTCACAAAAAAGGTCCGTCCATAAAATTCTTCACTGCCGATTATATATTGGATGGGCGTCCCCTCAGCATGCAGCTCAATAGCGTCCTTAAATTGCCCAAAATCCGCTTCACTAAGCTCATCATGAAGGTTGGCCAGCATTTGGGAGCGAGTTTGTTTTAAAAAGTGCTGTAACAGGATTTCCCCAGCATTGGCATCACGATCATTTTCCTTTAAAAAAGAAGAAGCCCATTTAAGGGCTTCAAAAACTTTCACGGCAGAATTACTCATCTGCATTTTCCAGCCTTGAAGATTGGTCTTCCATGATTAATGCATCAACGACTTCATCCAGTTTACCTTCCATGATTTGATCCAGTTTTTGAATCGTTAAACCAATGCGGTGGTCGGTAACGCGGTTTTGCGGGAAGTTATAAGTCCGAATCCTTTCAGATCGATCGCCCGTTCCAACGGCCAGCTTCCTGTTTTGATCATATTCCGCCTGTATTTCGCGATTGATTTTATCGAACACCCTGGCACGCAAAACCTTCATTGCCTTTTCTTTGTTCTTGATTTGTGATTTTTCATCTTGACAGGATACAACCGTATTAGTCGGAATATGAGTCAAGCGCACCGCTGACATTGTCGTATTGACACTTTGCCCTCCAGGACCGCTTGATGCAAAGGTATCGACACGAATATCCTTATCATGGATTTCAACTTCCACTTCCTCAGCTTCAGGTAAAACGGCAACCGTGGCTGTAGATGTATGAATCCGACCGCCTGATTCCGTTTCAGGTACTCGCTGAACGCGATGGGCTCCATTTTCGAATTTCAACTTTGAATAAGCGCCATTGCCATTAATCATGAATATGATTTCCTTGTAGCCGCCAAGCCCAGTAGGATTTGCTTCAATGACTTCAGTCCGCCAGCCCTGCACCTCGGCAAAACGGCTATACATCCGGTATAGACTGCCTGCAAATAAGGCCGCCTCATCTCCGCCAGCCGCACCGCGGATCTCCATGATTACGTTTTTATCATCGTTGGGGTCTTTCGGAATAAGCAATATTTTCAGCTTATCCTCAAGGCCTTGTATGGTCTCATCAAGTTCATTGATCTCTTCTTTTACCATTTCACGCATTTCCGCATCAAGTTTCTCCTCCAGCATTGCCTTCGCTTCCTGAAGTTGCTCACGAACCGCTTTATATTCTTTATAAGTCGACGCGGTCTCTTGAATGCTGGATTGCTCCTTGGAATATTCCCTTAGCTTCTTGGAGTCATTAATGATCTCCGGGTCACTTAATAGTTCATTCAATCTTTCATATCTATCTTCTACTGCTTGCAAACGATCAAACAAATTATTCACCTCATAAATTTTCCAAAACATCTTAAACGATTTGGAAGTAATCCATCTCTTATTACTATAAATAAGTAGCTCAGTGCCCCAGCTCAGTTCACTTCTAGGTTAATTATAGTATAGGTGAATAATCAACGTCAAAGAGATTCAAAAATGTCGTGCCGTTACTTATTTAATTTGACATCTACATTATATTGAGGCACAACCCTGTTTATCATGCCTTGTATTCGCTGCATTTCCTTTTTTCTTTCTTTTTCGGTCTTGATTTTGCCTTTATCATGGACCGTAACGTGTATGGTATTTCCATTAAACCAAACGGAACCGGCCTCATAATTAGTTTCCGATTCGATCACCCCGCGGATTTCATCAATTTGCTGACCCATGGATGGAGAATTATTGGATGTATGATGCGGTGTGTTGAGGACCTGATCTGATGGTCGTTCCGCTTCATTATCCCAATCTTTATTGGATACTTGATTTAAACCATTGCCAACCCTGCCATCCCGGGATTGATCTCCATATTCCGAATCATTATTTATTGCATTGTCATTTTGACCGCATGCCGTTAGTGCAGCAAGCAGAAAGGCCGTCATGATAAGCAGTTTTGATTTCATATTTTTTCCCTCCATTTTGACTGGTTAAGAAGAACATTTCCTCGTTAGCCTACCCAAAATGGGGCAATATTTATCTTTTATTTCCCTTCCATGTATTGGTCAGGCCACCTGAATAACTAGACAGTTTTTCCATTTTTCCGCATAAAAAAGCACCCTGTGATCTCATTGGATCATAGGGCACCATCATTCAAATATGTTCTTTAATCCCAACAGCCTGCTTACCCGGAACTTCGTGATGATGGCGGCAGCGGGGCTCGTACGATTCCGATGCACCCACAAGGATGATCGGCTCATCATAGGAGGCCGGCTCCCCATCTATCAGGCGCTGTGTCCTGCTCGCAGGTGATCCGCATACTTCACACACTGCCTGCAGCTTAGTCACCGATTCTGCAAGCGATAATAGAACAGGCATAGGGCCGAATGGTTCACCTCTGAAATCTTGATCGAGTCCAGCCATAATCACTCGATAACCGCTGTCCGCAAGATGCTGGGCAACCCCGATAATTTCATGATCAAAAAATTGCACTTCATCTATTGCAATGATATCCAAGGGCTTGTCCAAATACTTAAATATATCCGTTGAATGGGCAATCGGTTTTGCCATCACAGAAGAGCCATTGTGTGATACGACAGCCTCTTCCGCATAGCGATTATCAATAGCTGGTTTAAATACAGCTATCTGCTCTTTAGCAAATTGAGCACGGCTGACTCGTTTAATCAATTCTTCAGATTTACCTGAAAACATGCTTCCGCAAATAAGCTCGATCCAGCCTGTTTGTTTCATTACATACATGGAAACAGCTACTCCCTTCCACCTGTCGATCCATTGGCCATAATTGAAGTCGACCTGGCTTTGTATAAATTCTTACTTGTTTATGGAAAAGAAAAAACAGGCAAGAAAAATACTTGCCTGTTTTTTAAAAAGTCCGGCTTATTTAATACCGTATTTTTTGTTGAAACGATCAACACGTCCGCCAGCTTCAGCGAATTTTTGACGACCAGTATAGAATGGATGGCACTCTGAACAAGTCTCAACTTTGATCTCTTCTTTAACTGAACCAGTTTCAAAAGTGTTTCCGCAAGAGCAAATTACTTTTGAAAGCTTATAATTTGGATGAATTCCAGTTTTCATTCTTTTCATCTCCTTATGCCCTGAATCATTCGAAACAGAGTTATATACTTCAAGTTGAGGGAAAAGCACCCTCACATTTATTGTAAAAACACATGAACTCATTATAACAACTTAAGACTAGTTGTGCAACTGTTTGTTTCTTACAGGGTTTAAGAACGTTTTACGCTCGCTGGACCCTTTTTCATTTCTGACATCTCTTCATCCAGCTTACTGAAAAATTCTTCATTGCCTTTTGTCTGTTTTAGACGGCGAAGGAATTTCTCCGAGAAATCAGGCGAATCTGACATCGTTTTCCTAATGGCCCATAGTTTATCCAGGCGATCTTTCGGAATTAGCAATTCTTCTTTACGCGTGCCTGAGCGACGAATATCGATTGCCGGGAAGATCCGCCTTTCTGCAAGGGCACGATCTAGATGCAGCTCCATATTACCCGTACCTTTAAATTCTTCATAAATGACATCATCCATTCTTGAACCCGTATCTACCAATGCTGTAGCAAGGATTGTCAGGCTGCCGCCTTCCTCGATATTCCTCGCCGCACCGAAAAAGCGTTTCGGACGATGGAATGCAGCAGGGTCAATACCCCCTGACAGTGTACGTCCGCTCGGCGGAATGACAAGGTTGTAAGCACGGGCTAGGCGAGTGATGCTGTCCATTAAAATGATGACATCCCGTTTATGCTCCACAAGGCGCATGGCTCGTTCCAACACCAGCTCAGCCACCTTGATATGGTTTTCCGGCACTTCATCGAAAGTTGAACTTACCACGTCTCCTGCGACGGAACGTTCAATGTCTGTCACTTCTTCCGGGCGTTCATCGATCAACAGCACAATCAATTCCGATTCGGGATGGTTTGTGGTTATCGCATTGGCAATTTCCTTGATGAGCATCGTTTTACCGGCTTTTGGCGGTGCAACAATCAGACCACGCTGTCCAAAACCGACCGGTGCCAGGACATCCATAATCCTGGTCGATAAGTTCTTCGGTGTCGTTTCCAGTTTAATTTGCCTGTTAGGATACAGCGGTGTTAAACCTGGAAAGTGGACACGCTCTTTAGCTGATTCCGGATTATCGCCATTGACCGCTTCAACATGCAGCAATCCATAATAGCGCTCGTTTTCTTTTGGAGGCCTTACCTTACCGGACACTTTATCTCCATTTCGCAAATCGAATCTGCGGATCTGTGAAGCCGAAATATAAATATCCTCCGAGCTTGGAGAATAATTAATTGGACGCAGGAAACCGAAGCCCTCTGAAGGGATGATCTCTAAAACGCCCTCCATGAATAGGAGACCGTCCTGCTCAGCTTGCGCTTTCAGGATAGCGAAAATAAGTTCCTTTTTGGAAAGTTTGCTGTAATAGGAAACTTTATATTCACGAGCGTGCTCATAGAGATCCTTAAGTTTCATGTTTTCTAAATTAGAAATAGTTAAATTCATTATGACACCACACTTTTATTAATTAAACGTTTTCACCCATACTGAAAAAGAATTGGTTTGTTAGATGGAAGAAAAACCGCAATCCATGTACCCGACCAGAGTTTTCTTAGAAAGGATGATACATTTTTACATGTAAAGAAGAAAATTATTTGAAGGCTTCTTGAAGTTTGGAGTGAAAGGGCAGATTTTAAATTATTAATAGTAGACCAAGCTTTATTTTACTTTTTTTATTTTAATTATTCAACTTAAATTTTTTTAAAGAGAAAGCGAGCGATGAAACCGCTCGCTTTTTAAAAGTGATTTTTCTAAAAAACGCTATCAGTCAATCAAACCATTCGGTTTAATCTTAAGACTGTGACGCCCATCAATGAATCGAACGGTACCAGATTTAGCACGCATGACTACGGATTGCGTTTCGCCGTAATGCCCTTTAAATTGTACACCGCGTAAAAGTTCTCCGTCAGTCACACCTGTTGCAGCAAAAATTGCGTCATCTCCGCGAACAAGATCTTCCATTCTGAGGACTTTTCCTAATTCAAGACCCATTTTCCCACAGCGTTCCACTTCTTCATCAGTATGTGGAACGAGCTTACCTTGAATTTCCCCTCCAAGGCATTTCAAGGCAACGGCTGCAATGACTCCCTCTGGAGCTCCGCCAGATCCGAATAAGATGTCAACACCGGTAAGATCGAAGGCCGTATTTATCGCTCCTGCGACATCTCCATCATTGATCAGCTTGATACGTGCCCCTGCCTCACGAAGTTCATGAATGATCTTCGAATGACGATCGCGGTTCAATACTGTTGCAACCACGTCTTGGATATCTTTATTTTTTGCCTTGGCTACCGCTTTCAGGTTGTCCAACACGGAAGCATTGATATCAATCTGACCAACTGCCTCGGGTCCGACTGCTATTTTATCCATATACATATCTGGGGCATGAAGCAAGTTCCCCTTATCGGCTATCGCCAATACAGCCAATGCATTCCAGCCGCCAGATGCAACGATGTTCGTTCCTTCTAATGGATCAACCGCAACATCCACTAGTGGCCCAAGACCAGTTCCAAGTTTTTCGCCAATATAAAGCATTGGCGCCTCATCCATTTCCCCTTCACCGATTACAACCGTTCCTTGCATGGGAATGGTATTGAAAACATCCCGCATCGCAGTTGTTGCTGCATCATCCGCTTCGTCTTTCTTTCCTCTTCCCATCCAACGAGCTGAATTTAGTGCCGCCGCCTCTGTTACGCGGACTAGCTCCATCGATAAACTTCTTTCCATTTCCGGTTCCCCCTCATGTACACTAGCATGATTTATTTATATATTAGTATAACACATTATATCATATATAGTAACACAATGAGGTAACAAGAAAAGGGATCAGCTTTTAAGCTGCTCCACTTCTTCTTGCGTCATTTCTTCACGCCAAATCGTCGCTCCCAAACCTGAAAGTTTTTCAACAAGATGGCTATATCCGCGATCTATATGTTCAAGCCCTGTCACTTCTGTAATCCCTTCTGCCATTAAACCGGCAATTACCAGAGCTGCTCCGGCACGTAAATCGCTTGCCTTCACTTTTGCCCCATGAAGTTGGACAGGACCATCGACGATGCCCGCTCTGCCCTCGACTTTGATCTTCGCATTCATGCGTCGCAGTTCATCAATATGCTTAAATCGTGCCCCGTATATCGTATCGGTCACCATGCTAGAACCGCTTGCTTTTGTTAAAAGGGAAGTGAAAGGTTGCTGAAGATCTGTTGGGAATCCAGGGTAAACCAACGTCTTGATATCAACGGATTTATAATTTTCTCCCGGTGAGACAAATATCTGGTCATCACCCGCTTCAATATTGATCCCCATTTCCCTCAATTTGGCAGTCAATGACTCCAAATGCTGGGGAATGACATTATCGATCAGAATCCCTTCACCGACAGCAGCGGCTAAAATCATGAAAGTACCGGCTTCAATCCGATCCGGTATGATCGTATGCTTGCAACCATGCAAACTTTCCACACCATCAATACGAATGATATCCGTTCCAGCACCCTTAATTTTCGCTCCCATATTGGTCAACAATGTGGCGACATCGATGATTTCCGGTTCTTTCGCAGCATTTTCAATCACAGTGCGGCCTTTGGCCAAAACGGCGGCAAGCATGATGTTGATCGTTGCCCCTACACTAACGACATCCAAATATATGCGTGCTCCCCGGAGCTCGTCCGCCCTAAGGTAAATGGCTCCTTGTTCATTCGTCACTTGTGCGCCAAGTGCTTCGAACCCCTTAATATGCTGATCTATCGGACGGGGTCCTAAATGGCAGCCTCCTGGCAAGCCGATCACTGCCTTTTTGAATTTACCAAGCATTGCCCCCATTAAATAATACGAAGCACGTAACTTCTTGACCCTGCCATTCGGAAGAGGCATTGAAATCATCCTGCTGGGGTTGACTGTCATCTGTCCTTCGTCAAAGGACACCTCACCGCCAATTTCCTCCATTAACTCTTTCAGCATCTGTACATCCGAGATATCAGGCAGGCCTTCAATCGTTACGGGAGAGTCCGCTAAAATTGTTGCCGGAATAAGGGCAACCGCACTATTTTTTGCTCCGCTGACACGAATGCTTCCCTTTAGGGGATAGCCACCGGCAATTTTAAGTTTTTCCATAATATACTCCCTTCCACGCTAAGCACTTAGAAGCTACTTCCAAAAAGTAATATTTTACCACGAGAAATTTGCATAATCCGACAACATTTACTATCTAGTTCTTTAGTTTACACAAAAGTAGAAAATTCATGTAAAAAAAGATAAAAATTTCTAATTTATATTAATTTTATTAAAACAGTGCAATCTATAGCGACTTAGCGGCAAGGCATTATGCTTCTGTACGTGAATTCCAATCATTCAAGAAAGCTTCAATCCCTTTATCCGTTAATGGGTGGTGGAATAATTGCATTAAAACTTTATAAGGAATCGTTGCAATATGTGCTCCTTTAAGAGCCGCTTCTGTAATATGCATCGGATGGCGGATGGAAGCTGCAATGATCTCAGCATTGATATCATGAATTGCAAATATGTCAGCAATATCCGAAATTAAATCCAAACCATTTTGGCCGATATCGTCCAAGCGTCCTAAAAATGGCGATACATAAGTTGCTCCCGCCCTAGCTGCCAATAATGCTTGGTTGGCACTGAAAATAAGCGTGACATTTGTTTTGACACCTTGTTTTGTAAGTGCTGAAACAGCCTTCAAGCCGTCTGGAGTCATTGGCACTTTGATCGTGATATTAGGTGCAATCGCAACAAGCTCCTTGGCTTCTGCCATCATTCCTTCAAAATCAAGCGCAATGACTTCAGCAGAAACGGATTCCTTAACAAGGCTTGTGATTTCTTTTAGCCGGTCATGGAAAGAAACTCCCTTTTCCCTGGCAACAAGAGATGGGTTAGTCGTAACACCTGCTAGAACGCCAAGTTCGTGTGCTTGTTTGATTTCTTCCATATTTGCTGTATCTATAAAGAATTTCATAAAATATCCTCCGTATGTAATCGATTTTTTATTTCTCTATTGAATTCTAATTGTTCGAAAAATAGAGATCGGATTAAGCCCAAATCTAAAAGAAACCATTAGGGGGGAGCCCCCCCAATGGGAATATTGCCTTACATTTAAAGGGATGGAACCCTTTTGAAATTATGCTTTGCCGTTTGAACCGAATTCACGAATTTTGCCGATGACCGTTTCTTTAATAGCTTCACGGCCAGGAACCATGTATTTACGAGGATCGTACACTTCAGAATCGTTATTCAGGATTTCACGAACCGCTTTAGTGAACACAATTTGATTTTCCGTATTCACATTGATTTTTGATGTTCCAAGAGAAATCGCTTTTTGGATATCTTTCGTAGGGATGCCTGTACCGCCATGAAGAACAAGAGGTTTGTTCGTTAAATCCCGTACTTCTTCCATTTCTTTATAGCCTAGGTTAGGTTCACCTTTGTATGGTCCGTGAACGGATCCCAAAGCTGGAGCAAAACAGTCGACATTCGTTTCTTTAACCAACTGTTCACATTCTTGAGGGTCTGCATATACGACTCCATCAGCGATTATATCATCTTCTTGTCCGCCAACCGTGCCCACTTCCGCTTCAACCGAAACATTCCGTGCGTGAGCGAATTCGACAACCTTCTTGGTTGTTTCGATATTTTCTTCAATTGGATGATGTGAAGCATCGATCATTACTGAAGTGAATCCCGCTTCGATGGCTTCCTTACATTTATCATAACTTGAACCATGGTCAAGGTGAATGGCCACAGGAACAGTGATTTTCATGTCTTCCAACAAACCTTGAACCATCATGACAGTCGTTTTAAAACCACCCATATGACGGGCAGCGCCTTCGGAAACACCAAGGATAACTGGAGATTTTTCTTGTTCAGCAGCAGCTAGGATAGCTTGAGTCCATTCAAGGTTATTGATATTGAATTGACCTACTGCATATTTTTCATCAAGGGCTTTATTCAGCATATCTTTCATAGAAACTAAAGGCATTTGATTTCCTCCTACTAGTGGATGTTTATTTTTAAAGTTAATTCTTTCTAGATATTCCCTAAAACCAAAGTAGCATACGCTTTATAAATCAGAATATCTCTCCTCTTTTAGCATATCAATACATCAAAAAAACAGCAACAATTACAACTGTACCATGTCTCAAATTTTATTCCAAAAAAACACGGCCCATCTAAAAAAAAGATAGCCGCGGTAATTTCCCCGTCAATAATATTAAACTTTCAAGACCGTTAACTCGATTGAATCGGTAAGTATTCACGAACGGCTTTTCTAATATCATCAATATCAAACGGCTTTGCAAAGTGTGTCATTGCACCTAAATCCTTTGCTTCTTGAATCATATCAAGTTCACCATATGCCGTCATGATTATGACCCGGATGTCCGGATCGACGACTTTCATCCTTTTCAAGATCTCAATGCCATCCATTCCCGGAATCTTCATATCCAGCAATACAAGATCGGGTGAATGGTTATTTAGCACTTCCAAGGCTTGAATGCCATTAGCTGCTTGAAATGTTTCATACCCTTCTTTATGTAACACCTCGTTCAATAAAATACGAATCCCGAATTGATCATCAACAATCAATATTTTCCCTGGCATTTTATCACCTCTCCCCTTTCCGATTCATCCATTAAATATATTAGCCTATTCGGCCTATTACCCGAAAAAGGGTAGTTACATAGATTGCGTCAAATTACTAGAGCAACGCATTTATTCATTCATGACATCTATGTTCATATTCGATAATTGTAACAAAATTCCTGCTGTATGGCTAAAAGGAATTTTAATTTTTTTGTTTTTTCGACCGATTTAGTTAATTCTGCCCTTTGGACCAAAAACCCTGAAACCTGTCAATGCAAAGGAAAGTCCTTTATAATAAGTATATTATTTTTTAAAGGAGTCCCTGATCATGTTAAAAATTTTCTCGACACAGATAAGCGGTTTATTTAAAAAAATGATTGAAAATGAAGCCTTTGAAATGGAGGATGCCGGACGCCTGCTGGCTCAGGCTGTGGTTGGGGACGGTTCTGTGTTCATTCACGGTTTTGGTGAAATGCAGGGCGTCACTGCCGAGGCATTGCATGGGGAGGAACCCTTTCCTAAGGCAAAAAGCTATGATTTAGGTGAAACAATTTCCAAGGAAGATCGATTTCTTATCTTCAGCCGCCATTCGGAAGATTCAGAAGCATTGATGCTGGCAAAACAACTCAAGGAAAAAGATATCCCATTTGTTGCGGTTTCTACATCCGTCCCTTCCGAAGAAGATTCTCTTTTGGAGTTGGCTGACGTACATATTGATTTACGCATCCAACGGGGATTGATTCCCGATGAAACCGGAAATCGATATGGGTACCCTACCCTCCTTACCGCTCTTTTCGCTTATCATGGAATTAAATTCACTCTTGAAGAAATCATAAAAGAATATGAAGATGAAGAATGATGAATTCATCTAAAAAGGTTCGGAAAAATATATCTTTCATCAAATGATGTTCCCGAACCCACTGACCACCCTCTAAATGTTAAAACAAATTTGATTGGAGCGGTGGTGCGCGGGACTCATGCGGGAAAGCACGTCTAAGCGGTGCTTGGAGTGGCCATCAACCTCCCAAAGTACAAACCATAAAAAAAACTGTAGGCAAACTCGATTTTCTTCAAGTTTGCCTACAGTCTGAAACAGCCACAGGGGCTGTTTTTTTTGTTTATTAACGATTTTCGCCGTTCTTTAATGACATACCGACAAAGTCGCGGAATAGCGGCTGTGGACGGTTAGGACGTGACGTGAATTCCGGATGGAATTGGGAAGCCACAAACCAAGGATGATCTTTCAGTTCAATGATTTCGACTAGACGGCCATCTGGACTTGTACCGGAGAACACGAATCCTGCCTCTTCCATAGCTTGACGGTAGTGGTTATTGAATTCATAACGGTGACGGTGACGTTCATAAACAACCTCGTCATTATAAGCTTCGTATGCTTTAGTACCTTCGATAAGCTTACATGGATACAGACCAAGACGAAGTGTTCCGCCCAAATCTTCTACATCCTTCTGCTCAGGAAGAAGATCGATGATTGGATCAGGAGTATCCTCCTTAATTTCAGCTGAATGTGCTTCTGGCAATCCCAAGACGTTGCGTGCATACTCAATGGACGCTAACTGCATGCCTAAGCAAATTCCGAAGAATGGTTTTTTTGTCGTGCGGGCAAATTCAGTCGCTGCAATTTTCCCTTCGATTCCACGATCTCCAAAACCTCCAGGTACAAGGATTCCATCTGCATCTTGAAGAAGTTCTGCAACATTTTCTTTAGTTACATCTTCGGAATTCACCCAGTCGATTTCAACATCTGCATCAAATGCGTAACCAGCATGCTTAAGTGCTTCCACTACAGAAAGATAAGCATCTTGCAATTCAACATATTTTCCGACTAAGGCGATTTTCGTTTTCTTTGATAAAGAAGTAACCTTTTTGACTAGTTCCTTCCAATCTTCCATATCCGCTTCGCCACAGTCCAATTGCAAGTGATCACAAACGATTTGATCCATATTTTGGGCTTGAAGCGCTAGAGGGATGGAGTAAAGTGTATCCGCATCAAGACATTCGATAACAGAATTTTTATCGATATCGCAGAATAAAGCGATTTTATCCTTCATATCTTGTGAAATCGGGCTTTCTGTACGTGCAACGATGATATTTGGCTGAATGCCAAGGCTGCGTAATTCTTTTACACTATGCTGTGTCGGTTTTGTTTTCATTTCACCTGCAGCTTTGATGTAGGGAACCAGTGTACAGTGGATATACATAACATTATTGATGCCGATATCACTCTTGATTTGGCGAATCGCTTCAAGGAATGGAAGAGACTCGATATCCCCTACAGTACCGCCAATTTCAGTGATGACTATGTCGGCATTCGTTTCATTGCCTGAACGGAAAACCCGTTCTTTAATTTCATTCGTGATATGGGGAATGACTTGAACCGTTCCACCTAGATAATCGCCACGGCGTTCTTTTCTCAGGACGGTTGAATAAATTCTGCCTGTAGTCACATTGCTGTGTTTACCAAGGTTGATATCGATGAAACGCTCATAGTGCCCCAAATCCAAATCCGTTTCAGCACCATCATCCGTTACAAACACTTCACCATGTTGATATGGACTCATCGTACCAGGATCCAAGTTGATATAAGGGTCAAACTTCTGGATCGTAACATTCAATCCCCTATTTTTTAATAATCTTCCTAAAGAAGCGGCCGTAATCCCTTTTCCCAAGGAAGAAACTACTCCACCTGTCACAAAAATATATTTTGTCATCTTATATCCTCCTAATAGAATGTTTTCTTCCAATTCAGTTCTTCACATCATTAGATCGGAATCTGAATCAAATCTTCCGCCACATGAGCGGTTAAAAGCTAAAAACCGTAACCAGTACAAACCATTAATCACTTAAAGGTCTTTAGTGAGAGTCATGCAGGATACATGAACAAGAATAAATTTCCTTAAATGACAGTTAACATAAATATGTTCTCTATAGTTTTTACAATTCTACGAGAAATCATTTTTAAAAATAAAAAAATGATGTCATTTATTCATTCCATCATTAAAAACAAAAACGCTCCGCTTACAAAAAAGTAAGGGAGCGATATAATTTAATCATTGTGTCCTTTTTTAAGGAGCCCAAAAATGATTCTACAAATTTCGCCTTAAAAAGTCAAGGGCGATTATTTATTTCTCATCCTCTTCATTCAAGTCATCCAAGTCATCTTCGTCTTCATCTTCGTCCTCATCATCTTCCAGGACAAATGCATCATCTTCGATTATTTCTTCTTCCAGGTCGTCGTCATCATCCACGTCATCATCCAAAAGCACTTCGTCGATGACTGGAGAACCTAGAATATCATCATCGTCGTCATCTTCATCCTCGTCCAGATCATCGATATCCTCTTCAAAGTCAAGGTCTTCGTCTTCAAGTTCATCGAAATCATCGATGACGACAGCAGCCTTTTTGGCTTTCTTTTTCTTTTTAGGTTTTACAACATGTACGACTTCTTCCTCGATTTGGTCAACCGGGTACCATGTTTTCAATCCCCAGCGGTTGTCTCCAAGTGAAGTGAAACGGCCATCCACATTTAAATCCGTATAGAATTGGGCAATTTTCTTTTCCACTTCCGCTTTGGATAAATGGTGCAGCGAAGCTAATTCACTAATTAAGTCTTTAAATGGAATCGGTTCATTTCTTTCAACTAACAAATCATATGCCATCTCTATTAAGGACATTTCCAATAATTGCTCTTTTGAGTATTGTTTTAAACTCAAATTCCGCACTTCCCTTCTCTATTCAAACACTGAATTCCGTGTTTTTTCACATAAAAAAATAATCTAAAACAGTAGTTCGATAAAATAACGACAATTCCTGCTAGACATATACTCCATTATAAACAATCTAAATGGGTTTATGCTAGTTCTATATGATACTTTCACAGATTTACCTTATTGTCTATCATTCACAGGAAACCAAAAGCTAAAGATCATTCCTTTTTTTCTTTTTCGATTTCTGACGATAGGCTGCCGTAAAAAAGACAACAGTCAGGATAAAAAAAGAAATGGCTCCCAATTGATGCTCATACAGCTCAAATAAAAAAATGATGGCAAGAATGTAACCTATGATCAACCCAATCATCTTCAGGTTCATTTTCTCAACTCCAATAGGGCTGATTCTTCATTTTTGCCCCTTTTCCGAATAATTATAAGGTAAAATCTTCATTTTGTTAAAAAAGACGGGAATTATTAAAAAAAGGGCCCCTAAACGTTCGGAGCCCCCTTCTAAGTTTACATATTTCTTCGATATTGACCGCCTACATCATATAACGCCCTCGTTATCTGACCCAGACTGGCCACCCTCACGCAGTTCATGAGCTCAGCAAAGATATTTTCCCCATTCATGGCTGCCAATTTCAGTTTAGTTAACGCTTCATCCGTGAACTCCTTATTTCTTTCCTGGAATGCCCGGAGATTTATGATTTGCCCTTCCTTTTCTTCCTTGGTTGCACGGGCAATTTCCATGCTGTTCACCGCTTCTTCGGAAGGAGGATTTGGATTCAAATACGTATTTACACCGATGATCGGCAATTCTCCCGTATGCTTTTTCATTTCGTAATGCATCGATTCATCCTGGATTTTCCCGCGCTGATATTGCGTCTCCATTGCACCCAGCACACCGCCACGATCATTGATGCGATCGAACTCTTGCAGGACGGCCTCTTCGACCAGATCCGTCAATTCCTCCACGATGAAGGCACCTTGCATCGGGTTTTCATTTTTTGAGAGACCATGCTCCTTCGTAATGATCATTTGGATGGCCATTGCCCGGCGCACGGATTCTTCTGTAGGCGTCGTGATGGCTTCATCGTACGCATTAGTATGCAGGGAATTACAGTTGTCCTGCAGTGCCATTAAAGCTTGAAGTGTCGTTCTGATATCATTAAAATCAATTTCTTGGGCATGAAGCGAGCGCCCGGAAGTCTGTATATGATATTTGAGCTTCTGGCTGCGGTCGTTCGCACCATATTTATCCCGCATGACTGTCGCCCAGATCCTTCTTGCCACCCTCCCGATCACCGTATATTCCGGGTCGAGCCCATTTGAGAAGAAGAACGACAAATTCGGGGCAAAGTCATCAATATTCATTCCGCGGCTTAAATAATATTCGATGTAAGTAAAGCCATTCGCTAATGTAAAAGCCAGCTGTGAAATTGGGTTGGCACCCGCTTCTGCAATGTGATATCCAGAAATGGATACAGAGTAATAGTTCCTGACTTTCCGATCGATGAAATATGCTTGAATGTCGCCCATTAGCCTTAGAGCAAATTCCGTAGAGAAGATGCATGTATTCTGGCCTTGGTCCTCTTTCAGAATATCCGCCTGAACAGTTCCGCGTACCGTCTGAAGCGTATAAGCCTGCACTTCTTCAGCTTCGGCGTCTGTAAGGGGACGGCCTAGCTCTTCTTCTTTCCGTTGAATCTGCTGATCGACTGCCGTATTCATGTACATGGCCAAAATGATTGGTGCCGGTCCATTGATGGTCATGGATACAGAGGTTGAGGGGTGGCAAAGATCAAAACCTGCATACAGCTTTTTCATGTCATCCAACGTGCAGATGCTGACTCCGCTTTCTCCTACCTTTCCATAGATATCAGGTCGGTGATCAGGGTCCTCGCCATATAAAGTTACAGAATCGAAAGCCGTGCTTAGCCGTTTAGCCGTATCATCCTTTGATAAATAATGAAAACGCCTGTTGGTACGGTCGGGCGATCCTTCACCGGCAAATTGCCGCTTAGGGTCTTCCCCTTCACGCTTGAATGGAAAGACTCCCGCTGTGTAAGGAAAGAAGCCCGGAACGTTCTCACGGAATACCCATCCCAAAATCTCTCCATAATCCACATATTTCGGCAGTGATACTCTCGGGATCATTAAACCTGATAAACTTTTCGTTTTCAGCTTTGTCACGATTTCTTTATCCCTTACTTTCGTTACAAACTGCTCTCCTGCATACTTTTCTTTTAAATCGATCCATCCAGAAAGGATTTTTTTAGATTCAGGTGATAAATTCGAGGCGGTTTCCTTTTTCAGTTTTTCTAAAGAAGCCACCATATCGCCGTTGTTATCATTTTCCTTAACTGCATCAATGGCTCCTTCAAGCTGGAAAAGCCTCCGGGCAATACGCACTTGTTCAGCGGCACGCTTATGATACGATCTGACCGTATCACTGATTTCACGTAAATAATACCGACGGTCAGTTGGAATGATGACATTTTGCTTGTAAACATCCGCTTCTTTCGAAAAGGCCGTACTCCAAGCCGTTCCTGATTTTTCATTAAGCTTTTCAATCAGTGCAGCGAATAATGCATTGGTGCCTGGGTCATTGAATTGGGAAGCGATTGTACCGTATACTGGCATTTCAGATGGATCTTGATCAAAAAGCGTACGGCTTCTTTGGTATTGCTTTTGAACTTGGTTTTTTGCATCTTCGGAACCTTTGCGCTCGTATTTGTTAATGACTATCAAGTCTGCATAATCAATCATATCGATTTTTTCAAGTTGCGAAGGAGCACCGAATTCACTCGTCATTACATACATGGATACATCGCATATTTCGGCAATTTCTGCATCACCCTGACCGATCCCGCTCGTTTCAACGATGATTAAATCGAAGCCTGCTGCCTTCACGACGGAAATGGCATCCTTTATCGCCAAAGACAGCTCACTTTTTGAATGGCGCGTGGCTAGGCTCCGCATATAAACACGCTCTGAAAAGATCGAATTCATTCTGATCCTGTCACCAAGAAGGGCACCGCCCGTTTTCTGTTTGGTCGGGTCTACAGATAGAATGGCGACTCTCTCGTCCGGAATTTCGTTAATGAACCTTCGTATCAATTCATCAGTCAATGAACTTTTTCCAGCTCCGCCAGTCCCCGTGATTCCCAGAACAGGAACCTTCTTTTCGGAAGTCTTGATCTGCTCAAAAAGACTCTCCACCGCTGCCGCTGATTCCTGTGAAACATCGAGTCTATTTTCGGCAAAGGTAATGAATTGGGCAATGGCATTCGTTCCCCCGGCAATCAATTCATCAAAACGTTCCTGTAAAGATGGTTTGACTGTCGAGAAATCACACTCCTCCATCAAAACGTTTATCATTCCTTGAAGACCATATTCCCTCCCTTCATCAGGTGAAAAGATACGGGCAATCCCATAATCATGGAGTTCTTTAATTTCCCTAGGGATGATGACCCCGCCACCGCCGGCAAAAATCCGAATGTGCCCGGCTCCCTTTTCCATCAGCAGGTCATACATATATTTAAAATATTCCACATGTCCTCCTTGGTAAGATGACATGGCTATGCCTTGGACATCTTCCTGGATGGCCGCATTCACGATTTCTTCCACCGAACGATTATGACCTAGGTGAATTACTTCCGCCCCGCTGGACTGAAGGATTCTCCTCATTATATTGATGGATGCATCATGTCCATCAAATAAACTCGAAGCTGTAACGAATCTAATATGGTTCTTCGGTTTATACACCTCAACTGTACTCATTTAGCTCCCCCTTATTGAAACTTATTTATATCAGTGCACTTTGGAACCCGATACATTTTGAATCAATAATTGCGTCTGCAGTTCAACATACTCTTGAAGCGTGTACTGTTTATGCAAAGCCCATCTTCTAAAACTCCACATCTGTCCCTGTACGAAAATGTTATGTGAAACAAGGCTTATTTGTTTTTCCGTTAATGATAGCTCCCCATTCTCAACACATTTCGTTATCACTTTTTCGAACATGCCCACCATCCGAAGTTCTTTATTCAGAACATATGGTAAAGCATCTTTCGTCAGTGCCTTCACTTCCTGATACATGACAAGCACTTCGTCCTGCATATCATCCATCACTTTATAAAAATAGGCGATCGTCAACTTCAAGCTTTCAAGTGTCCCATCACTCTGTTCTATTTCCTTCTGAAGCTTTTCCTGGACTTCATCATAAATAAAGTCACAAACGAGATATAATATATCTTCCTTGGTCCGGATATACTCGTATAATGTGCCAATGCTAAAGCCTGCCGCTTTGGCAATTTCCCTGGTAGTCGTACGATGAAATCCCTTTTCTTTAAAAAGGGTCACCGCTCCTTTAATCATTTGAGTACGCCTTTTTTCAACCAGCCGCTCATCCTTTACAGATGCAAGAACCTCTCTTTTTTCCATTTCCAAACTCCTTTTGAAAGCCCATTATTCAACCATTGATATTCTGAAGAAATTGAAAAGGGAATTCCGGTAAAGGCAGAGCCTCATCGGAAAACCACAGTTTCAACCCTATTTAGTAACCATCCGTGAGATGACCAGCTTTTGAATTTCCTGTGTACCTTCGTAAATCTGGGTTATTTTCGCATCACGCATATACCGCTCCACTGGATAATCTTTTGTATATCCATAGCCCCCGAAAACCTGTACGGCCTCCGTCGTCACTTTCATTGCTGTATCTCCGGCAAAAAGTTTGGACATGGCCGACTCTTTCCCATAAGGAAGGCCCACTGATTCCAACCAGGCTGCCTGATAGGTTAATAGCCTTGAAGCCTCAACACCCGTTGCCATATCCGCCAATTTAAAACCGATTCCCTGCTGTGCAGAAATTGGCTTGCCGAATTGGACGCGCTCTTTTGCATAATCAACCGCAGCATCCAATGCACCTTGGGCTATCCCTACAGCCTGGGCTGCAATTCCATTACGGCCGCCATCAAGCGTCATCATCGCGATTTTAAAGCCTTCCCCTTCTTTTCCAAGGAGATTTTCTTTAGGAACACGGCACTCATCAAAGATGATTTCCGTAGTCGGTGATGAACGGATTCCAAGCTTCTTCTCTTTTTTACCAACACTGAAGCCCGGGAAGTCCTTTTCAATGATAAAAGCACTCGTTCCTTTTTGCTTCGATTCAGGATCCGTCAATGCAAAGACGACATATGTATCCGCAATCCCGCCGTTCGTAATGAAGATTTTGGAACCGCTGATAACATATTCATCACCCACAAGCTTTGCAGTCGTTCTCATCCCTCCGGCGTCTGAGCCTGAGCTGGGCTCAGTAAGGCCATATGCACCGATTTTTTCACCTTGTGCCATCGGGCGAAGGTATTTTTGTTTTTGTTCTTCAGTGCCAAACTTATATATTGGCCATCCTGCGAGCGAAGTATGGGCTGATAAAGTCACCCCAGTAGAAGCGCAAACGCGGGAAAGTTCCTCAACCGCTATGCAATACGCTAAGTAATCACTTCCAATTCCGCCGTATTCCTCAGGCCACGGAATCCCGGTCAATCCAAGTTCAGCCATTTTATCGAAGATTTCACGGTCGAATCGTTCTTCTTCATCCCTCTCGGCAGCAGTCGGAGCCACTTCATTCTGGGCAAAGTCGCGCACCATTTTCCTGATCATTTCATGTTCTTCCGTTAGTTTAAATTGCATGGCAATGCCTCCTAAATTTCTCGTAATTACAGACTTTTACTGATGACCATCCTCTGTATTTCGCTTGTACCCTCATAAATTTCAGTTACCTTTGCATCCCTGAAATATCGTTCGACCGGATAATCCGTTGTATATCCATAGCCCCCGAACACTTGGACTGCTTCTATCGCCACCTCAACGGCCGTCCTCGAAGCGAATAGCTTAGCCATTGCCGCCTCTTTACCGGACTTTAATCCCTGTGAGCGTAAAAACGCCGCGCGATAGACGAGTAACCTTGAAGCTTCTATGCTCGTTGCCATTTCGGCCAGTTTGAAACCAATCCCTTGCTGTTCTGCAATGGGTTTTCCGAATTGCTCCCTGCTTTTTGCATATCGGACAGCATGTTCCATGGCACCCTCAGCAATTCCTAGCGCTTGAGCGGCAATCCCGATCCTTCCAGCATCCAAGTTGGCCATGGCGATCTTAAAACCTTCCCCTTCCTTACCTAGGAGATTGGCTGCAGGGACTTTCATATCCTCGAACGTCACCTGCACGGTGCTCGAACCATGAAGGCCCATTTTACGTTCATCTTTACCGATGATTAAGCCCGGCGTCCCTTTTTCTACAATAAAAGCAGAGATTCCCTTGCTTCCCTTCTGTGGGTCGGTCGAGGCAAAAACAATGAACACATCCGCTTCCCCGCCATTGGTGATAAAAACCTTGGACCCATTTATTCGATATTGTCCGCCTTCCTTTACTGCCACTGCCTTCGATTTCAAACTCGCAGCATCGGAACCTGAGCTTTGCTCAGTCAAACAAAAGGCCCCTAAATTTTTACCAGCGGCTAACTTAGGCACATACTTTCGCTTCTGCTCTTCCGTTCCAAAATAAACGATTGGATTTGTGCCAACAGATGTATGAACGGACAGTATGACACCGAGAGTGGGACTTACTTTGGAAATCTCATTGATGGCAATGATATAAGACATGAAGTCCATACCCGCGCCACCGTATTCTTCTGAAATCGGAATTCCCATCAAACCAAGCTCACCCATTTTTTGCAGAATCGTTTTTGGAAACACGCCTGTTTCCATTGCCTCGATATGAGGAGTGATCTCATTCTCCGCAAAAGAGCTTACCATTTTCCGCATCATTTCATGTTCTTCGGTAAACTTGAAATTCATCCTACATCCCTCCCTGGCTGCACATCTTTCCATGATTAGTTATATTCATAAAAGCCCCGTCCTGATTTCTTGCCTAACCACCCTGCCTTTACATATTTCCTTAACAGCGGACACGGTCGGTATTTATCGTCTCCCAGTCCTTGGTGAAGGGTTTCCATTATATACAAGCATGTATCCAGGCCGATGAAGTCAGCTAGCGTAAGCGGGCCCATCGGATGGTTCATGCCCAGTTTCATTACGTCATCGATCGCTTCTTTAGTAGCGACGCCCTCATAAAGTGTATAGATGGCCTCATTGATCATCGGCATCAAAATCCGATTCGCTACAAAACCTGGAAAATCATTGACTTCCACCGGTACCTTATTCAAGGATTCAGCCATCTTTTCAACCTCTTGATAAACTTCATCCGCTGTAGCAAGGCCGCGGATGACCTCAACCAGCTTCATGACTGGAACCGGGTTCATAAAGTGCATGCCAATTACCTTTTCCGGCCTTTTCGTGGCAGCGGCTATCTCGGTAATCGGTAGCGAAGAAGTATTGGATGCAAGAATGACGTGCCGGGGCGTGATTTCATCCAACTCGGCGAATATTCTTGTTTTTATTTCCATGTTTTCCACTGCCGCTTCAATCACCAAATCTACTGCAGCTGCATTTTTCAAATTCGTTGAGGAAGTAAGCCGGGAAAGGATTGCATCCTTCTCCTCGGATTCCATTTTCCCTTTTTCAACCTGCCGCGATAGGTTTTTGGCAATAGTCCCTAAACCCTTTTCTACATACTCATCTTTTAAATCGTGTAAAAGAACTTCATAACCGCTCATTGCACAGACCTGGGCAATGCCAGATCCCATCTGTCCCGCACCAATGACCATCACTTTTTGAATGCCCATGGGAATATCCCTCCTCATTTATCTATGAAACTATTATCCTTGCTTAGGCACTTCTATTAAAATGGCATCTCCCTGACCGCCGCCACTACAGATCGCTGCGATGCCCAATCCCCCTCCGCGGCGTTTCAGTTCATGCATCAGCGTAATGATGATGCGGGCACCACTTGCCCCGATTGGGTGACCTAATGCTACGGCCCCTCCGTTTACATTCACTTTTCCTGGCTCGATGTTGGCAATTTTCCCGCTGGCCAATGCAACCGCAGCAAATGCTTCATTCACTTCAAATAAATCAATTTCCTCTATCGATTTACCTGTCTTCTTCAGAAGGTCATTTATGACCAGACCTGGCGTTTTAGGGAAGTCCTTTGCTTCCACTGCCACTTCTGCATGAGCTAAAATATAGGCAAAAGGCGTTTTCCCTTCTTTTTCAGCACGTTCCTCACTCATCAATACGAGAGCACCCGCCCCGTCATTGACACCTGGTGCATTACCAGCCGTAATGGTCCCCTCATTATTGAAAGCTGGACCTAGTTTAGCCAACTTTCCGGCAGATGTATCTTTTCTTGGGGCTTCATCATGTTCGATGGTAATTGGTTCGCCTTTTCGGACCGGCACTTGTACGGAAATGATTTCTTCTGCAAGAATTCCGCCATCGATTGCTTTTATCGCTTTTTGGTGACTCTCATAAGCCCAGTTATCTTGTTCCTCACGGGTGATTTCAAGATCCTCGGCTGTACTGTTACCGTAAGTCCCCATATGGACGCCCGTAAAACTGCAGCTAAGTCCATCCGATATCATCGTATCCTTCAGTTCCCCATCACCCATCCTTAGGCCCCACCTTGCTTTTGGAAGGATATAAGGTGCATTGCTCATCGATTCCATTCCGCCGGCAACAATGATTTCTTCTTCACCTAAGCGAATGATCTGATCAGCCAATGTGACACTGCGAAGTCCTGATGCGCATACTTTATTAATGGTTTCCGTTTTCACTTCCCAAGGCAATCCAGCATGACGGGCTGCCTGGCGGGACGGTATTTGGCCTTGGCCTGCTTGAAGCACATTCCCCATGATGACCTCGTCCACTTGGCTTCCTTCAATCCCTGCCCGAACAAGTGCCTCTTTGATTGCTATTCCACCAAGCTGTGATGCCGTCAAACTGCTAAGACCACCACCGAATTTACCAAAAGGTGTTCTCACACCGCTAATAATCACTGTTTTCGCCATCATTATTTCCCCCTATAAGTAACATTGATTGAACGCTCGCTCAATTTGGAGTTAAAAAAATAGTGTTGTAAGCGCTTAATATTATATTATATTACACATTTTTCTCAAAAATGAAAATATTTAGTTTATAAATATTGAAAATATTGCCTGCTTCCATTTGAATCTCATTTAGAGGAAGCAGGCAATTCCATTTAAAATTAAGAGGCAATCGATTTATTTTCACCAATGACCGCTTTTTCGAGTAGTTCAGCTACATCATACGTTTTAACATTTTCCTCAACTTCTTTTGCCTTCGTCCCATCAGATAGCATGGTCAGGCAATAAGGACATCCTGAGCTAATCACTGTTGGACTGACGGCCAGCGCCTGTTCGGTACGGGCGACATTAATGCGGTTTCCAGTTTCTTCTTCCATCCACATCAAACCGCCTCCAGCTCCGCAGCACATACCCTTCTCACGGTTACGCTCCATCTCAATAAGTTTCACTCCATCAATGGATTGTAAGATTTCACGCGGCGGGCTGTAAACTTCATTGTACCTTCCCAAGTAACAGGAATCGTGGAATGTAATCGTCTCATTCACCGGATACTGCGGCACCAGCCTGCCTTCACTGACAAGTTTGGCCAACAGCTCAGTATGGTGATACACTTCCGCTTCCAAGCCAAAATCCGGATACTCATTCTTAAAGATATTGTATGCATGCGGATCGATCGTCACGATTTTCGTTATTTCATTCTTTTGGAATTCTTCTATATTTTTCATGGCAAGTTCCTGAAAAACAAACTCATTACCCAATCGACGTGGAGTATCCCCTGAGTTTTTCTCCTTATTTCCGAGAATTGCAAATGTGACGCCCGCTTCATTCAATAATTTAGCAAAGGAAAGGGCAATCTTCTGGCTTCGGTTATCGTATGACCCCATTGAACCCACCCAAAATAAATACTCGAATTCTTCGTCTGCCTTTTTTAATTCCTTCACGGTTGGGACGCTGACATCTTCCCGAAGACTCCGCCAATCTTCTCTCTCTTTACGGTTCAATCCCCACGGGTTCCCTTGACGCTCGATATTCGTCATGGCACGCTGTGCATCGGGATCAAGTCTGCCCTCAGTAAGCACTAGATAACGGCGCATATCAATGATTTTGTCGACATGTTCATTCATTACCGGGCATTGATCTTCACAGTTCCGGCATGTGGTGCAAGCCCAAAGTTCTTCTTCTGTAATGACTTCGCCAATCAGGCTCGGACTGTATGCTTCAGTTGCTGCAGCTGATTCCTGCACCCCCTGCGCGGCACCAGCCAGAGCGATCTTATTTCCCTTCGTATTTCCAAAAACAAAAGATGGCACCCATGGCTGCTTCGTTGTAACGGCAGCGCCTGTATTAGTTAAATGGTCACGCATCTTGATTATGATATCCATCGGGGACAGCATTTTCCCGGTACCTGTGGCCGGGCACATATTCGTACAGCGACCGCACTCCACACAGGCATAGAGGTCCACCATTTGATATTGCGTCAAGTCCTCGATATATTTGGCACCGTAATATTGATTGCCTTCTTTGTCGAGAATCTCTTCTTCCAAATCAACCGGTTTCAATTTCCCCGGATTGTCCAGGCGATTAAGGAATACATTTATTGGACCGGCAATCAAATGAGCGTGCTTAGATTGCGGGATATAAACAAGGAAAGATAATATGATCAGTAAATGCAGCCACCAAGCTACATAAAAAACGACGGTTGCCGCTGTTGTCCCCATCCAGCCGAATAGAAATGCAATGCTCGATGCGACTGGCTCTGACCAGGTTGCATCGTGTCCATGCCAGATCATTCCCATTCCATTCCCCAGTAGTACGGTGATCATGATACCGGTAATGAAGATGACAACCAAACCTGCTTTGAAATCCCTTTTCAAGCGAACAAGCTTTTCGACATAACGGCGGTATGCCGCCCATAGGATTGCAACAAGAACGGTAAGCGTCACAATTTCCTGGAAGAAAGTAAAGGCCGGATAAACAGGGCCGAACGGTAAATGCCACCCCGGCCTTAAGCCTTTAACGAAAAAATCAAGTGCACCAAATTGCACTAATATGAAACCATAAAATAACAAGGCATGAATGATCCCGCTCTTTTTATCTTTAAAGAGCTTCTTCTGTCCAAATACATACACCCCTATTTTGACAAGACGATCTTTTACACGGTTATCGAATTCCACTTTTTTGCCAAGTTTTATATAAGCAATACGAGTCTTTATCAAATAGACAAACAAACCGGCGGCGTAAGCGGTTACAAGCAGGAATGCAACTAAGTTGATCCACAGTAAACCATTCATTTCCATGCAGTCTTTCCCCCTCTTTAGTAAATTACAAAATGCCAGGTACCATTATGGGAAATTTGGCATTTTTCTGAAATTTGATTAATTCCATTATATAATGAATGAGCATTCAGTCAACTTTTTTCTTTTAAAAACCATTTAATTTTTCTGCCCCTTAATTATATAATTCGACAAATCCATGCATTACCCTTCTGCATTCAAAAAAAATGAAGACCCTTTCCCCCTTTTTAATGGTTACTGACAGGGAATTAGAGCCAAACTAAATATAATCATTTAGGGGGGATTTTTTTTGAAGATAATCACCACGATTGCCTCTATATTTTTATTGATTTTCTCTTGGTGCTGGGTTGATCTTAAGGTAGGGCATAACCGTTATTTGAAGCACGCAACCAACATTAAATATCCGCCTCGGAATAGCGAAATAACTGTATTCACATCAGGGAAAATCCTGTTTGAAGATTATATCAAGGAAGTCAGGCAAGCTCAGGATTCCATCCATATCCTTTTTTATATAGTAAAAAACGATAAATTCAGCAAGGACTTTTTGAAGTTACTGCAGTCAAAAGCGGAAGAGGGCGTGGAAGTGCGGCTTTTAGTCGATTGGATAGGGAGTAAAAAGATGTCCCGCCAAACCATTCAGGAACTGACTGAAAGCGGCGTTCATTTTTCTTTCAGCTTTAAACCGAAACTCCCCTTCCTTTTCTATACCATACAAAAAAGAAATCACCGTAAGATCTCGGTGATAGATGGAAAAATCGGCTATCTTGGCGGCTTTAATATCGGTAAGGAGTATATAAACCAAGGGGAGAAGCTGAACCCATGGAGGGATTACCATTTAAAAATGACCGGGGAAGGTGTAAAGGACCTTCAGGAAGTCTTCCTCTCGGATTGGTTCTATGATACAAACGAGGATTACAGAGGAACGCCTGCCTATTTTCCGACATTGACTCCCGGGACGCAGGCCCATCAGTTTGTCGTCTCGAATGGCAGTGATCTTGAACAGTCACTGACACATATGATTCGTCAAGCGACTAAAAAAATCATTATCGGGACTCCATACTTCATTCCCAGTGAAACTTTATTTCAGGAATTGAGGGATGCCCTTGCACGCAATGTTTCCGTTACGGTCATCGTACCTGAAATTTCAGACCACGCCCTTGTAAAAGAAGCTTCTTTTCCCTATTTTCGGGTACTAATAAAAGACGGGGCGGAAATCATGCAATTTCAAAGAGGGTTCTACCATTCTAAAGTGATGCTGATCGATGACATAATGTGTGATATCGGTACGGCTAATTTTGATAAACGCAGTTGTTTTTTAAATAGTGAAATGAACTGCACCGTATTTGACCGGACATTTATAAAAGATGTAGAAAAGGAATTGGCAGTGGACCTGGCCGAATCCAAGCCGCTGAACGGGGACGCTCTTTCCAGCATGAATGTAGTCCGTTCAGCAAAAGAATCGCTGGCTTCCATCCTTTCTCCTTTTCTTTGACAACCCTTTGCTCAAGGAGAAAAATATAATGAAAATAAGATTTGGGTTCGTATCCAATGCCACCTGTTTATGGGAGGCTTCTCCGGCTAAGACACTTACTTTCAAGCGATATAGCACACTTGGCGCAGAAAAAGGAATGGAAAAGCTCCTGGATGTGACAAGGCAGAACATTGAAAATACCTTAAGGGTCCTTCAATATAACACGGCACACCAAATAGAAGTATACCGGATGTCCAGTTCCATTGTTCCTTTAGCCACACATCCCGAAATCGAATGGGATTTCGTCACTCCTTTTAAGAAAGAGTGGAAACAGCTTGGCGATTGGGCCACTGCACACAAGATGAGGCTCAGCTTTCATCCCAATCAGTTTACGCTGTTCACCAGCCCTAAGCCCGAGATCACACAAAATGCCGTGAAAGATATGGAGTTCCATTATAAAATGCTTGATGCAATGGGCATTGCGGACACCTCTTTCATCAATATCCATGTCGGTGGGGCCTATGGTGATAAAGAGTCCGCCCTTGTAAGGGTTCATGACAACCTTAAATCGCTGCCTATGCACATCAAGAAAAGAATGACTTTGGAGAATGATGATAAAACCTATACAGCATCTGAAACCCTTGGCGTATGTAAAAGGGAGGGAATCCCGCTTGTATTCGATTATCACCATCATCTCGCAAACCTTTCAGATGAGCCGCTTAACGAACTGCTCACCGAGGTGTTCACCACTTGGAATCAAGCAGGGGCGGTACCAAAGATTCATATTTCATCCCCAAAATCGGCAGGTGAATTTCGCTCGCATGCAGATTATATCGATTTGGACTTCATCATGCCCCTTTTTAAAGTGCTTAAGGATCTTGGACAGGACGTGGATTTCATGATCGAGGCCAAGATGAAGGATCGGGCAATGTTGCAGCTGATTGAAGATATGGCTAAGATTCGAGGTGTAAAAAGGGTGAGCGGCGGAGCCATTGAGTGCTAAATAACCTAAAAAAAGCGGCTGTTTCGCTAGAAACAGCCGCTTTTTTCCATTACATTTTATCCGGTGCCGAAACCCCGATGATAGCCAATGCATTCTTTAACGTAATTTGGACGGATTTGACCAGTCCAAGACGCGCCTTACTTCTTTCCATTTCTTCAACATCCAGAACCTTATCTGCATTGTAGAAACTGTGGAATGTAGAAGCTAGGTCGAATATATAATTCGTCATACGGTGAGGCATCCGTTTTTCGGCTGCTTCCGCTATTGCCTGCGGGAATTCTCCTAATTTCTTCAAAAGCTCCACTTCTTTTTCAGTAGATAGGGCAGAGAAATCAGAGACTCCTTCATAGCTGATCCCTTGTTCCACACCTTGGCGCAAAATGCTGGAAATACGGGCGTGGGCATACTGTGCATAATAAACCGGGTTTTCATTGGATTGTGAGACCGCAAGATCTAAATCAAAGTCCATATGAGTATCCGCACTTCTCATTGCAAAGAAATAACGTGTTGCATCCAGACCCACTTCATCAATCAGGTCACGCATCGTAACTGCTTTACCGGTACGTTTACTCATCTTCATTTTCTCGCCATCCTTGTACAGGTGAACAAGCTGGATGATTTCCACTTCAAGCTGCTCGCGGTTGTACCCTAATGCTTCGATCGCCGCTTTCATACGAGGGATATAGCCGTGGTGATCTGCACCCCAGATATTGATCAGCGTTTCAAAGCCGCGTTCCAATTTATTACGGTGATAGGCAATATCCGGTGTCAGATATGTGTAAGACCCATCCTGCTTAATAAGCACCCGGTCTTTATCATCGCCTAATTCCGTAGAGCGGAACCATGTAGCCCCATCTTCCTCGTAAACATGGCCCCTTTCCCTCAACACTTTAAGTGCTTCATCAATTTTACCGTCTTGATAAAGGGATGTCTCGGAGTACCATACATCAAATCCGACACGGAAATTACCCAAGTCCGTTTTCAGTTTTTCCATTTCATATTTCAAGCCGTACTCACGGAAAAATTCAAAACGTTCCTTCTCATCGGCATTTACATATTTATCCCCATACTCACTTGCAAGCGTCTTACCGATGCCAATGATATCTTCGCCATGATAACCGCCCTCAGGCATATCCTTTTCGAGTCCAAGTGCCTGGAAATAACGGGCTTCTATGGAAATGGCCAAATTATTGATTTGGTTACCTGCATCATTGATATAGTATTCACGTGAAACATCATAACCTGCTTTAGCTAGGATATTACATAGCGTATCGCCTACTGCTGCACCACGGGCATGACCAAGATGGAGATCACCGGTCGGGTTCGCGGAAACGAACTCCACTTGGATTTTTTCGCCTTTACCAAAGTCACTTTCCCCATATGCTTCATCCACTTTCAAAATGACAGGAACCAGTTCTGTCAAATAAGCATTATCCATGTAGAAATTGATAAAACCCGGTCCTGCAATTTCAATTTTTTCGATGGATGCTTTTGAATTGTCAAAGTTTTCGATGATTGCCTCTGCTATCATCTTTGGCGCTTTCTTTGCAATCTTCGTTAATTGCATGGCCATATTCGTGGAATAATCTCCGTGAGTCTTATCTCTTGGCAGCTCCAATACAACATTCGGAATTTGCTCTTCTGTTGCTAAACCGGCTTTAATGACTGCCGCTTTAATCTCTTCTTTCAGTTTTTCCTGTACCTCTTTTACTATATTCATGCGTTATGCTTCCTCCTTGTAGGAAATAGTCATCTCATATTGACCGGGTTCGCTTCCCTGCATATGTAACGTATATTTAAGGACAAGTTTCCCTTGTTTGGCCTGCTCATCCCATTGATGATGGATCTTCTTCGCGGTCGTCCGTAATCCTAACCTGCCATATATACTTTCGTAATGCCCATTTGTCGCTTCCTGCAGGCGGAAAAGCTGCCTCATTTTAATGGCACCATTTCTAAGCAGGATCGTTTCATCCGGTTTGTGCTTGATGGTCGTTTGTGTTTGACCGGTTTCATTTTCCTCTTTATATTGCAAATATAAATCTGCACCTTTATACATTTTTGTACCAAATGTGACCAGCTCATACGTTTCCGTTTCTGAACCGTGCTTGATTTTTGTCTGTAAAGTCACTTTAATAGCATGCTTATCTATATCATGAAGAGTCAAAGCTACACTTCCTTCATCATGTGGTTCTTAACTTTATAAGTATAAATATTCTTCAAGGAAGTTTCAACTTGGAGCGGAAAATAAAGTGTTAAACCAAAAGTGTGAGGATGAACTGTCGAAATCATGTTGTTGCAATCCATTTGATTTTAACGCAATAATGACTCATTGGGCGGAATTATTCAAAAAGAGCCCTTAATTCTATCCACGGATAAAAAAAGACCATTCCCGCTAAAAAAACAGGAACAGTCAAGTCTTCCATCATTAACCTTTTTGAACCCACCCTAGAATCATTTCGCGAATCAGCTTGCTCGCCGTATTCGCAGTTTGCTCGGATGGATCATAGATTGGTGCGACTTCTACTAAATCGCAGCCGACCACATTTATTTCAGACCGTGCTATCTCATGAATCGAAGCTAAAAGCTCTTTGGAAGTGATGCCTCCACAATCAACGGTGCCTGTTCCCGGCGCGTGCGCAGGGTCAAGAACATCGATGTCGATCGTCACATATACAGGACGGCCAGCTAACTGCGGCAGTACTTCTTTCAAAGGTTCAAGAACTTCAAATTTAGAGATGTGCATGCCATTTTCTTTTGCCCATTGGAATTCTTCCTTCAAACCGGAACGAATGCCGAAAGAGTATACATTTTTCGGGCCGATAAGTTCTGCGGATTTACGGATGATGGACGCATGGGAAAGCGGCTCTCCCTCATAATCCTCACGTAAATCTGTATGTGCATCCATATGGATGATGGCCATATCGGGATACTTTTTGAACATGGCTTTGATGACAGGCCATGTGACAAGATGTTCCCCTCCCATACCCATTGGGAACTTACCTGCATCCAACAAGCTGTCGACAAATTTTTCAATCATATCGATACTGCGCTGCGGATTGCCGAATGGTAATGGAATATCCCCGGCATCAAAGAATTTAACTTCCTCTAATTCACGATCTAAATACGGGCTGTACTCTTCCAAACCAATCGAAACTTCACGAATCCGGGTAGGGCCGAAGCGAGAACCCGGACGGAAACTTACCGTCCAGTCCATCGGCATGCCGTATAGCACAGCTTCAGATTCCTCAAAAACAGGGTGGCTTTTAATGAATACATTGCCTGAATAGGCTTCATCGAATTTCATGGTCCACGCCTCCCTTACTTCACTAAATCTTGAACGAATTTAGGCAGAACGAATGCTGCTTTATGAAGTTCTTTTGTATAATATTTAGTTTCCATTTCATGGAAACGATCTTCAGTCACTTCTAATGGATTATATTTTTTCGATCCGATCGTGAACGCCCAAAGGCCGCTTGGATACGTCGGGATATTCGCTAAATACAGGCTCGTGATTGGGAATATCTCTTTCACATCACGTTGTACATCGCGAATTAAGTCCGCTTTAAACCAAGGGTTGTCGGATTGTGCCACAAAAATCCCGTCTTCTTTCAAAGCTTTGGAAATCCCGGCATAAAAACCTTTTGTGAATAAATTGACAGCAGGTCCGACAGGTTCAGTTGAATCAACCATGATCACGTCATATTCATTTTCACTTTTGGCGATGTGCATGAAGCCATCCCCAACTTGTACGTCTACACGCGGATCTTCAAGCATGCCTGCAATTTCCGGCAGGTATTTCTTTGAGTATTCGATGACTTTCCCATCGATATCCACCAATGTAGCTTTTTTTACGCTTGGGTGTTTAAGGATTTCACGGATAACTCCTCCGTCCCCTCCACCTACAACCAAAACGTTTTCTGGATTAGGATGGGTAAATAAAGGAACATGGGCTACCATTTCATGGTAAACGAATTCATCGCGCTGTGAAGTCATTACCATGTCATCCAGCAATAGCATATTGCCCCACTCTTCCGTTTCAATCATATCAAGCTTTTGAAACTCAGTTTGCTCCGTATGTAAAGTACGATTCACTTTCATCGTAATACCAAAGTTCTCTGTTTGTTTTTCAGTAAACCAAATGCTCATTTATTAACGCTCCTTTTCCATTTCATATTGTCAGTCACCTTATAGGTTCCCCAAAATCGGTATAGTCATTAGCTAGAAAAATTATAGACGAATCTAGCAGAATTGCAAGATAAATTTCTTAAATGCAGTTCTTATGTTTAAAATTTTCTTTTTTTTCCATAATAGTAATAGATACTAGATTCTTACCCGATAAGAGAGGTGAAAGCAATGGAATTGATTCCAAGCGAACGATTTAAAAGGACAACTAAATATGTACGGGCCTTCATTATCCTTGCCGCAATCGGGCTGACAATACTCTTTGTATTGCTTCTCTCTTTACTGATTTACGCAAAAATATTAGGTCCGCCTCCTTTGGTCGTGCCGCAGTCCACTCTCTATTACAGTGATGATGGAAATGTGATCGGTGAAACAGATAATGGCCAGAAGCGTTATTGGGCCGGAATGGAGTCGATTTCACCACAGCTCATCAAAGCGACTGTCGCCGTTGAAGACCGCCAATTTTACACTCATTATGGATTTGATATAAAGCGGATCGGCGGTGCCATCCTTGCCGATATTAAGGCAATGTCCAAGGTCCAGGGTGCAAGCACCATTACCCAGCAGTATGCCCGGAACCTGTTTCTTGGGCATGACAAAACGTGGTCGCGTAAACTTAATGAGGCCTTTTATACGATACGTTTAGAAATGAACTACTCCAAAAAGGAAATTCTAGAAGGCTATTTAAATACGATTTACTATGGCCATGGCGCATATGGAGCCCAAGCTGCAAGTCAATATTACTTTGGCAAGGATGCCAAGGATCTGACTCTTCCTGAAGCGAGCATGCTGGCCGGAATACCAAAAGGGCCGTCAAATTATTCTCCATTGGATAACTTTGAAAAAGCGAAATCTAGGCAGAAAGTTGTCCTGCAATCCATGAAAAGCAAAAACTACGTTTCAGACAAGGATATCGCGGAAGCTCTGCGAACATCCCTTACATTAAAAGGGGAACACGGAACGGTCACCAAGAAGACCGCTCCCTATTTCCAGGATGCCGTCAAGCAGGCTTTAAAATCTCAGCTTCATTTAGATGACCGGACGATCGAGCTCGGCGGCCTTAAGGTGTATACGACACTGGACGAAACCCAGCAGGGAGCTGCCGAAGAGGTCCTTTCCAGTACCATACCCAAGTCTTCAGGCATTCAAGCCTCGATAGTGGCAATGGATCCGGATACCGGGGAGGTCCGTGCGCTGGTCGGCGGTAAAGATTATTCCGAGTCTCCATTCAATCGGGCCACACAGGCCGTTCGCCAGCCTGGTTCAACCATGAAGCCATTGCTATACTATTCAGCGCTGGAGAATGGTTTCACACCATCCACCACCTTGAAAAGCGAGACAACTACCTTTTCTTTCGATGATGGTCACTCATCTTACACACCGCATAATTATAACCATCAATATGCGGAAGGCGAAATCACGATGGCTCAGGCCATTGCTCTTTCCGATAATATCTTTGCCGTAAAAACGCATTTGTTCCTTGGGGAACAGTCATTGGTCGATACGGCGCGCCGATTCGGAATCACGGCAAAGATGGATGCCGTCCCTTCCCTGGCACTCGGTACGTCAGGTGTTAGGGCGATTGAAATGGTGAACGCATACAGCATTCTGGCTAATGGCGGCAAGAAGGTTGAACCCGTGTTTATCAAAAAGGTGGAAAATCAAAAAGGTGAAGTGATTTTTGATGAAAAGGAGAAACCCAAACAGATTCTGGATAAGGACAAGGCATTTGTCATGACCCAGATGCTTACAGGTGTTTTCGATGAAACGTTAAATGGCTATACGAAAGTGACCGGCAGCACCATCAGTTCCCAGCTGACCCGCCCATATGCCGGCAAATCAGGCTCGACCCCGACGGATAGCTGGATGATCGGTTACACACCAGAGCTTGTAGCAGGAGTATGGACTGGGTATGACCAAGGCAAAAAAATCGAGATCCCTGCTGAAAAAGGCTATGCAAAGAAAATCTGGGCTTCCTATATGGAAAAGGGTCTAAAAGGTGAACCGGCAAAATCATTTAAGGAAACCGAAAACGTAATCGGGGTAAACGTGAATCCCGTAAGCGGAAAATTGGCCACAAAGGATTGTCCCGTCTCAAGAATGACTTATTATGTTAAAGGAACCGAGCCTGTCGAATACTGTGCCGAGCACTTTAAGGGCGGGAATCCGAAACATGCCCCAAAAGAAGAAGAACTTAAAAAGGCCCCTTGGTACAAGAAAATCTTAAAACCTTGGGGATAACGAAAAACCCCCGAAGCCTGCAGAGGCTTCGGGGGTTTTTCTGTCCTAGTTCCACAGTGACTAAACTGCTGTCTTTAAGTTTACTGATTTTATCGCTTTCCTACAAGTGCATTTTTCACTAAACTTAACATTTCATCCATCAAACGAGATTCAAACCGTCAATGACTCCTTCAGCTGATCTGAAGAACGCTCCCACATTCCCGCATCATGGTTTTTCAGGAAGTCTGCAAGCACACGTTTTGATTTATCATCCATGTCCTCAACGATGATCTTCCGTTTTAGCGATTTATCCATCCGGTTAACATGCACCGGGAGCGATTTGTAACCGCGTCTAATTGACCTGTCGACCGTCATTTCACATGCTGTCACACCTGCATAGTGCGGACCATTTTGAGTGGCTTCAATGGTCACCCAAACAAGCCAGTAGGGTTTGGCATTCGGGACTTCCTCTTTAGTCTTTAAGAACTTGATCCCTTTTTCCACTGCACTCCTTGCGTGCATCGCACCGATATCGACCTCTGCTTCACCCGCATCCACATCGATGATGACCGGGGAAATATTATCGAGTGTTAATACCCCTGCCCCATATCCGCCATGGCCTTCTGTTGGGTCGTTTTTTATAATATTGAAGCCTACCTTTTTCTTTGGTTGTTCTTCCATGTTCATATCCCCCTTTATTGTTTGTCATTCCTTATTATTGGTTAAAAAAACAAAAGTGAAAAAAATTGACTCAAGGTGCCTCCTACAAATTTAATGCCAGTATCCAAAACCGGTCTAATTGTATATTGACTCAGCGGTGTGATGATCAGAATCAAAAAAATAAGGGAGCCATATTGTTCATACTGGGTCATTTTTGCCCGCAAGTCTGCGGAAACAAGATCCTGAACGATCCTATAACCATCGAGAGGCGGCAGCGGTAACAGATTAAATACAAATAAAAGGACATTTAAATTTATGAGTATATTTAAGAAGGGCTCGACGAAAAATGGTAACTCAGGTCCAACGCCTGCCGCCAGCAACCCGTAAAAAATCAAATACCCCAAAATTGCAACAAGCAAATTACTGAACGGACCGGCAAAAGAGACGAGCACTCCTGCCAATTTTGGATTCTTGAAATGAAAACGATTGACCGGTACGGGTCTCGCCCAACCAAATCCGGCTATCAATATCAACAGAGTTCCGATTGGATCCAAATGTGAAATCGGATTCAACGTGACTCTCCCTTCATTCTTTGCTGTCGGGTCACCGAACTTATAGGCCACATACGCATGGGAAAATTCATGAACCGTAAATGCGATCAACAGTGACACAATGACATATGGAAGCTTTTCCAAAGGATAAACCAAAAACCGTTCTATTTGCTCCAAGAATTGCATCGATAGCTTCTCCCCCAATGTTTAATACCGTTAGTATACATCAAAAGCTCAAGAAGTGAAAAAACTCTGACTTCCGTGTCTTGCAATTCTTTTTCCATTGTGAAACACTACAAGATAAGAGAGGAAGGGGGGAAAAGAGATGCCATATGTAACAGTCAAAATGCTTGAAGGCCGTACAGACGAACAAAAAAAGGCTTTAGTCGAAAAGGTGACTGCAGCCGTGACGGAAACAACTGGAGCACCAGCTGAAGCCGTGACGATTTTCATTGAAGAAATGTCAAAAAATCATTTAGCAGTAGCCGGTGTCCGTAAAAGCGATCTATAAGATCTACATAATGGGGAAAAGCTAAGCCATCAATTCGGCTTAGCTTTTGTTTTTAACTGCTCAATATATTCATATGCCTCATCAATTTCTTCAAGGGTATATTTTTGTTTGCTTTTCAGCGTAAAAATCTTCTCGGTGACTTCCTCTTTTTCAAGCGTGTCGAAGTATAATACCGTTGAAACCAGCTCCAAAAACCTGGCATTCTGTTCGTTCATATCCTGTAAGCATGCCTCAAGTGCCGGCATCTCCACTTCCTGTATGGATAGGAAATCCTGGCCGGCATCCGTTATCGAATAACAATATTGATAATAGCCTGCTTTTTTTTCCCTTACTTCATTCAAGTAGCCCATTTCGCAGAGCTCTTCAATCCGTAAGGTCAACTCCTCCGAATACGGTCCATAAAAGTGAAATTGAAACTTTTCATGAAATGGGAAGGACAGCTTCTTCGCGATATAAACGATTTTTTGTAATTTTTTTCGACCCGAGATTTCACCGGCAGTAGAAATTGCATTGATAATGTTTGCATGATCCTTAAACAAGGCCCGTCACTCCTCACCAAAAATGTACCACTTTAATCCGATAGCTCCAAAAGCTTGCGGATCTGTTTTTTAATATTTTTCTTCGTAGATTCATCACGCAATAAATCCGCTGGATAATACAACTTATGATCCGTTCTTCTTTTCCCTGAAATTGCATCGACAATTTCGGATTCACGTGATAATTCACGAATTTCGCCATTATTTTTAAGCAAGTGAATCGGAAGTCTCTCCTCTTCCTCACCTGGCCGGTAAAAATCATACGGCAGATCTGATGAGGAATCGACGACAAGATAATAATCCGGATCGATGCCTGCCTTCTTGAATAGCGTCCTTAATTCCATCAATCTGTTCATTTGACTGTTCGACGGATGGAATTCCACATATTTAAATAGTTTACGGTTAACGAAGCGAGTGCATAAATCTTTTAAAATCGCATCGTTTTCCTCTTCCCATGCTTCGAAATAATAGAGCATCACCGATTCATCCATTTTCAAATAGTCCGTTAAAGTCACTTCTCCCTTGAACAATGAATAAAAATGGTGCGGTTCTTGAGCAAACTCATAACCGGATTCATATAAATGTTTCGCCCTATGTAGGATCTTGGTAAGTATGACCTCCGCACTTCTCGTAACTGGATGGAAATAAACCTGCCAATACATTTGGTAGCGACTCATGATATAATCCTCAACCGCATGCATCCCGCTCTGCTTTATGACGGCATGTTCTTCCCTTGGCCTCATCACACGCAAAAGCCTTTCCATATCGAAATGTCCATAACTCACGCCAGTGAAATAAGCATCACGCTGTAAATAGTCCATTCTATCAGCATCGATCTGACTTGAAATCAGGCTGACTACTAATTTGCCTTTATAGGTTTTCGCGATGACTTCTGCCACTTTTTTTGGAAAATCACGCCCAACTCTAAGGAGGATCTTATTCACTTCCGTATCGCCGACGATTATCTGCTGCGTGAATTGCTCATGATCCAGATCAAACACTTTTTCAAAAGAATGAGAGAAAGGACCATGACCCAAATCATGCAGGAGGGCTGCGCACAAGGATAGTAACCGCTCCTCTGGTTTCCATTCCGGTCTGCCCTCGAAAACATCATCCACGATTCTCCGGACAATCTCGTATACTCCAAGCGAATGGCTAAGCCGACTATGTTCCGCACCATGAAAGGTTAAATAAGTCGTTCCCAGCTGTTTGATCCTACGAAGCCGCTGGAATTCCTTCGTCCCTATTAAATCCCATATAACCCGGTCACGAACATGTATATATCGGTGCACCGGATCCTTGAATACTTTTTCTTCTTGTAATTTTTCGCCGGAATATCCCATGAACTACCCTCTTTTTCATAATCTCGATGCACTCATTATAGCGTGTTTTGACAAAAAACCCTAACTTCCACCTCGCTAGTAAGAGGGGGCATTTTTTAAGAAAACGGAAGTTCCAGTCTGTTTTTGTCTCGAAAATAAGGAAATAAAAAATCACCGCAGTGTGTCGAATCTGGGTGATGATTACTGGTTCCATATATCATAAGAAACAATCCACTCTACCTATATATCATGGATCCTACTTTAGTTTTTTATTGATTTTATCTAGTAACTCGTCTTCTGTCAGTGCAGCAACCGGACGGTTATTGACAAAGGCAAAAGACTTCTTTCTGCCAGGACCGCAGTAGGATTGGCAGCCCACTTCAATTTTCGCGTCGGGATCAAGCTTTTCAAGACGCGGGATCAATGTTTTTATGTTTACCGCCAAGCAGTCATCGCACACTCTGAATTCATTGGACATCCTCCGGTCACCATCCTTTCCATGACAAACTGTATTTCATCCATTTATATGACTAAAAGGTATTTTACCGTTTCTACTTATGAATATCAAGAGGGCTGAATGATGTGAAAAATGATGTAATTAATCAAAAAACTAGTATCCTTTTAACCTTTTTGTATAAAAAATCCATATTTTGTCCAAAATGCTAGTAGAACACTCCATAAATCACTGCCACACGATATTTTATATAGTTATTTATTTTAAAAGTTACCAGAAAGGGAGTATGTAGAAATGAAGGTTCGTCAAGACGCCTGGACAGAAGAAGATGATTTGCTTTTGGCAGAAACGGTATTGCGCCATGTGCGGGAAGGCAGCACTCAGCTTAATGCTTTTGAAGAGGTAGGAGATAAGTTGAATCGTACCTCTGCAGCATGCGGATTCCGCTGGAATGCAGTTGTCCGCCATAATTATGATAAAGCGCTATCCCTTGCCAAGAAACAGCGTAAGCAGCGGCAAAGGATCCTTGGAAAAGATCAAGGAGGGAAAAAACGGCTTCTTTATACACCGCCGTCCCCAACGATTTCCGACATAATGGTTCCCCATGTACAAGAGGAGGAACTAGAGTTGAATACCGAAGTCGATACTACCAATTATGAAGCAGCAGAGGAATTCGTTGTGGCAGAAGCCCTCACTCCTAAGACACAGCACACACCAGTTACTTTGGAATCGGCCATGAGCCTTGATGCCGTCATCGCCTATTTGGAATCCATGAACGGCCGCATGCTTCAAGCCGAAGTATTAAAAACCGAAAATGAAAGATTGAAGCTTGAAATTAAAGGACTGAAAAAGCGAAACGAAGATTTGGAGAATAAAATCAGCCACCTAGAACAAAACAGCGGCTTGATGCAGGAAGATTATGAAACTTTGATGAATATCATGAATCGAGCAAGAAAGCTGGTCTTGTTAGAGGAAGAGGAACGTCCGGCAACGAAGTTTAAGATGGACCGGAATGGCAATTTGGAAAAAATGGCCGAGTAATAAATAAGATAATGTGGGGTTCTGTTATATAGATCAACCACATGCCAGAGGCCGTTTCACCCCTATTTATCCGAAAAAAGGGAGCCAACAAGGCTCTTTTTTTCATTGTTTCAAGAAAGAAGGAATACTATCTCCGCCTATCATACAGTCCTTTTACAGTTTCAGTGAATGCTAAAGTCGTATTATAAAGTCGTATTAAATGAAAGAAGCCATTCCTGACTAAATGGAACGGCTTCTTTCATATCAATCCTTTAATGCATCGAACACTTTATCATTGCGTTCGACCACTCTCGTCAAGTACGCCTCATACAGCGGCCATTCCTCAGCGGAAAGTGTGTCAGAGAATATCCTTTCGCTATGTTCCTTCAATACTTGAAGGAATCTGAGCATCACGTCTTGAACGCTCAATTGCACACCCAACAATTCGGTTAGGGACGCCATTACCGAAGGGACGATATCAGGATAAGCGAATTTGGTTTCTGCATTTCCTTTAGCTGCATCATAAAAACCCTTCACGAGACTGGCACGTTCAGCCCCGCTTCCATTGACACACAAATAGATTTGCACCGCTACACCATTGCGGATCCTGCGTTGGGATATACCGGCAAACTTTTGCCCATTTATACTTAAATCATAACTGCCAGGACAATAGGAACCGACGATTTCCCGCGCCTCCATCTTGACTGGGAAATCGGAAAACATCAATTGGACAAGCTCCCACATCGCATCATATCCACGATTGATTTCAATTTTCTGCTCGTTTTCAGGAAAAATGAGCGAAAAGTTAAGGACCCCCTCATCCAGGACGACTGCAAGCCCTCCGGAATTCCTCACGATGGCCCGGAAACCATGTTCCTCCAAATGATCCAAGCCCTTTTTAAGAAAAGGCAACTTCGTATCCTGTATACCCATGACGATGGTTCGGTGGTGTACCCACGCCCTGGCTACGGCCGCTGATTTACCTGACCCAACGGAAGCGCAAAATGTATCATCCATCGCAAAGGACTCCAGAGCAGGAAACTGAGGTCCAACGGAAGATTGATCAATAATCCTCCACTCTTGCTGCACTAATAATGAATCTGTCTCACCCATACGAATCTCCCTCTACATTTAATCCTCAAGCTGCCTATTGATACTGCGCCACAAATCCCTGTGCAGCTGTAATGACAGCCAGTTTATATACATCCTCTTCACTGCACCCCCTCGAAAGGTCGTTCACCGGACGATTCAGCCCCTGAAGGATCGGACCGACCGCTTCGAAGCCACCCAAGCGCTGTACCATCTTATAGCTAATGTTCCCTGCTTCGAGACTTGGGAAAATAAAAACATTCGCATCCCCCTGTATAAGGGAATCCGGTGCTTTCTTCCTTGCAACAGAAGGGACGAAGGCCGCGTCAAACTGAAATTCCCCATCAAGAATGACTTCAGGGTCCATTTCCTTTGCCAAATCGACGGCATCAACCACTTTTAAGGTCTCGGGGGATGTTGCCGATCCCTTTGTCGAAAAGCTCAGCATCGCCACACGCGGTTCGATATCGAACATTAATGCTGTCTTCGCACTTTCTATAGCAATTTCAGCCAGATCCTGGTAACTCGGGTTTATATTGATCGCACAATCCGCGAATACATATTTCTCTTCCTCCCGGACCATGATGAACACTCCCGAGGTTTTTTGGACGCCCGGCTTTGTTTTAATGATCTTTAAGGCTGGACGAACCGTATCGGCAGTAGAATGCGTTGCGCCACTAACCATTCCATGTGCCAGTTTCATATGGACGAGCATGGTTCCAAAATAGTTCTCATCCATTAAGATTTCACGTGCTTGTACATCAGTGTCTTTACCATCACGGACCTTCACGAACGCTTCAACCATTTCATCCATCATGATATAATTCTTCGGATCATATATTTCGATTGCATCAAGGGAGATCTTTAAGTCTTTTGCCTTCTCTTGAATCAACCCGATATCCCCGATCAATACCGGTGTCACCAGTTTAGCTTGGGCAAGCCTGCCTGCTGCTCCCAAAATCCGTTCATCCAACCCTTCCGGAAAAACGATCTTTAAATTATGGCCCATAATTTTCGATTCCAATATTTCAAATAAATCACTCATTGGCTCTTCCTCCTTTTTAGATACGTTTCCCCCATTTTTTCTATATTTAACCATCCGGTAAAATCCATTGTCGTCTTCTTTTAAGAATACTCCAGCAGCCAGGTAAATTCCAGCCCTCCGCAAATTTGAAAATTACAAAACACCGAAAACAGTGATGGTGTTTGCGGGTTGATATAAATTTCCTTATACTGAAACTATGCTATATTAAAGTTATAATAAGACTTAGGAGTGATTGTAATGAGTGAAGCAGCACAAACTCTGGACGGCTGGTATTGTTTACATGATTTCCGCCTGATCGACTGGGCTTCTTGGAAAACGTTATCAAGTGACGAACGCCAATTGGCCATCTCGGAATTCCAAGGTTTACTGGATAAATGGAATATGACACAAAGCGACAATGAAGGCAGCCATGCCCTATATTCCATCGTTGGTCAGAAAGCGGACTTCATGCTTATGTTTGCCCGCCCGACCATGGAAGAATTGAATGCAATCGAAAACGAATTCAACAAAACGAAGCTTGCCGAATATACAATTCCCGCTTATTCATACGTTTCGGTCGTGGAATTAAGCAATTACTTAGCTGGCGGAGATGGTGAGGACCCATACCAGAACCCTCATGTTCGTTCCAGACTTTATCCGATACTGCCAAAAGCGAAACATGTATGCTTCTATCCAATGGACAAGCGTCGTGATGGCGATGATAACTGGTATATGCTTTCCATGGAAGAGCGCAAAGGCTTAATGCGTTCCCACGGCTTGATTGGCCGCAGTTATGCCGGTAAAGTAAAACAAATCATTTCAGGTTCTGTCGGTTTTGACGATTATGAATGGGGCGTGACTCTATTCGCAGATGATGTCCTTCAATTCAAAAAATTAATCTATGAAATGCGTTTTGATGAAGTGAGTGCACGATACGCTGCATTTGGCTCTTTCTTTGTAGGCAATATCCTGCCTGAAGAAAATGTATCTTCATTCCTATACGTTTAAGACGAAGGGCTTCCGGTTTCCGGAAGCTTTTTTGCGTCCGCACCTTTTTATTTTTTCCCCGGCTGTGGAATAAATCCAATCCCCAACCCATACATTTTCAATAGTGATGAATTTATTTTTTCACAGTCCCATTCAGCTTCAGGAAAATTAATCAAGGCAATTCCTGACTCCAGCGAGGTGAAGGAACGTTACTTCTATTCATTAGCCGGCAAGAGGATATGGCTTATATCATGAACGGCAGCCGTTATGTATCGCTTAACATTCATTGTGGTTTTTTAAGCCACCCGGGGATTGTCCAGAAAACATATACAATACTACCGGTCGCTATAAATCGCACTGTTTCTCCCAGTCCACACTCTCGGATTATCCAAATTCCACAGCATCAACTAAACCTTGAATTCAGGAGGGAATGCAATGTCACAAAATAATCCTTATGGTAATTACCCGTACGGAGGAAGCCCTTATTACCCCTATGAAAATAATGAGCCTGAACTAAGGCAGCAGAATCCTAACCAGCAGCAGGGTTACCCGCAGCAAGGATACCAACAACCACCATACCAGCCACAACAGCCCACTATGGCAGGCACGCCACAACAAATGCCGATGCAGGTGAGTCCAGCCACTTCCGGACCGCAGATACCTGGCATGCTTCCGGTCGAACAGTCGTACATCGAGAACATCTTGCGTTTGAATAAAGGGAAATTGGCCACTGTTTATACAACGTTTGAAAACAACAAGGAATGGAATGCCAAGATCTTCAAAGGAATCATCGAAGCTGCAGGACGCGATCACTTAATCATAAGCGATCCTCAAACGGGAAAACGATACTTAATCCCGATGGTATACTTAGATTATATAACGTTTGATGAAGAAATCGAATATGAATATCCATTTGGAGGCACTGGGCTTACCACCTATTCGCCAAGGTAAAAAAATCCTATATAGAAGAGCCTCAGAATCTATTTGATTCTGAGGCTCTTCTTATATTGGAATGACTTTTTCCAAAAAGATCGATCAGCTCAGTTTGTAGAGGTTCGGAACATTCCACCTTCAACCCATCAGGTATGGTTTCTATCTAAATGTAATAACAAAGTTGATTGGAGAAAAAGGTGCGAGCCCGCCTCTGGATAAGCGAGTGCCTGCAGCGGTAATGTACGTCCAAATTGTACAATCCATAAAAAAAACTGCAGGCAAACTCGATTTCTTCGAATTTGTCTACAGCCTCAGCTGACCTTACAAGTATTTATACGCAGCAATGATCATTAAGACCCAAGCAACCAAGAAAGAAACTCCGCCAAGCGGTGTGATGGCACCAAGGACTTTGATTTGCGTAACGCTTAGAACGAATAGGCTTCCGGAAAATAGAATAATTCCTATTAGCATAAGCCAGCCGGACCAGTTGATCAGCGGACTATCAATTTTCCCAGCCAATAAACCGAGCACCAATAAACCCACCGCGTGGAACATTTGATATTGAACAGCGGTTTGCCAAGTTTCCAAATATCTATCAGGAATTTTCCCTTCCAGGCCGTGTGCACCGAATGCACCAAGTGCCACAGCAATAAACCCATTCAATGCACCTAAAATGATGAACAGTTTCAATTATTTCGCTCCCCTTCCCTAATTTAAAAATCGAACAAGGAATCCCCATTGGCCTCATCCATTTTAACCGGTTCTACATTCGGTGTAGCCGACATGACGGGCTGGGTCAATGTGATTGGCTTCTGTATGCTGATGTTCGCAGCTTTTTCATCAACCATCACTTCACAAAGGGACTTAATGGCCATTACATACCCTTGCACCTTATCCTCTGTATTTGCCTGTTTCGCTTTTAAAACAAGCTCTTCGATTTTATCTAACATTTTTCTTGATGAAATATCCAACTTTACCACCTCGTCTATATACAGGTCAAAACTATCATAACTAGCATAGCAAAAATCAGAGAAGAAAACACCTTGCATATTTCCTACCTTTTAATTGGCTTTGCTTGAAATTTCAAGCATGGCTCTCCTGAAGAACGAAAGACATCAAGAGAAGGCTGGTTTGATGTTTTGAATTGAAAAGCACGGCAGCCTTTTGGAAAACTGAGATCCCAAGTTATATAGAAATGACGGCACGCCATACAATTCACCCGTTTCGTTCTCTTGCCGATATCATCGGTTCGGGATTTTCCAATCAATTGGAGATTCCCCCATTTCCATCAGCAATTGATTTGTTTTGGAAAATGGTTTGGTGCCAAAGAAACCACGGGAAGCCGACAGTGGACTCGGATGTACAGACTTAATAATTTTATGGCGGGCTTCATCAATCAAAGGGATTTTGGTTTGAGCAGGTTTCCCCCACAGGATGAATACAACCGGTTTCGGACGGTCATTCAATAGGCGAATAATTTGATTCGTAAAGATTTCCCATCCTTTTCCGCGGTGTGAGTGCGCCTCTCCCTCACGGACAGTCAAGACGGTATTCAATAGAAGCACTCCCTGTTTTGCCCATTCAATCAGGTAACCATTATCTGGTACCTCATAGCCAAGATCGGTGTGTAACTCTTTAAAGATATTTCTTAAAGAGGGCGGGATGCGCACCTCCGGCTTGACTGAAAAACTAAGGCCATGCGCCTGACCCTGGCCATGGTAAGGGTCCTGTCCAAGGATGACAACCTTTACATCTTCAAAAGGAGTATAGTGAAGCGCATTGAAAATATCGTCCTGATCCGGATGAATGACTTGCTGACTGTACTCTTGCTTTATGAATTCCCATAGCTCCTGGTAATATTCTTTTTTGAATTCCTCTTTCAATAGAGGCCACCAATCATTTGTTAAAAACTGCTTTGCCATCTGCCACAGCCCCTCTCCGCTTATTGAAACTATATTATATCAAACTTCATCGCCTTGCCTTTTTCCATAGATTACGATTTATGTTTCTATATACCCCAAAAAGGGGAAAATAGAAAGCTAGCAAGCAATTTAACCATGTTGGAGGCTTTCCTATGAAAAAGTGGTACAAAAGAAAACGATTTTATCTGCTTGTCAGCATTTTGATCATCATTGCAATCGTCATTGCCTATAACAGCTACAAGCCACTTCCCGATGGCATTTCTTATGAAGGGAAGGTTCATCATGTCGAGGATATCGATTTCATCTATAATCTTTCCTATCACGACGAACAAGGGAATCTGCAACATGAGCAGCGAATTTTCCAAACCATAAATCAAGCCATAGAAGAGGCTGATTCTTATATCGTAATCGATATGTTTTTGTTTAATGCTTTTTATGATGAAAAGATAAACTTCCCGAAGTTAACCGAGACGCTGAAGGATAATCTGGTTGAACAGAAGAAAAAGAAACCTGACCTCCAGATTATATTCATTACTGATGAAGTGAATACTTCCTATAATGCCTACCAGTTAGAGGCATTGGAAACGATGAAGAAAAATGGAATTGATGTCATTGTTACCAACTTAGACCGCCTCCGGGATCCGAATCCTCTCTATTCAGGTGTATATCGGACCTTTTTCCAATGGTTCGGTGAAAGCGGGAAAGGCTGGATTGTCAATCCAATGGCTAAAAGCGCACCAAAGGTCACCTTGCGTTCTTATCTTAGACTGATGAATATCAAAGCCAATCACAGAAAAGTGGTCGCGACTGAAAAAACGGCCATCATCTCATCTGCCAATCCTCATGACGCAAGTGGCTTCCACTCCAATATTGCCTTCCAGATGGACGGGAATATCATCGGCGATTTCGTTAAAGCCGAAGAAGCCGCTTCGAAATTCTCGGGAGGACCAAAGTCATTTCCTGAGTTCAAGGAGAAATCAGCTGATAAAGGGCCGATATCAGTACAACTGCTAACGGAAGGAAAAATCAATAAACATGTCCTAAAGGCAATTAAGGATGCCGAAAATGGTGACAAGGTCCATCTTGCCATGTTCTACATTGCCGATCGCGAGGTTGTCGAGGCATTAACGGATGCAGCTAAACGGGGTGTGAAGATTGAAATGATATTGGATCCGAATCAAAACGCATTCGGAAGTGAAAAAATCGGGCTGCCCAATCTTCCGGTTGCCGCCGAATTCGAAAAACTTGGGGATGAAAACATCTCGATCCGCTGGTATAAAACAGATAAAGAACAGTTCCATACAAAATTGATGATGATCCAAAAGGCTGATGAAACGGTCATTCTTGGAGGATCGGCTAATTATACTTCACGAAATCTAGATGACTATAACCTTGAAGCGAACGTTGAAATCCATGCTCCAAATGATGCGGACGTTTCCAAGGATGTCGACAGCTATTTCCATAGACTCTGGACAAATCAAAACGGAACATACACGTTGGATTACAGTGAATACCAAAAGAAACTGCCTGTCTTCAAATACTTGACCTACCGCATACAGAAGGTATTCCGCTTCACCACTTACTAAATATTCTTTGAGATAAATGTTTAACAGGGCCCAAATGAGGTTATATACTACTATAGCCAATCAGCAACTGTAATAAGCAAGAATCCATTTACCTATTTTCAAGAAAATCTTAATGAAATTCAAGGAGGAGTTTATATGTATCAAGTACATGTAGTAGAAAACGGTTTACAAGCAAAGGAAAAAATCGATGAATTAGTTACATCAGGTTATACGAAAGACGATGTATATTTGTTTGCCCATGATAAAACCCGTTCTAAACACCTTACCGAGAATACAAATACAGAAGGTGTAGGCATGAAGGAACAAGGTTTCCTTGATACCGTCGGAAATCTCTTTAAATCTCGCGGAGATGAACTTCGTAATCGAATGAGCAACCTTGGCCTTAGTGATATGGAGGCAGAGCGTTACGAGGAAGTTCTTGACGAAGGAAAAGTAGTCATCGTTGCTTCCAAACAAGATAACAAAGACGGGGTCACACACTAAAACCCGTACCATTACCCTATATGGATTCATAAAAAAACGAGGCCCAAAAACTGGGGCCTCGTTTTTTTATGAGCATTATCCCAGGATGCTTTGGTACGCGGCCTTTGCATGGACCATATCCTTCGTACCGTGAATCAACGCCCTGCCATCCTTGAAAATGACGATACGTTCCCCAGCTTTTTCACAGGAGAGAAGAAACGGATTGAATTTCACCAAATAACCGCTGCCGTCCAGATCTTTGGCTAATTTTTCGAGTTGCAGTTCCAGGGGTTTTGGCGGTCTTACCTGTACAGTGTCCCTCCCGCAAAGAACAGCCGTTTTCGTTGCATTTTCCATTGTTAAAAAGGGGTATGTCTTCTGCTCTCCGCATGAGAGACAATCTTTCTTTTTCGCTTTTGTCAATTTAACGGTTTGGTATTGATTTCTCCACAGATCAAAAGAAACAAGTGCAGGCCGTACAGATTCCCAATCTTCAACAAGGATTTTCAAAGCCTCGGCAGTTTGGTGTGCCACTACCATCGTAACAGCTGGTGATATGATCCCTCCTGTGTCACAGGTCATTCCTTGAATCGGGATCGCTTTAAGCAAACAGTGCAAACATGGAGTCTGCCCGGGAAGGATCGTCAAAGTCATGCCCACGCTCCCCACACATGCCCCATAAATCCACGGTATATGAAGCTTTTGTGATAAATCATTAATAATCATCCGTGTCTCAAAGTTGTCGGTTGCATCCAATATCAAATCAACATCACCAAGCAGCTGTTCGAGATTCTGGGCAGTTGCGTCCATGATGATGGCATTCACTTCAACTTCATGGTTGATATCCAATAAATGACGCTTTGCCGCCTCTGCTTTTGGCAGTTTCTCCGCGACATCCCGTTCCGTATACATTTGTTGGCGCTGTAAATTACTGGTCTCGACATAATCCCTGTCGACAATGGTAAGCTTCCCTACTCCTGCACGAGTAAGAGCCTCGGCATTAGCAGATCCCAAAGCCCCTGCACCAAGAAGCAAGACATGCTTCTTCATAATTTTCAATTGGCCCCCTTCACCAACTGGGGCGAATAAAGTTTGCCTTGAATATCGCTCTTTCACCGTGAGCCCTCCCTTCCGGACGCTTCACCCTCCACTTACTGGCGGAATGAAAGCAACTGTATCTCCATCAGATAAAATCGTGTCATCATCAGCAAATTCCTCATTGACCGCTGTCATCACGGTTTCAAGACCTTCCAATTGAAAATCCACCTTCATCTTTCCTTTTAGCTGGGCAACACTCATTCCATTTCCTTCTATTGAAACAGTCTCTTTGCCTAGCTCATCTTTCAATTGGGCAAATAAAAGTACATTAATCATCAATATCCCCCTCTTCCGGCTTCCCTGATGGATATGGAACGGTTTCCAACTGGTTTCCTACCCAGGTTTCCCCATCTTCCCAATGTTCTTTTTTCCAAATCGGGACGATTTCTTTAATTCTTTCGATCGCATACCTATTGGCCTCATATGCATCATTTCGGTGTGGCGTACTAACGGCAATAACCACTGCGATATCCGTGATTTCAAGTTTACCTACACGATGGGTGATCGCCGTTTCTGCATCAGGCCAACGCTCCTTGATCTCAGATCCGATTTGCTCCAATTTCTTGATGGCCATCGGTACATACGCTTCGTAAATTAAGAAGAGGGTCTTTTTTCCTTTCGTCATTTCCCTCACTGTACCAATAAAAGTCGTGACGGCACCCGCATTTCGACTGACTACTTTATCAATCACTTCCTGGATGACAATCGGCTCTTTTGAAATATTATAATTCATGTCTACCATCCTTTATATAATTCAGTTTGATCAATATAATCTGCCTCTTGATAATCTTCCCTCGTATTCATATTGAAAAAAAGGTAGTGAAATTGTTCAGGATTCTCGCGATATAACGTAAAGTCGGTTTCTTTCATGATTTTCACCGAGATCTTTTCCAAGAATAGACTCATTTTTAATTCATGTTTTAATAAACACTCCGTCAGTACAGGAAGACACCTTTTATGGTAAACAGCAAAAAGCGGCTGGAGCCTGCCATTTATTTCTGGAATGACAGCATCGAATCCAGGTTCATAATGGGTAATGATATCCTTTATGGCATCTGCACTCACAAACGGCATATCGCACGCTGCAAGGAACTGAAGCTCCGTTTTCGATGAGGTCAACCCTGCATGCAATCCGCCAAGAGGTCCTTGATCTTTATGTAAATCCGGAATGAGCGGAAGTTGCAGAAAATGATATTCTTCAAATGTATTCGTAATGACCATAATGTTTTCTGACACCTTTTTCAATTCAGATGCCACTCTTGAAATGTTCACAACGCCGCCTACGGTCAAAAGTGCCTTATTCACTCCCATACGGCTTGATTTCCCGCCAGCTAAAAGCAACATGGTCCATTCCATAGAAATCAACCTCCCTTTTTGGGTTTAATCCAGCATCGAACGGAAAACCTATACTAAATATGTCTCCACTATATTTAAATATTTTAAATCAAATTTGAAAATAATGACACTTTCACAACCTTTGCTTTGTCCATCAAAAGATGGAGGCAGGGTCCAAAGCTAAAAGTGCATGCTGACATCCATCCAATTTCCTTAATTACAGGTTCGAAAAATGACTTATACGAGGCGATTGCCCTTCCTTCGCCAAGACACTCATAGTAGGCTGAAAACTAAGTTTTACATAAAAGAAATTTTGGTATATTCTAAAAATAGGATATTAACTGGTATGCTGATAATATCGATATCTAATTCTCCTGAGGAGGTCACATAATGACTATGAAAAGAGCTATGACAGTTGCCGGATCTGATTCGAGCGGCGGCGCAGGTCTTCAAGCAGATTTAAAGACATTCCAAGAATTCGGCGTTTACGGTATGTCCGCTTTAACGACAATCGTGACGATGGATCCGAAGAATGGCTGGGCCCATAATGTATTCCCTACACCGGTCGAAGTTTTGGAAGCCCAAATCGAAACGATTCTATCAATAGGCATTGATGCCATGAAGACAGGAATGCTTGGATCAGTGGAAATCATTGAACTTGTTGCCCGTAAAATAGATGAGTTGAAGCTGGACAAAGTCGTAATCGATCCAGTTATGGTATGTAAAGGTGAAGATGAAGTATTGCACCCTGAAACGGCTGTAGCACTGCGCGAACTGCTTGTTCCACGTGCAACTGTAGTCACACCTAACCTGTTCGAGGCCGCTCAGTTAGCGGGAACTGCTCCTATCAAGACGATTGATGATATGAGGGCTGCAGCTGAAAAGATTCATGCACTTGGCGCAAAATATGTCTTGATCAAAGGCGGTAATAAGCTTGATCATGATAAAGCCATCGACCTTTTATATGATGGACAAGAATTTGAAATCCTTGAATCGGAAAAAATCGAAACGACCAATACACATGGTGCCGGCTGTTCATCTTCTGCCGCCATTGCAGCTCAATTGGCTGAAGGGAAAAGCCCGCGTGAAGCTATCCTCGTTTCCAAAGACTTCATCACCGAAGCGGTTCGCCATTCTTGGAAAATGAATGACTATGTCGGACCCGTCAATCATGGCGCATACCATAAATATGGGGTTGCGGAAAAAACACAAAAATAAAACATCAAGTTTAATGGCCGCTCAAATTCATCGAGCGGCCTTTTTCGCTTTTTTTGTTTTTATCTAGTAAAATAGAAAGAAGGAAAAGCTTATCTAGCCGCCCAGTTAAGGAGGAAATTATCGAATGAAACCTATAGACCGTACAGAGGTGCAAAATGCCATTGATTCTTTCGCCGGACAAGATGTATATCTTCACCTTGAAACGACAAATGGCGCCTATGCCACTCATGTAGATGAAGCTTTCTTCTCGGCAGGTGCTTATATTCGTAACGCTTTTATTCAGTATGAACATGGCAAGATAGTTGGGGATGGACCCTATCGTGTCGGATTGAAGCTCAATATTGGCTGGGTATATGCAGAAGGCGTTAACCACTTCGAAATGGATGAACAGGGGAGATTGCTATTGGCAGGCCTTGATTTTTCCGGAAAGCTTGCTGTCTCCATGCAGCTCAGTCCCACTCCCTTTGAATGATGACAACTTGCTTGATATATATCATATGATGATTCCGATGAAAACTCCCATTCACCGATAAACATACTTACTGTAAGTAGTACGGAAGGAGAAATATACCTTGGAAAAAGAACGCCATGTATTAGTTATATTCCCACATCCCGATGATGAAGCCTTCTCGGTCTCCGGAACGCTTGCCCTTCATAGAGAAGCGGGCACTCCTGTCACCTATTTATGCTTAACTTTAGGAGAAATGGGACGTAATTTAGGAAACCCTCCATTCGCAACAAGGGAATCGCTTCCTAAAATTCGTAAAAAGGAATTAATCGATGCAGCAAATGCGATCGGCATCCAAGATTTACGCATGCTTGGATTGCGTGATAAGACGATTGAATTCGAAGATGATGAAAAGCTGACTTCATTATTCACCGATGCCATCAATGAATTGAATCCTTCATTGATCATTACGTTTTACCCAGGATACAGTGTCCATCCGGACCATGAAGCGACAGCACGGGCTGTAGTTCGGGCCGTGGAAAGAATGGAAGAGAAAGAGAGACCTAAACTTCATTGTGTCGCCTTCTCGAATAACTGCATTGACGAACTGGGACAGCCCGACATCGTCCATGATATCACTGCCGTCGAAGAAAAAAAGGTAGCCACATTCACTGCCCACCGTTCGCAAACGGAAGCAATGGTGATCGATTGGAAAGAGAAATTCGAAAATCAGGATGCAGATTTCCTAGACTGGATCCGCAAAGAAAGATTATGGACCTATAAATTTTAAGAAAACCGCCAATAAGGCGGTTTTCTTTGTTTATGGCATAAAAAAAACGCCTGTGAATTACAGGCGGAGAAAAGGGGGATACTTTGGAAAATCAATCATAATATAAGCATCCCCAAAATTATTCTTTTTATACAACCATATTAAAAAAATTAGGCAGACAAGCGTTCCTCATGCTGCATTTTCTTTCTTGCCGAGGCTTTTCTACCATGTGCCAAGTAGTAAATGCCAATAAGTACGAATGCAAAAATCGACATTCCCATGAATAACCCTTTGAACCCCGTAAAAGGAATAAGGAATCCCAATAGGAATGGGCCAACACCGATTCCAAAATCGTACATTGTATAAAACGTGGATGTGGCTAATCCCATTCGATTTGATGGGGCTTCCTTGATGGAAATCGCTTGACAGCTTGATTGGAATGTACCGTACCCCACTCCGATCAAGGCACCGGCAATCAGAAGCGTGATACCATGATGGGATTGGCTGAGAATGACCATGCCCACGGCAAATAGTAAGAGCGATGGATAGATGACTGCATTCTCTCCCTTCACATCAAACATTCGTCCTGTAAACGGACGGGACGCCAAAAGGAACACAGCAAATACGACAAAGAAAAAGCTCGCCGCATCCATTAAATCCATTTCCTTTGCAAAAGATGTTAAATAGGACAAAATGCTCGAATAGGTAAATCCGGCAAAACCGATAAAAATGGCAATGGGCAGGGCCCTTTTTTCAAAATAGTCGCTGATCTTAAATCCTTTTTGTGGCGAAGCTCCGCCCTTATCCCCTTCAGGCACATTCATGAATAATGATGCAACTAAAGAAAATGCGGCAAATAAGGAGGCTGCATAGAAAATGATGGAATAACTGAAATGCTGTGTAATCAGCAAGCCAATGAACGGACCGAATGCCATTGCCAAGTTTGTACTCATGGCAAAGTAACCCGTACCTTCCCCGCGTCTTTCATTCGGAATGATATCTGCAGCAATCGTTCCAGTTGCCGTAGTGGCAAGGCCAAAAGCAAAACCTTGAATAAACCGATCGATCAATAAGAGGGATAAACTATTCACCAGGAAATAGCCGATGGATGCGATCAGGAATAGAACCAACGAGCCAAGCAACATCTTTCTGCGGCCGATCTTGTCAATTTTTTTCCCTGCAATCGGTCTGACAAGCACAGCCCCCAGAACAAAAATACTTGAAGCAAGCCCTGCTTGTGCTTGCGACGCATTAAAATTATCCATCGTATAAATGGTCAATGTCACCATCAGGACATAAAAAGTTAAAAATAGAAAAAAGTTCACAGACGAAACAATCAGAAAGTCTTTCGTCCACAATTTCGGTTTGTGATTCATTTCAATCCTTCTTCCTTACTATTGTTTTAATTTTTCCTTCAGGAAAATCAACGTACGTAACGTTGCCTCCCGGTCTTCTTCAGCCAAACCGCTCATTAATTGAAGTTCAAATTCCTCAACTACCTTTTTGGCCTCTTGATAAGTCCTTAAACCTGACTCCGTTAACTGTATTCTCCGTTCCCGTTTATCTTTTCCTGGAACTTGTTCAATCAACTCAAGCTCTTCCAGCCGGTTTACCGTCCTGGTTACCGTCGGTTTCTCCACATCTAAATAAGTGCTTATTTCAACAAGCGTAGAACAGCCGAACTGACTTAGATAATATACAATTGACCATTGGGAATGATAAAGATCAACTTTGGCCAATTGTTCATTTAACTTTTTCGTAAATGACCTTGAAAATTGTAAGTTATGATGAAAAAAACCATTTTGAAAGGACAAAGGTATTCCTCCTGTAAAGTAGTTACCTAGGTAACTATACACCTATTCAATAAAAAAGTCTAGCCCTCAGGAAGAACGAAAACAATCGTAGGGACACAGTATCCTCAGCTTCTACACTACTTCCGAGATAAAAAAATCCCTTTTCAGGGGATTCGCGATTTTACTCGTGAATTTCATGCTTTTACTCGTGAGTTTGGGCGTTATTCGTGAATTTCACGCTTTTACTCGTGAATTTCACACTTTTACTCGTGAGTTTCACACCTTTACTCGTGAGTTTCACGCTTTTACTCGTGAGTTTCACACCTTTACTCGTGAATTTCACACTTTTACTCGTGAGTTTCACACCTTTACTCGTGAATTTCACGCTTTTACTCGTGAGTTTCACGCTTTTACTCGTGAGTTTCACACCTTTACTCGTGAATTTGGTGCCATACACAAAAAGGAAACCCCGCTATTGGCGAGGTTTCCCAAATATATGCTTCTTTTCTGCTCATTGATAACATCAAGGCATATTTAACCGAGATAGCGGCAAACGATATAGCTTATCATCCTTTTCATCAGGATTTCCTCGGCCGTCCGTATTGTTGCTTATGAAATATATGAATTCTTCATCAACGAATACATCACGTATCCTTCCTGAGCCCGTTATGATATTGGTCAGTTTTCCGCTCTTTACATCGTAACTCTTTAGCGCTTCGCCCCTTAAGGCTGCAAAATAAAGCTTTCCGTCAAAATAGGCCATGCCTGAAGGAGCCCATGTATTTTCACCGGAATGAATCAATGGTTTTACCATATCCGGTTTCTGCTCATCGCCCTGTATCTCTGGCCAGCCATAGTTCTTACCGGGGTCAATTTTATTTAATTCATCGTGGGCCGAATCTCCGTGCTCACTTTCATACAACTGTCCTGCTTCATCCCAAGCCAGACCTTGTGGATTGCGGTGACCGTATGAATAGACATATGAATTCCCGAAAGGATTATCTTTAGGAATGGTGCCATCCAGGTTCAAGCGCAGAATTTTCCCGCCTAAAGATTCTATGTCCTGTGCAATTTCAGACTTTCTTGCATCACCTGTTGTTGCATATAGCTTATCATCCGGTCCAATCTTGATCCTGCCGCCATGGTGGAAGTCCCCGCTTGGTATTCCGTCGATTAAGGTCTCCATCTCCTGCCATATATCATCATTTTTTTCTAAAATGACGATGCGATTGATGGAATTCCCGCCCTCTTCATAAGTATAATAGGCGAAAGCTTGCCCGCTCTTAGAGAAATCGGGAGCTAGCAAAAATCCAAGCAATCCAGCCTCCGATTTAGCCGACAATGTCTTTTTAAGATTGACCTTTTGCCGTGTCACCTTATCCTTGTCCCATTCGACGATTGTTCCAGTCCGCTCTGACACATACATTATGTCCCCATTCTTCTGAATCGACCACGGGGCCTGCAGGTTCGTTACCAACACATCCGGATCTTCTCCTAAAGTGCCTGTCACTTCCTTGTCAGGATTCGGCTGGTTTTTGCTTTCGTCATCATTCATGTTGCAACCAGTTAAAAACAATGTCGCCATAAGGAAAAATAAGAGCATTTTTTTCAATGTTCTTTCCCCCTTTGATTCATGAGTTTAATAGGCTGACTGTTTAAGTACCTTTAAAATGGCCTCCGCGACGCCTGATTCATCATTCTTGCCTGTTACTTCATCACACAGTTTTTTAATTTCGAGCGGGGCATTTCCCATTGCGACAGACAAACCTACCCGTTCAAACATGGATACATCATTATAATTATCCCCAATAGCCATGGTTTCCTGCATCGAGCCGGATTTTCCATTCACATATGTTTCAAGTGCCGTACCTTTTTGAGCCGTTTCACTCATGATTTCTACATTTTCACGTCCTGATGAAGTGACTGTAACTCCTTGTCCTTCCAATTTCGAAGCAATTTGATTTAATAAAGTTAAATCCTTTGAGAAGCTGAGAATTTTATAATATTCCTCATTCGAACGGCTGAATAACTCGGAATAATCAGAAATGGAAGTTACCTGTCCCAGCTGTAAACGCTGCTCTGCAAATTTTCGCATACCCTCAGGGTCAATGTCGGGATTGGCTGTAACGAATACATCAACCAAAACAGATATTGCGTTTTCATAGTCTTTGGAATAAATCCCCTGACTCGTATATATTTCGAAATAAATCCCTTGTTCTTCGAGGAATCCAGCGACCATTTTAGCAGTGGCTGCTGACATTGGATTGGAAGCGGCAATCTCCCCTTCCTCCGTGAAGAGGGCCGCACCATTTACACAGATGACAGGGCAAACGATGCCTGCTTCATCTAAAGCGAACCTTGCTTCCACATAAGATCTTCCAGTAGCAATGATCACTTCCACTCCCTCGCTTTGCGCCCTCAGGATTGCTTGCTTATTTTCCTCACTGACCTTTTGCATTTTGTTTAGCAATGTTCCGTCCATATCAATCGCAATCGTCTTTATCAATTCAATCGGCCCCTTTTTTCAATATAATCCCTATTTTAACCGAAAGGGCGTGGATAAACACGTTTAACAAACCCGTATATATTCTTGATGTGGCTTCAGGGGTTAAAAAATCCTTTTATGTATATAAATAAACTGCGCCTATTTAAGGCAGGCGCAGTTTATTTTCTTAATGTAGAATCGTTTTTCTATCGGCATCTTGTGCCCGTTCAGTAATCTGTTCATTGATGTCTTTTTGAATATCATCGATGGCTGTAAAATCCATTGCTTTTACATAAATCTTTTCGAGTTCGTCATGCAGCTCTTTTGCCTTAGCCAGATTTGCTGTCGCTTCATTCATTTTCGTCCGATACCTGGTGGAAACATCCTTTAATTGATCGGCATATATTTCATCTGTTCCTGGCAAAATGGCCGTTTTATATATATCAATGATTTCGTCCCCTCCACAACTCGGGAAATATTCATGAGGCGAGGTGCTGTCAAAGATGGCGATTCCCACCTCCCGGACGATTACCATGTCCAAGCTATGCGGATCGAAACCACAATGATATATTTCCACATCAAAGCCCCTTTGCTCCGCAGCCTTTGCAATCTTCTTCAGCATCGTTGATTTCCCTGAACCTGGACGCCCCTTTAAAAAGTACCGTTTTTGTATTCCCTCAGTAATATTGGGTATGAAATCAACTGCACCCGTTGGTGTAGCTGCACCTAAGAATCGGTGACGAACATCAGACTTCTTATTAAGGACGATATCTCTATAAAAGCTTTCAATCAATTTATTGGTCAACCCATTCAATTTTGCGAAATCAATATTTGACTTGTAAATGTCTTCCCATTCATCATGTATCTTTAATGCTTCAGCGAATAGGGTATATGCTTTTTCGAAACTCTTGCTTCTCGCATTCGTCAACTTTATGATGGCCGCTCTTTCAGAAGCCAGCTGCTGGGAATCCCAGGCAGCCCCAAGATTCACATATTCCTCAATCGCCCCTGGTGCCTTCGGCTCAATCACATGCGGCGCAGTCCCATCCACGATACCGATTTTCAAAGCCGGTATGATTACTCCATCAATGGAATCGTTATCGGACGAACAATGCAAATACTCGATGTCATAGTCTTTATCCAGCCATTCTTGGCCGATTTTTTTCATAATGGTCGATTTACCGGAACCAGGTCCGCCTTTTAATATGAATAATCTTTCCAGACCTTTTAAATTTGAATCATATAAACTATAAAAACCTTTAGCCGTATTGCCTCCAGCAAAATAATTCATCACTTTTCCTGTCACTTTCACACTCTCCCTCACAATAAAGATGTGATCTTCAAGACAGCGTATGAAAAAAGTGCCTAATAGGTGAATACCTAAAGATAAACAATTTATTTTATTAGGGCGGCAGATTCCGCTTGTGTGACTTCCAGGAATTCTGACGGTTTTAAAACGATCTGTGTACCGATTCTCCCTCCACTTACGATGATTTCAGTCAGGTTTGCTGCACTTTCATCGATAAAGGTCGGGTATTGTTTTTTCATTCCGATCGGGGAACAGCCTCCCCGAATGTACCCTGTGTATTTTTGCAGATCTTTAACCGCAAGCATTTCAATTTTTTTTGCACCTGCGGCCTTCGCTGCTTTTTTCAAGTCTAGTTCGGTGGCTACAGGAATGACAAATACGTAAAGCTGCTGGGGTCCGTTATGGGTGACAAGCGTTTTAAAAACGGTTTCTGGCGCTTTTCCAATCTTGTCCGCAACAGTGATCCCATCAATTTTTCCATCGCGGGCATCATAACTCATCATGCCATACTCTATACGTTTGTTATCAAGAATTCGCATTGCATTCGTTTTACTGGCTCCCATAAGAAATTCCCCTTATCGTTTTATTCCATCTTACCATTTTAATTACCAGGCAAAAAGAAAAGCACAGTGCTTATGCATTTGTGCTTTTAGACTATAGACAAATTCGAGGAAAAGCCTGTTTTCCTCAGTTTTTATTAAAAAAAGTTCCAGTCGTGTTCTGAAGTCCGCTCTCTTTTCGACAAATTGAAGCACAGTGCTCATTCATCCTAAGAGTCATTCTAAATGGCGTCTTTGGAAATCCGCTATCCTCTTGTAGTCGCCTTCCAATTGCCTGCTTACGGATAAATAAATTGACATCAATTCTTCATACACTTTGACGTTCTCTTCGATCGGGACAAGTTCATTCGTTTCACCAACCATACCCTCAACCTCATCAAGGCTTTCGATTTCGCCTAAAGCATATAATCCAAGAACGGCGGCACCTAAGCTCGAACTCTCAAAGCTTTCTGGAATTGTCACGTTTTGATTGAATATATCAGCCATGATTTGGCGCCAGAGCTTCGAACGGACAAATCCGCCGCTTGCATGAATCTTCTCGGGAGCACCAGTCAATTCCTTTACGGCTATAAGGACACTGTACAAGTTGTACATTACACCCTCCAGTACTGCCCGGACCATATGGTCACGAGTGTGATGAAGCGCCAGTCCAAAGAAGGAGCCCCTTGCATCGGCACTCCATAATGGTGCCCGTTCCCCTGCCATATACGGATGGAATATCAACCCATCAGAACCAGGTGCAATATTAGAAGCCATATCCGTCAGAATCTCATAGGAGTCCTGTCCCGAAGCCTTTGCTTTTTCGATTTCCACACGGCCCAATTGATCACGTGCCCATCGGAAGGTGATTCCCCCATTGTTGACCGGTCCGCCGATTACCCAATGATTCTCAGTAAGGGCATAGCAGAATGTTCGGCCTTTGGGATCGGTAAGCGGCCTGTCACTGACGGTTCTTACCGCACCGCTCGTTCCGATTGTCACTGCCAGAACGCCTGGCTTGATTGCGTTTTGACCTAAGTTGGCAAGCACGCCATCACTCGCTCCAATCACAAACGGTGTACCAGCATGAATGTTCATTTTTGAAGCTAATTCCTCACTTAAACCTGAGAGGATATGCGTTGTAGGGACAAGCATCGGCAGCTTATCAGCCCCAATTCCAGCAATGGTGAGTGCCTCTTCATCCCACTTCAGTTCATTCATGTTGAACATGCCCGTTGCAGAAGCGAGTGAATAATCCATTACATACTCATTGAAAAATTTATAGATGATGTATTCTTTAATTCCTATAAATTTGTCCGTTTCGTTAAAAATCCCGGGGTGCTCATTTTTTAACCACATTACTTTCGTGATTGGGGACATCGGGTGAACAGGCGTTCCGGTCCTGTGATACAATTGCATCCCCTGTTCCGAAGCCTTCAGTTTCCTCGCATAGGCAACACTTCGATTATCCGCCCATGTAATGCTATTCGTCAGCGGGTTGCCGTCCTTACCCATGGCGATCAAGCTATGCATCGCCGAACTGAACGATATCAATCCCAGTTCTTGCTTTTCTATTCCGCTTGCAATCATGACCTCACCTATAGCAATGATGACCGCTTTATAAATTTCTTCGGGATCTTGTTCCGCAACGGAAGGAGTTGGACTGTGCAGAGGATATCCCCTTGAACAAGATTGGACAACTTCCCCCCCTTTTGAAAAAAGAACAACTTTCGTACTCGTCGTGCCAATATCGATCCCCATCATATAACCTGAATGCTTCATATATACATCATGCTCCTTTCTCTTAAACAATTGAATTCAATAGTAAGATTAGGATAAGTGAAACGACTGATATAGTCATTTCCATAACCGTTCAAGTCTTTATCGTATGTGCGACTGCTGACCATCCAAAATCTACTCCATTCACATGTGATGGAGTAATGGACCGGCAATTTACTATAACACCAGGGCAGCAGATTTTATCATGGCTGTAACGAGCCAGCCCAACAATAAAAGGATGTCGCTAGACTGACTTACAATGGCTTCATTCACCAGCTCTTGCCATACATTTTTAAATGCACCGCCCGCTCCAATAATCTAGATGATGGAGGCAGCGGACATGAATTGGTTTTGCTCCCCTTTATTAAAACCTCTTGCGCAACCTAATTTAAAGAGTGAAACCATGAGGCGCAATGATTGGTTTTCCAATGAAATCAACCCATCATTCCATGTTGAATCTTCACCAAAGCTCCGATCAACATTACCAAGAATAATACCTACCCCTGTCTGAACAGCATCTGCAACATCCCGAATATCCATACCTGTGATGATCCCTAAAGTGACGGAAGCGAGCAGTAAGGCAATAATGGGTTTCTTTTTACTTTGGCATGATAAAACCGGGCAACAAGCCCACCTATTCAAATAAACAAAACATCTTATTCAAGCATTCACCCTAAATAGGAAAGGAATCCATCAAGGTAAGATCTCAATGAAAAAAGCATCGAACCCGTTCATTATGAACTAAACTCGATGCCTGATTCAGTCTTGGATCGATCAACCGCCAATAAAAAGAGGACCGGATCTTTGCTTGATTTCTTCCTCCAGTTGTTCAGGATAGGCAATGAGGAAGCAGGTGGATGGTCCTGATGATTTTTCAATATCGACTTTATTGCTTATATGCATAGAAACACCTTCACCACTTTGATCAAGATGTCCCCATTCATACGCTATCCCTTTTGAGCCGACTGGAAGTGCCTGAACACCTACCATTTCACATAAGCTTTTATATAAAGATAATGGTGCGACCCATTCTTGCTGTTCCATAACTTCCTCTCCAACGAGTGGCCTGCCGATCAGAGCGATTTTCCGTAAGGGCTGTTGCTTTTTAACACGTTCATTCACTCGTTTACCAATCACCATAAGACCAAGTGCCGACTGAAGAAGCGGCATGTTACTTTCTGTGCTGCCAGTGATGGGAAGATCCTCCATTCCCAATTCATCCAGCCCCTTCCTGACACCCCTGGTCAAGTCCTCCCAGGCTTCATCACCGCAGAAATTATTTAGTACGACGGATACAGGTCTTCCGCCAACGCACAGGCATTCCATGACGGCAACCCGAAAGGAATAATATCCAACGACCTCATAAGGGACATAGACAAGATCTTTTTCCTTCAGCCCGATCCCGCCGCTATTGTCACTTGAGACGATCAAGGAATCTGATTCGGAAAATGGCAAAATCAATGAATCACTCATTCTGCTAATCCATCTTTAAAAATGATTTTTTTCAAAACAGGCTCCAAGCGCGGCAATAAAAGGACTGCCAATACTACATTTACCGCCGTCGCCACCGTTAAGCCCGGAACCAATAACGTGTAAAAGCCAGGGCTGATCAGAAATGCGAAAGGCAGGGCCAAAACGAAGGCATTACTGATAAAGAAGAGGAAAAATGCGCCTACTTTTTTCCCATTTATATATAAAATGCTAAACATCCATGTCAGGACAGCCATTTCGACCATGATCAAAAAGTGGAATGGCCCAAGTGTCATGCCGCCGATGAACGCTGAAATGATATGACCAAGCCCAGCAACTATAGCCCCCGATACCGGTCCAAGTATGACAGCCGCCAAAAGGGCCGGAAAACTATCCAAAGCGATGCTTCCGATCGGTGAAGGGATTTTAATCATTGCCCCTACCGCCGATAAGGCGATGAATATAGCAATTGCACTAATTTTTCTTACATCCATGTTTACTCTTTTTCCTTTCTTTTCCCTCCTCGGAACACATTTGCGCTGCGGATATATTCCACATCTTTTACACCAAGACGGAAATTGATCACACGTGCAACAGCAAAGAAGTAATCCGACAAACGATTTAAATATTGAAGTGATAATGGTGAAACGGCCGCACCCGACTTGATCAATGAAACGACCAGCCGTTCTGCTCTTCTTGTCACGGTTCGGGCAATGTGAATCGTTGCAGCCGCTTTTGAACCGCCAGGCAGGATAAACTTTTCCAATTCCGGCGCTTCAAGTATGAAGGCATCTATCCGTTCTTCCAAATAGGTAATGGCCTCATCCGTCAGCTTTTGCGGGGCCTTATCGGAAACCGTTGCCAAATCACCGCCGCAGTCAAACAACTCATGCTGGATTTTCTCTAGATCGGCCAGTACATCCGTAAATATCGCAGGATCCAATTCTGTCACCGCAAGACCGATATAGCTATTCACTTCATCTACCGTTCCATAAGATTCAACACGAATGTCATCCTTGTCAAGCCGACCTCCGATTACGCTGGTTTGTCCCTTATCCCCTGTACGTGTATAGATTTTCATCCCAATTACCTCCTCTACTTTATTCGCTGGTTAATTCCATACCAGATGATATCAACGCGCTTTGATATGGATACTACATCTTGATAGACCCATCCGCAGGCATCACGCCATCTGCGGTCTCTTGCTTCCATCGGGACTATTCCCTTGGAAATATCAGAACCTATCACAATGCAGCGGTGTTCATCCCTTTCATTCTCCCATATTCGCCAATCAGCCATGATTTCCTTCCATCTTCTTCGAATCGAATCTGAATCCATCTTTTCTGCATCTTGTTGAATCCATGCATCCAAACCTTGCAATATAACAGTTTTGCCTTGGAAATCAATCAATTCCGGCTGTTCTTGTCGATATCCGGATAACCAAAGGACATCATTTTCCAAACCATACAATTGCTTTACCCACTTAGTTTTGCCATTATAGGCGCCTCCTGTAACAAAGTGCAGCGTTCTCCCCTCCTTAAGCTGTTCCGGTCTTCCCATATGAGCTCATATCCCCTGCCATGGGAAATTCCCCAATCAAAAAAAGACTTTTCCTGCGGGGCATAACGGACCAATAAATCACGAATTACCCCTCCATGCGTCAATAGGGCAAATCGATTCTCCTTACAGGCAATCAATTCGTTCCAGCCCTTATTAACACGCTCGGAAAATGCCGGATAACTTTCACCCCCGGGCACCAGTGCCTCCATGGGACGTTCCAGCCAATTAAGATACTCTCCATCTGTCTTCAACTCTTGATACGTCTTTCCTTCCCAATTGCCGAAGTTCATCTCACGGAACGAAGGGTTTTTGAGCGGAACTGCATCTGGAAACAGAAGTCGTGCAGTTTCCACACAGCGTGGCAAATCACTGCTGTGAATTTTTTCATACTGTGGGTAAGAACCCCTTAAGTCCAATATTTCCTTTTCTCCTTCGGTACTTAATGGAGAATCCGTCCACCCTAAATAGGCCCTTCGCTCATTCGCTACTGTCAGCCCATGGCGAAGTAGTGTAATAGCCACAATATCAGCCATAACCAAAGCTCAACCCCTTCCACGGATGCCCCCAGCACATCCCCCGTTATCCCACCGAACCAACTGAGGATTTTACGTTTCATATATACCAGGAAAAACACGGCAGCCAGACACATGATGAAAAATAAGGGGACAAGCTTAAAATCAATGATCCAGGCAAACGCCAGACTTACAAGGAGGTACAGCCAATAAATGGGCAAACTGCTTTTCATCACTGCACTTTGAAAAAAAGCACCTAGCCCCTCTTTTTTAGCGAGCGGCATCCGGATGAGTAAATAACCCATCACACATTTGCTTAAGAGCGGAAGGGCAATGATCAAGAAGTATGTCCATTCATTTACCCTTTCGACAATTTCATAGATAAATAGAAACCGTGCAGCCAATAGGACTATAACGGAGATGACACCGAAGGCACCTGTCCTGGAATCCTTCATGATTTCCAATCGCCGCTCTTTATCCTGATAGGAAAAAAAAGCATCACTTGCATCGATCCAGCCATCGAGATGCAAGCCTCCTGTTAATGCCATGGTCAAAAACCAAAGGAAAAAGGCAATCGAAAGCGATGACAATGGGGTCCATTCCACAAGTGCATACAAAACGCCGCCCAATATCAAGCCTAGCAAAAGACCTACTAATGGAAAGGTTTGAATGGCACGGTGAATATATTTCTTCTCCATCGGAAGCTGCTTCTTTATTGGAAAGACCGTAAAGAACTGCAGGTTAATTAAAAATCCAATCACTCCGCTCATTCCTGCATGCCCCCTTTCTTCCGCAATGGAATTCCCGCTTCCACTAGATAGGCTTCATTGGCCAGCCCGACGATCGTTTGATGAAGCAATCCCAGTGTTTTTCCGTATATATGAAGGAAATCATCCTGGAAAATCGGTTCCTGCACCAATTCATTGCTCACGACAATTAAACAATTGGATTGTTTTTTTATCTCATTGATTCCGGTTATTATTTTTGAAAAAACGCTATTTAAGAATTCTTCTTCAAGCGGAAGGCCAGGGCCAAATAGTTCGTTATCAAGCAGGGTTGTCAGACAATCGAGCAGAATTATGGAATCCTGATCAATATCCGCCCCTATTCTTGTAATATCCGTTGCGTATTCGGAGGTCTTCCACGCAATCGGGCTGCTTTCCCTATCTTTCCGGTGCCTAAGGATGCGTTCACCCATCTCAGCGTCACTGACTCGGCCACAGGCGAGGTAATGCAAGTTCCCATCCATCTGGAGTGCATACTCCAGGGCTTTTCTTTCCGCGAAGCTGCTTTTTCCAGAACGGACACCCCCGGTTATAAAACAGAGCCTTGCTTTCTCCACTGTCTTACCCCCTCCATCAGTGCTTCGTTATCATGTTCACTCTTCACTGCAAACCGAAGCCACCTTCCATCCAAGCCCGGAAAATTATAGGTATGGCGCGGTACGATTCCTTTTTTCAGCAAAAAGGGGAAAAGGGATAAAGATTCATCTTTCACCAAATAAAAATTAACTGTGCTATCGGAGACATCCAGCCCCTGCTCCTCATAAAACCGGAATAGTTTTTGCTTTTGCCATGCAATATAGTCTCTTGTTTTTCTCATATAGGTTTCTTCTGCATGACAGATTTTCCCTACTTCAAGTGCCACATGGTTGACGCTCCAATGCGGTTTATATTTTCTTACCCGTTTTATGATGTCAGGTGACGCAAGCAAATAGCCTAGTCTCAAACCGGGGATCGCAAAGATTTTAGTCATTGATCTTAGTATGAGTAAATGTGGAAATGCATTGATTAAAGAAGCATAACTAAAGGCATCCTCCGTGAAATCATAAAAAGCCTCATCCAGGACAACCAGGCAATCCGCTTTTTGGCATTCAATGATCAATTCCCTAACTGTATCCCGCTTAAATGAAACTCCCGTCGGATTATTAGGCGTACATAAGAAAATGGCATCATATTCGGGTAATCGCGGAATCAATCGTTCCAGGTCCAATTGCCACCCAGGAGCATCAAGCTGGTGAAAATCGACCTTACATCCTGCTGCCAAACAAGCTTCAGCATATTCCGCAAATGCCGGCTGTATGATCAGCACCCTTTGATTGGCTAATCCGTTCGCTACCAGCATGATGATTTCAGCACCACCGTTCCCCATCAAAACGGATTGCTCAGGAAGTTCTTCTTTTTTTGCAATGGATTTTGTCAGTTCAATGGCATGCGGATCTGGATATTGAAGGATCCCTTCGAAAAACCCAGACCACCGTTCCTTTATGCGTAAAGGCGGACCCAATGGGTTGATGTTAGCACTGAAGTCGAGAACCGATTCAGGCATTTCGATTTTCAGCGCTTCATAAAGATAATGAGGATTAGAGCCATGAGAAGGTAATGTCAAGAATAAGTCCCCCTAACCATAGCATCAGCAGAAATAGAAAAGATGACCGATGCATGATGGTAATCGTTTGTGGTATATGTTTTGCTTCCAATCGAACAAGCGGAACTCCCATCCTCGCACGGTCGGAAACAATTCCTTTGTACATATTACGGCCTCCAAGCTGTATTCCCAAAATCGCAGCAACGCCTGCTTCACACCACCCGCTATTCGGGCTTGGATGTTTTTTTGCATCATTGAATAATATCTTCCATCTGGCGCCGAATCCATGATAGCCGGATTTCGAGCTCAGCAACATCAGGAATCCGGTGAGGCGGCTGGGAATCCAGTTGACGATATCATCGAGCTTGGCTGAAGCCCATCCGAATTGCCCATATTTATCATTCTTGTACCCTACCATGGAATCGCAGGTATTAATCGCCCTGTACACCATCGCGAGCGGCGCACCGCCGATAGCTGCCCAAAATAATGGCGCTGTAATCCCATCACTGGTATTTTCCGCTACGGTTTCCACCGTGCCCCTGACGATTTCTGACTCATCAAGATCAGCCGTATCACGGCCGACGATATAGGAAAGCTTTACCCTCGCTTCAGGGAAATCCCGTTCATTAAGCGGAAAGCAAACATCCATCCCAGCTTGCTTCAGGCCCTTCTGAGCTATCGTTGTGGAAATGACAACAGCTTCCCAAAGGATACCTGCAAGTGGATGGATTAGATAAGCCAAATAAACGGTAAGAACTGTAATCAATAACACCGCCGATAGGACGATGATCAACATGAAGAGCCCTTTCCGTTTCTTATATGCCCCTTTATTGAATGCCAGGTCCAACTTGCTAATCATCGTTCCTATCCATTTGACTGGATGCGGCCAACTTGGCGGATCTCCAATTAATAAATCAAGGAAGAACGCCAGCGTAACCGCAAAAAGATGATGATAAATCATAATTCCTCAATCCGTTTCCGATTATTCGTCAATGCTTCCACTGTACAATCATATACACCGCGACTGATCAGCTTCCCTAACGGAGTGATGGTGCCTGCATATTGAAGCTTTGCCCCTCTTTGAGTTGCCGCAATCAACATGCTGTCTGTCGATGTTCCTGTTGCACAAGTATTTGTCACCTTATCCATGACATGCAAATCATGAAGCGCTTTTACTTTTGCCTCGGTCGCAGTCACTATACTGTGGATATATGCCTCTTCTGCCAAATGCCCATTTACGAATATCCATGTATTTATCGTTCCTGGAGCGGAACTCCAAGAATGCCGGTCAGCTAATGAAGCGTCGATAGCATTCCCTACACCGGCCGTCACAATGATAAAAACCGAGAAATCTTCAGCTCTTAATAGCTTGCTTGCGACCGTATCGAGAAAGACAGCTGTCATCATCCCTACCGTTTCCTGAGGCTCAAAACCATGAGCTGTTAAATAGTCGGCCATTTCAACATGATGATCCTCGCAATCATAACCATGATGGACGTGCCTATTCACAAAATACTTATGCCAGCCCGTCCCAGAACCAGTCACTCCAGAAGACATCGTTCTAAGCGGGATCGGAGACTTCAATTGAATCATCTCAAATCCGACTGTCAAATAAGATTCATCAATTTCCAACGGGATGGTATCCTGGCCATGCTTTTCCGGAACGATGAACATTTGCGGTTTCGGAAGGGCGGGATGCGGATGTTTTTCGATCGTCGTATGATATACACCCTGAATCCGTTCCTGTTGAAGCACTTCATTCGGCACATCAACAACCTGAATCTGCCCTTTCTCAAGCAGCATAAGCCGATCACAATATAATCCAGCCAAATTCAAATCATGAAAAATTGAAATAACGGTCAACTTCTGCTCTTTTGCCATTTTCCTCATTAGATCAAGAAGATCTTTTTGATAGGAAAGATCCAAATGGTTCGTAGGTTCATCCAAAAAAAGGATTTCCGGCTCTTGGGCAAGGGCCTGTGCCAGCAGGACCCTCTGCCTTTCCCCTCCTGATAATCGATCAAAATGAAGATCCTGAAAATCAGCTACTCCCGTTTGTTCCATCACCCGCTGGACAATCGATTCATCTTCTGCGGACCAACTATGGAACCAACCTGATTGATGGGCATATCGCCCAAGCGAGACCGTCTCTTTTACTGTATAGGAGAAAGCTAATGAGGAATGTTGAGGGAGCACGGCAATGACCTGTGCAAGTTGTTTTGACGAATAATCCTTCAAATCCCTGCCGCTTATCCGTACGCTTCCGCCTTTATAATCGAGCACCCCGCTAAGCATACTTAAAAGCGTCGTTTTCCCGCTGCCATTAGGACCAAGAATCCCGAATAATTCCCCTTTATGTACATCAAAAGAGACAGAGTCCAAAACAGCTTTGTTGTGATATCCACCTGTTAACCCTTTTACTTCAAGCATCCGTTTTTACCCTTCTCTCCGTCTCTTTAATAAAATCAGCGCAAATGCAGGTGCCCCGATAAGTGAGGTGATCACCCCGATCGGCAGTTCCGATGGGGCAATGATCGTTCGTGCTACAAAATCGGCCAATATCAAGAATCCGCCTCCTATCAACAATGACAACGGAAGCAAATGTTTATGGTCAGGTCCCCAAATCTTTCGGACAAAATGAGGAATGACCAATCCTACAAAACCAATCGCCCCTGAAACGGCAACGGCTGCCCCTGTCAATGTCGAACCGGCTATCAAGATCCACATTTTCCGCCGCTTGACGTTCACACCTAAGTGTTTTGCCCGGTCTTCCCCGAAAGTCATCGCATTCAATTCTTTTGTATTCATGATCAAGGTCAACGAGCCAATGATAAAAAACGGCAAAATGATTACGATATAATTCCAGCCGCGCATTGAGACGCTTCCCATCAGCCAGCCGATGATTTGTCTTAATTCATCACCCGTCAGCGCAATCATCAATGAAATGAAGGCACTTAAAAACGAGCTGAAAATGATTCCCGTTAAAATGATCGTTTCCACTTTCATCGACCGATCCATTCTTTTTGCAAAAGTCAGTACGCAGAGCATCGTGAGCACTGAACATAAGATGCTCAATGCCGGAAGAGTATATAAACCGATGAATGGCAGTGATATATTCAAAAATATCGTCAATACGGCTCCGACCGATGCTCCTGATGAAATACCTAATGTGTAAGGATCAGCGAGCGGATTCCGGAGCAGTCCTTGAAAAGCCGCACCCGCGATCGCAAGTGATGCCCCAACCAAACCAGCGAGCAGCACCCGCGGCAAGCGGATGTTCATCACGATATTCGTAAGCATCACATCCGGATCGGCAGAAATCGGCAAGTGGAAAATCTCCTTGCCGATTATTTGTATAAGTACGGGAATCGGAACTGGCACCGAACCAAAGGAAATGCCTACCGTCATTGCGAATAACAAAATGAACAACGCAATCAAATAAGCAAACGCCCATTTAGTTGTCAAATTGGTTCGGATAGACTGCTTTGGCAAGTTCCTCTACTCCTTCTATTAAGCGTGGACCGGAACGGGTCACCAAGTCAGAATGGACATCAAAGACTTGGCCATTCTTAACAGCATTTACGTCTTGCCATCCTTTTCGGGCCTTCACTTCACTTACTGCATCTTTCGTATAATAACCATACGTTGTAATGATGACATCAGGATTTGCAGCAATCATCGACTCTTCATCAATTTTTGCCCAACCGTCCAATTCAGCAGCCGCATTATCCGCTGAAATAATAGTAAGCATCTCATTCATGAACGTATTTTTTCCAGGTGTGTATATTTCCGGTGAAGGCGAAACTTCCACTAAAACGGTCTTCCTATCCTCTTTCTTTACGGATTTGGCTTTTTCCTGGATATCCTTGAGCTTCGTTTTCATATCCGCAACGATTTCGTTTGCCTTATCATGTTCTCCCGTTGCCTTTCCAATCATTTCAATAGATTCATAGACTTGGTCAAAGCTTTGTGCATCATTGACTACGAGCACATCTATTCCAGCATCCTTAAGCTGCTGTAAACCCTCATTTGAATTATGGGCACTTGATGCATGCGCAAGAACAAGGTCAGGCTTCATGGAGACAATCAGCTCCGTGTTCATTTCCATTCCGCCAACTTTTTCAATTTCTTTCGTCTCTTCCGGGTAATTATCATTGTCGGAAACACCAACGACCTTTTTACCCAAACCAAGTGCAAAGACCACTTCCGTATTACTTGGTATCAACGAAACGATTTTCTTCGGTTCTTTTTCTATCGTTACCTTTTCCCCACTTGCATCTTTAATCGTAATCGGGAAAGCCTCGTGTTGAGCATGGTTCGTTTGCTCTTTTTCTTTTCCTTCATCAGCAGCACCACCGCAGCCTACCATCATGCCTGCAGTAAGCAACATTAACAGTATCAGACCAAAAATCTTCTTCATTTTCATTCCCCACAATCTTTTTATTTAATTTCTTCATACCTAACAGAGAAAACCAACACTGGAAGATACCCCCAAAAACAAAAAGCATCTCCCGTTAAACGGAAGATGCTTGCATGGCAACAATATCAATACGGACTCTTTCTTAGGGTCTGCCACACACCTTCCCATCCGCGTAGGTTACAGGTGTACGAATTCTGGCAGGTCTCCTGGCTCATGGTCATCGTCAACGGCACCTTCCCATATCTCATACAGTGGTACACAGCCGTAAGCTCCCATATACAGTGGCGGGACCGCGTTGGCATTTCACCAACTTCCCTTTTAAGTCATTAAGACACCAAATCGTTCATATGTATATAATTTTCACTGCCTTCATTATACACCATGTAAGAATCGATTATTATATGATTTTTCTGAACAAGTGCAAAATGCCCCTTCCACCTTCAATGCTTTGAAGCATTTTCAATCAGCGACGCAAACCCATTGAGCGATAACCCTGGTGAAATCCGAACTCGATGCAGAGCATGCATCCCTTGGTCGCTTGAAGCTCCCCCAGGTTCGGTAGTGACTGCCATCTTGTATCCAGCTTCTTCTGACAGCCTGAGACTCTCTTCGTTATACCGGCCAACCGGATAGGAAAGCACTGTCGTGTTCTGGTCGAGGATATGGTCGAACAGCACCTTCGACTGAACCATTTCCGCTTCTTGCTGCTCTGCCGTCATGCGGTTCAGCTCCAAATGGCTGATGGTATGGCTTTCAATTGAAATCCCATCCCTGCTCATCTCCAACATTTGATTTTCAGTCAGGTGATGACCTTTATCAATGGACTTCCCGATCATGAAGACAGTTGCTTTCATATCATGTTCTTTTAATATCGGGAATGCCTCCGTGTAGTTATCTGTATAGCCATCATCAAAAGTAATCCAGACGCACTTCTCACTTGGCATCCGATTCTCGGTTAAAACGAGGAATGCTTCTTCAGGGGATAATGTATAGTAACCATTCTCCCGAAGCCAAGCCATCTGTGATCGGAATTCCTCCCTTGGAACCCGAAGGCCATTCCCTTCAGAAATACTGTGATACATCAATATCGGAAGCTGGACCGGGGACTCGGCCTTTAACCAGCCTCCCGTATCGATTTGCCCCTCCGAATCCTGCCCGGTCCCATTCTCAGCCGCTTCGGCCACTTCAATGTCATCTTCCGCAATCGGTGCAGCCGTCTTTGTGCCTATCCCCTCTAAAATCCCTTGTGTGCATCCAGGTAAAATCAAAACCCCCAGCAATGCCGCCATCCTTAAAACTCTATATTTTTTCACTATCATTCTCCTGATTTTTTTATAGTATAATAGTACCAGAAAACCAGTGGACAATAAAGTATTCCATTTAATGAAAAAAGAGGAAAAACGAAAGCTTAGCGACACGCTAAACATTTATGAGGATTTTTTTTCATAAGTATGTGCTATTAGCTTGAAAAGTTTGCCTATAAGAAATATAATAAATAAGTCGTCGACTTTAATATATGTCCCAGTAGCTCAGCAGGATAGAGCGACAGCCTCCTAAGCTGTAGGTCGTAGGTTCGATTCCTATCTGGGACGCTAAAGTTTATAAGCCCTGTTATAATGCGGTTTCTCCGTGTTGTAGCAGGGTTTTTTTCTGTTGGTATGACCGTAAAATCCGGAGATTGTATGTAGGATAAAAGCATTTCTGTACGTAGGAAACAGTGATATTCCATATCACTATTATTTTTCTATGTTTGGAGGTGCTTTTTTTCATGAAAAAACACGTTATTAAACAGCGTGGAACAGCGTTAAAGGAACGGAAATTGACCAGTAAGACTACGGAAAGTTTCACGATTGAATACACACTGCATGAAGCCTTAGATATTTTTCTACGTGCAAAAGTTGCTGAAGGTGTCCGACAGCGAACATAAGGCGAATATGTGTGAAGTGAAAAGGATATTTTCGAAAATTCTTGTTGGACTATAGTAAAAGGGGTTTATCAGTGATACAGACTGATAAACCCCTAAATTCATTTTATTGAAAATTAATCACTTCTATTTCTTTATTGTTAAAGAGCGTTTCCACGAACCATTCCATTTAAATCCAATAGGGTGTACTGCAATTATAACACCTAGCACATAAACCCCATCAACAGTTATGTTAGCAGTACCTTTTGTACTGTTCTTTTTACTGAAGGATGCCTTCCCGCCTTTATGTAACCAGTCAACTTCCAAATTAATTCCAGTTAAGTAAGAATCGTAATTAGAAACTGATACAAACTGAGGTTTTTTATTAACCAATTTATATTTGTATTTTATTCGAATATTCTTGTATGAACCTAGTACGATTTTCCCATTTTGAACTGGTGACCACCAGTTCAAAAGTTTTGAGCCACTCTTTGTAGTAGCAAAATGTTTTAACCTGTCCCATCCGGGTATACAAATACTGTAAGACATTCTCACCAAAGGAGATGATAGTGCATGATGAGTACAATCAGAAGCCAATGGAACAAAGAGAATGACGCAGCGGTGTTTAGTCCCGGTGATCAGCGTTAGAGTCAATTGAAGAGTTGGATGATAATCAAGCATGGGAATTACTAGTCTTCTCATCCAAAGGAGGAAGATACGATCATGAGTATTTACAGCCTATGGAATCCAGAGAATGATGAAGCAATTTTCAGTCCGGGTGATCAAAAGCCATTCAGTACGCTCATACGAGTAGATTCGGATAAACACACACACACTGACAAAACACTTGAATATGAATTACATGGCACCGTACTGAATGAAATTTAGTCGAAGCAGGAATATACCGAAAAAGGATGGAGCGATTGCTCCATCCTTTTTCTTTTATTTATCGAATTTCAGTTTCGCCAAGGCATCTGCCAATGCAGTATTGATCGGCTCTTCTTTATTTTGCTTTTTCATATAATTGGATACTTCATTTTTGGATACTTTTTGATTTTTATTTTGACCTCTACGTTTATTGTAAGAAGATAGTTTTTCGTGAAAACCGCATTTACAGGTGAATGTCTGTGCTTCTCCTTGACCGCGCATTTCCATCTTTTTATGACATTGCGGGCATCTGGCATTTGTTACACGTGAAACACTTTTTTTGTGGCCGCAATCACGATCTTGACAGACAAGCATTTTTCCCTTTTTACTATTCACTTCCAGCATCAGCTTGCCGCAATCAGGACATTTCGTTCCTGACACGTTATCATGCTTGAATTTTTGGTCACTATTTTTGATTTCATGGACGATATTTTTGGCGTAGGAGCGCATATCGCCGATGAAAGCCTGTTGTGGCAGCTTTCCTTTTGCTATCGCAGTTAACTTTTGCTCCCATTGAGCTGTCAAAGCTGGAGAACGCAAGTCTTCAGGTGCCAATTGAAGAAGTTGTTTTCCTTTCGAGGTGACATGAAGGCCCTTTCCTCTCTTCTCGATCAGGAAGCTATTGAACAGTTTTTCAATGACATCCGCACGTGTTGCAACAGTTCCAATCCCGCCAGTTTCACCAAGAGTCTTGATGAGCTCTTTGCTTTCCCCTGCCATGAAACGAGCGGGATTCTCCATTGCCGAAAGAAGCGACCCCTCATTGAATGGTTCCGGCGGTTTCGTTTCACCCTCTGTTTGTTTCACAGTCGAAATGGTTAAACTGTCACCTTTTTGAACGTTCGGAAGCAGTTGCTCCGCAAGGCCATCTTTAGCTTCTTCCTCATCGAATTGGTGATCATAAACTTCCTTCCAACCTGACTTCAGGATGACCTTCCCTTTTGCCATGAACATCTCCTGCCCCATTTTTGCGGTGATGGTCGTTTGTTCATATTCAAAAGGCGGCATCAATACAGCAAGGAACCTTTTAACGACCAAATCATAGATTTTCGATTCTTTGTCGCTCAGTTTTCCCGGCAGCGGCGTTTGCTCAGTGGGGATGATTGCATGGTGATCAGAAACCTTGCTATCGTCCACGAACGATTTATTTGTTTTAATCGGGCTGCGCAGGATCCTCGATGCATACTGGGCATATGGTTTAATGCTTACAGCCTGTAATCTTTCTTTTAGCGTATCAACCAAATCCGTTGATAAAAAGCGTGAATCCGTCCTTGGATAAGTCAAGACCTTATGGCTTTCATATAAGCGCTGCATGATCGATAACGTCTCCTTCGCCGAATAGCCGAATTTCTTATTGGCGTCCCGTTGAAGTTCTGTTAAATCATATAAAGAAGGGGAAAAACTTTTCTTATGTGCCTTGTTCACTTCAACCACTTCTGCACTTTTCCCCTTAACGGCTGCAAGAACCTTTTCTGCCTTGTTTTTATCAAAAGTGCGGATATCTTTTGATTGGGCATCTTGCCAGACGAGGCGCAAATTGGGTTCCGCAATTGCCGAAACGCCATAATATTTCTTAGGCTGGAACTGTTTTATTTCCTCTTCTTTTTTTGCAATCATCGCAAGTGTCGGCGTTTGAACCCTCCCGCAGGATAATTGGGCATTATGCTTGGTCGTTAGGGCACGCGTCGCGTTCATCCCAACGATCCAGTCTGCTTCCGCCCTTGCTACAGCAGAGGCAAATAGGTTTTCATACTCCTTGCCATCTCTCAGATTTTTAAATCCATCTTTGATCGCTTTATCCGTTACAGAGGAAATCCAAAGCCGCTTGACCGGCTTCTTCACATTCGCTTTTTCGAGAATCCAGCGTGCAACAAGTTCCCCTTCACGGCCTGCATCCGTTGCAATGATGACATCCTTGACATCATTGCGATTCAATTGTGTTTTAACCGATTGAAACTGTTTGCCTGATTGCTTGATCACGACCAATTTCAAAGCAGGCGGCAACATGGGCAGGTCCTCAAGGCGCCACGTTTTATATTTTTCATCATAAGATTCCGGATCTGCATGGGTAACCAAATGACCCAGTGCCCAAGTGACGATATACTGATCGCCTTCAAAAAAGCCATTCCCCTTTTTCCCGCAATTCAACACTTTCGCTATATCTCTGCCGACCGAAGGTTTCTCGGCCAGTACGACTGTTTTACTCATATTAACATCCTTTCGCTTTTAAACTGGTTCCTCTATTATCTCATATAATTTATGCCAGGGCGATAATGCACCATGGCATTGGATCGGTTGGTTCACTTTAAGGATTCCCCGTACCCACATATATGTAAATTAATAGATTAGATAGCATTCCCGTGCAGATTTTAGTATGATGAAACGTAGGGATTTTTTCAAATTAATTGGGAGGTTCAATATAAAATGAGCTTACTTTCTATAGATAAATTAGCACACAGCTTTGGCGACCGTACTTTATTCAAGGATGTATCATTCCGCCTGATGGCCGGCGAACATGTTGGTCTGGTCGGGGCAAATGGTGTCGGGAAATCAACGATGATGAATATCATTACAGGGCAACTCATCCATGATGATGGCCGGGTCGAATGGACACCTGGTGTCGAATATGGCTATCTTGATCAACATACGATACTTTCAAAAGGTAAATCGATTCGCGACGTCTTACGGGATGCATACTTACCTTTATTCGAGCAGGAAAAAGCACTGAATGAAGTTACAGAGAAAATGGGTACGGCCACTCCGGAGGAACTTGAAGAACTCTTGGAACAAATGGGTGAAATCCAGGACAAGCTGGAAGCCGGCGGTTTTTACAATCTGGATATTAAAATTGAAGAAGCGGCACGCGGTTTAGGGTTGGATGCAATCGGTTTGGACCGTGATGTCTCTGCCCTGAGCGGCGGACAGCGGACAAAGGTTTTACTAGCCAAGCTACTTTTGGAACAGCCTGAAGTACTGCTCCTAGATGAACCGACGAACTACTTGGATGTGGAGCATATCCGCTGGCTGAGCAGCTACTTAAAGGAATATCCTAATGCATTCTTATTAATTTCGCATGATACCGAGTTCATGAACGGCGTCGTCGACGTCATCTTCCATCTTGAATTTTCTAAACTGACCCGTTACACGGCAACTTATGAAAAATTCCTTGAGCTGGCTGAATTGAATAAAAACCAACATATTAACGCCTATGAAAAACAGCGCGAATTCATTAAAAAGCAGGAAGATTTCATTGCAAAGAATAAAGCACGCTATTCAACGACCGGACGGGCAAAGAGCCGTCAAAAGCAATTGAATCGCATGGAACGCATCGATCGTCCGGAAACTGCAATGAAACCTACCTTTGACTTTAAAGAGTCACGTGCGAGCAGCCGTTATGTCTTTGAAGGTGAAGATCTGGAAATCGGATATGACCGCCCATTGCTTCCGAAGTTGTCCATGACCATCGAGCGGGGAGAAAAAATTGCCGTGGTCGGCTGTAACGGAGTTGGTAAATCCACTCTATTAAAAACGATTTTGGGTAAAATCGATCCTCTAGGCGGTAAAAGATCACTTGGCGATTTCCTTTTTTCTTCTTATTTTGAACAAGAAGTGAAAGCAGGCGATACGACACCGATCGATGAAGTATGGAATGCATTTCCGCATCTGGACCAACCGCAGGTACGTGCGATTCTTGCCCGTGTCGGTTTGAAAAACGAGCACATTACACGTCCGATGAGCCATTTAAGCGGTGGGGAACAAGCAAAAGTGCGCCTTTGTAAACTCATGCTTACCGAAAGCAATTGGCTGTTATTCGATGAACCTACAAACCATTTGGATGTCGTTGCAAAAGAAGAACTGAAACGTGCATTGAAAGAGTATAAAGGAACGATTGTCCTTGTATGCCATGAACCTGATTTCTATGAAGATTGGGTAACCAAAGTATGGGATGTAGAGGAATGGTCGGCTCAAAATTAATTATTTCGGGGATGCTGCAGAAGCGGCATCCCCTTTATTGTGGAATAAACAAAAAGCTGACTGAAAACGCTCCTTCAGTCAGCTTTCATTCCCTCATCATGCAGCTTAAACTCGTTCCGCCACCAAGGTATATGTTTTCGGAAGCCCAATATCATGGATTTTATGATTCGGTTCTTCCTCGAGCACTTTAATAACGAGCCCTGATTGACCAATTGACGTTATTAGTTCCCCGATTGTCCATTTACGCTGTACAACTCTTGAAAGGCTTCCTTTTTCCTCATCCGGCATATGCTTCGAAAAAGCGACCTCATTGTTTTCGATTGCCGGAGCGAAATAGTTGCCTGTTATTTTATGTTTTTTACCATTTGAAGTAATGAGCTTTGTTGAAATCGGATGAAATTCATGAAGTACGAATCGGCCTCCAGGTTTCAGCATCTTTTTAATTTTTTCAAATAACGGCTGCAGGTCTATTAAGTAATGAAGTACACCGAGCTCCATTAAAACCAAATCCTGATTCCCTGATTCATGCCCGGATGATAGCGAAAGGACATCCGAAACGATATACTCGATGGAGACATTGGCGCCACTTGCCAGCTCATTTGCAAACATTGCGTTTTCCTGGGAAAAATCAACGACTTTCACTTCTGCTCCCAATATGGCCAGTGCAACTGCCTTCACACCGTTCGAACCCATCAAATGTGTGATTTTTTTGCCGGATACTTCCCCCATATATTTATAAAAAGGGTGCAGTCTCCATTTTGGGTTTTGTTTGATTTTTGATGCCAATTCAACGGGATTTCCATAACGATTGACAAGCGCTAAATAATTATTCTGGTTCCAGGCTTGTTCATTTTCCGCTGTGAACCCCTTCTGCTCGGCTGATAGGTAAGCATGAATTTCGGCACTGAACTTTCTCATTTCTTCTTCGTATAAATAGCTGTATAACGACCTGCACCAAACCTCCATATCCCCCATCTTTATGGATAAACGATAAGGGTCCGTTTTAATGGTCGTGTTAAACCTGCAGCGAACAGTGACAGAAATCCCCTCGACTTCCATTAGAAAGAATGCAGTCTCAGGACTTCTTTCAGGCTTTGTTGGCGCGTATTCGGAAAAAAGATCCAAAGCCTCATTAAAGACATCCCATTGTACATCCATGTCGATTTTCTTATATTCATCGATATCCACTCCTTGTACAAAAAGCCCAGATCGACCTGTAAATTGGTAGGCAATATTAGCTTGATCCAATATGCTCGCCATTAATGTGATTGTATGATAATAACTTGACTTCATATGTACCTCCTAAACATCAAAAGAGCATGACAATTATTCTTCTATAGCAAATTTCAAACCGGTACTCGTAATGGCAATCAGCTCTTCATCGTGGCGATCTATGCCATAAACGAGTAATGTAACAAGCATAAATATGGCTCTGAACCGGGCTAGGCTCTCTGTTTCCTTTTCAATTTCACCATAGATTTCGAAAAAAGCCCTGCGCACCTCTTTTGGGAAATAACTGTATAAAAAGGAGAAATCAATGGCTGGATTCCCGATATGGACATCTCCCCAATCAATGACACCTGCGAGAACGCCTTCGTCATCAAGTAAAACATTCCGGATATGGATGTCTCCGTGAACGAGCGAAATCGGATGCTGAACATCCAATTCACCTTCACCTAAGGTTTCAACAAAATCCTTAACTGCATGCGCCAGTTCAAAGTATCCTAGCTTTATTAGATTCGAGACATTTTCCATAAGTGATTTCTTTCGATAGGGTACATCAAGCCTCATCATCCCATCAGGCTGCACACCTAAACGCTTAGCCTTTTCGACAGGGAAACTGTGAAGAACCTTCAAAAAGCGGGCAAATCTTTTTGCCGATTCGACCTTTTTTGCTTTTGTTCCTTCTACAGGCAAGTGTCCTTTCACCATTTTATAACCAGTAAAAGGATAAGGATACAAAGTGCTTGGTTTCCCAAAAAAGATTGGTTCAGGGATAGCAAGCGGAAAAGTGCCTGCAATGGAAGGCAAAAGCTGATTTTCCACTTGAATCAACGTAACTGCAATAGGACGGCGGGGAAAACGGAATACAAATTGCCCATTGATTTGCATGACCGTGTTATCGAAACCCTCCCCAAGTTGCTTGATCTCTTTCAACTCAATTTCCGGAAACTGCAGCATGATCAATTTCCCTGCCAGCTCCAGAGAAACTGGATATTCTGCCAACCAAGGCTTGTTCACTCCCGTCTCCCCCTTTTACCGGTTTCTCCCTCTATTGGGGCTGCTGCCAGATCCACCTCTGCGATTACTCGCGCCTTGTGTACTAGTTGATCTGCGGCTGTCCCTTTGACCTCCTCGTGGACTGTCACGCTTTTGTCCACGGCCGTCTTCCGAGCGGCCACCCCGCGGATTCTCTCTCCTTGGTCCGCGGCTGTTTTCCGAACGAACTCCACGTGAATCCTCACGTATAGGCCCGCGGCTGTTTTCCATCCGGCCTCCACGTGGTTTCTCCCTCTCGACTTCACGATTGTCCGCTTGATTTACAGAACGGTGACTGCCCCGATTCGGTCCTTTCGTATCAATCCGTTCCCGATGTTTCCTTCCCCCTCCCGAACGCGGGCGGCGAGTACCCTCATCGGAAGGGTCTTCATGACGCTTCCTTTTTTGCCTCACCTCATCGGGTTGGAACATTTTCACTCCTTCAATCGTCCTTCTTTCGATTTTCATGGAGATCCCTTTTTCAATATCGCTTAATAGCTGAAGATCCTTCGTTGCTATGAAGGTGACAGCCAAGCCATTCTCACCCGCACGGCCCGTCCGCCCGATTCGGTGGATGTAACTTTCTGCATCCTCGGGAACATCGTAATTAAACACATGGGTCACGCCTTCTACATCAAGCCCTCGTGCAGCAACATCCGTCGCCACTAAATATTGAAGCTTTGCGTCTCTGAAGTTTTTCATGACACGTTCCCGCTTTGCCTGTGAAAGGTCACCATGAAGCTCTTCAGAATTGAATCCAGCTGCCTTCAGGGCATCATTCAATACCGAAACGCGACGTTTTGTACGGCAAAATATGATTGCAAGGTATGGCTGTTCTTCTTTTATCATGTTGATTAATGAAGATTGTTTGGCACGATCGGTCGTCTCGATGACAAGCTGCCTGATTTTCTCGACCGTTACTTGCTCAGCCTTCACAACGGCAGTTAATGGTTTAGTCATATAGCGTTTAGCCAATTGATGAACCTGTTCTGGCATCGTCGCTGAAAAGAGCAGCGTTTGGCGCTCCTCTGGAAGCTGTTCCATGATCTCTTCCACTTCTGGTAAAAACCCAATATGAAGCATTTGATCAGCTTCATCCAGCACAAGCGTTCCAGTTTGTGAGAGATCGATGGTGCCTCTTCGTAAATGATCTAATAACCTGCCGGGCGTGGCGACCACCACGGAGATGTTTCTTGTCAGCTTTTTCATTTGCTGCTCGACATCCTGTCCGCCATAAACTGCAAGCACTTGAAGTCCTTCGATTTCATCAGCGAATTTTTTCAATTCAGCAGTGATTTGCAAAGCCAATTCCCTTGTTGGCGTGACGATCAGTGATTGTATGTGGGATGCGGCGGGATCGACTTTTTCCAGGATTGGCAGCAAAAAGGCCAAAGTCTTCCCCGTCCCTGTCTGCGCCTTCGCGATGACATCCCTACCAGCAAGGATATCGGGTATCGATTTCTCCTGAATCGGGGTAGGGGCGGATATTCCGATTTGCTTTAATATGTTGTTAATCGCCGGGCTGACGCCAAGGTCGATGAATTCTGTCATGTATGGGCCTACTTTCTGAATTTCTTCATTTAATTTACTGATAAATCCACTTAAATGGTAACAGCTTCCTTCATTTCAAGTCATTATCCTTAGTCTAAGCTATTTGTTAGTATATCATTATCTATTTTCGAGAAAACCTGTACCTTAAAATTTTTCATCCTATTGTACTTTAGTTATTTTTCTAATATAATTTATAAGATTTATTACCATCTATCGAGCTACTTACTTGAAAAAGGGTAAGCATCTCCTCCTTGTAGATTTTTGCAAGGATTTTTTGTATATAAAAAAGGAGTGACCGCATGTTTAAATTAAAAGAACGGAATTCAAATATTAAAACGGAAGTACTTGCGGGGCTTACAACCTTTTTAACACTGGCTTATATTATCGTTGTAAACCCCATGATCCTTTCTGATGCTGGTGTTCCCTTCGACCAAGCATTCACAGCAACCATACTCGCAATAATAGTCGGTACACTATGCATGGCCCTTTTAGCCAATTACCCAATTGTCATAGCCCCGGCAATGGGATTGAATGCTTATTTTGCATACTCGGTATTGGGAACCCATGATATCTCATACACAGTTGCCTTCTCTGCAGTCTTTGTTACCGGTATCATCTTTATCCTTTTATCCCTAACCTCTTTCCGCTCAAAATTGATAGAGGCCATCCCTAATAACTTAAAGCATGCAATCAGTGCCGGAATCGGGCTCTTCATTACCTTCATCGGACTTCGTTTGTCAGGTGTCGTCACACAGCATGAATCCAACCTGGTTACCCTTGGAAGCTTCAGGGATCCCAGTGTGGCACTTACATTGGTTGGTTTGCTCATAACGATCGTGCTGATCGTTCGCAATGTGCAGGGAGCGATATTCATCGGAATGATCGTGACTGCCATAATCGCTTTCTTTACAGGCCAATTGGAAATTAACGGTCTGGTTTCCACCCCTTCGTTACCTGAAGGGATAATAGTCGCCAATCCAATCACATCTATCGCCGATGTGATTAACTATGGGCTTTATGGCGTCGTCTTCTCCATTTTGCTTGTCATGCTTTTCGATACGACCGGTGCTTTATTGGGCATTGTCCGTCAAGCTGGATTGCTGAAGGAGAACAAGCTTGAAAAATCAGGCAGTGCCTTCTTTGCAGATTCGATCGGCACTACTGTCGGCGCCATGTTCGGCACAAGCCCGACCGCTGCCTCGGTTGAATCATCAGCTGGTGTAGGAGCGGGCGGCAAGACAGGTTTAACCGCGTTGGTGGTGGCCATCCTATTCTTAATAACCGCCTTTTTCAGTCCGCTGATAGGAGCTGTCTCAAATGTAGCGGCAATCACGGCACCTAGCTTGATCATCGTCGGAAGCATGATGATTAAAAGCATTAATGAAATTGACTGGACACACTTTGATGAATCATTTCCAGCCTTTTTGGTCATTGTCGCCATGCCTTTAACATCAAGCATCGCCAACGGGATAGCACTCGGATTCATCGCCTACCCCATTTTAAAAATGGCAAGAGGCAAATTCCGTGAAGTGCATCCGTTCGTGTACATGTTTGCCGTTTTATTCCTTTACCAACTGATTTTCCTGGCTTGATCATCTTAAGAGGAATCCTTGGGGTTCCTCTTTTTTTGGCCCCTGCAAAGAAAAAGGAGGATATCCAACTTGTCGTCAGATATCCTCCTATATATTCACTGGTTCATTTGATCAAGAAAATCACCCAGGAGATCGTCAAGATTTTCCTCTTCAGGTTCTGTTTCTTCCTCTTGTTGTGAGGGTTCATTCAAATTCCAATCAAAGTCATCCAAATCTTTCTTAGGCAGGTCCTCCTGGACCTCCACGGGTTCCTTTTCCTCGGGCTCGGCCTGCACATACAATTCCTCACTCAATACATTATTATTCAAAGAGGCAAGCAAGGCCGTAGCGCGTAAAGGATCGGATAAAAGGTGGTACATAATCGTTCCAAGCATAGCTTCTGAGTGGGAATGCTTGAGCCAATCACGCTGAGATTTGCTTAACTTGTTCGGCATGGGCAGGGCAATCATTTCCCGATCCTGATGGGTGGATTGCCCGACTCCATCGAGAACATACTCAGCAATTTTACTGGAAAAATTCCTTCTTTCCGTTTCCTTCAATTTCTGCAGCTGTCTTAACGTATAGTCTGAGACATCCGAAGGGATACGAAAAGTGATGGCTTGTCCTCTTTTAATTTCAGAAGAAGCTGTTTTTTTCATTCTCTCACCTATTTAATGGAACCCGTTCTTTGTTCTTTCTTCTTTTGCTGGGACTGATTCTGTTCCTTTGCATTCCGGCGGCGATTAAAATCCGAAATCAATTTATAATAGGCGTTTGCCATCATCCAAACGCTTTCCCGCTCATCTTCGAAAAAGTCTATATTGTAGCCATCGAAATTTTGATTCAAGGTTTTCAAGTAATCTTTCAAGACAATCGATCCCCCGCCTACAAAATAGCAGATTTCCGTTTGTGAATTTTTTTGCCATACGTTGCGCAGGTGGCGATATTGCTTTTTGGCCAGTTCTCCCAAAATACGGTCAACGATATCATGAACGCTTGTCCGGCTTCCGCGAACCATAATATGATTGCGATCATTTTTCTTCGTGATGATTTCAACGACGTCACGCCTGCTATCCAACTCGACACCATGTTTCTTCCTGATTTCTTCACGAATCGATTCAAGGGCTTCAGCTACTCCCAAATTGAATCCTTGCGCTTTGTCATCGTCAACTTTACGATTTTTAATGACAGCGATATCCGTCGATAATCCACCGATATCCTGAATCAGTATTCTTCTATCTATTAATTCACGATTAATGATATTCAAATCTTTATCCATGACCAAATTTATGTATGCTGCAAAACCCTCTGGATAGACTTTCACTTCATCAAATTTGATATTAACCTTCATGCCTTGGTATTTAGGAGTAATTAAAAATTCCACCTGGTGGACTGAACCAAGTAATTTCGAGCGGTACCCGACGTCTTTCCCTTCTTTAACCTCCCGAAGTGGCAACCCTGTTCCAAGAGTATAGTTGGCTTCCACAACGTTATTCACTTTTTTGAATGTATCGTTGTCCCCCAACTTGGCAGCGTCTAATGCAAGAGCCGCAAAAAGCATGACTAATGTTTGATCTTCTTCCGATTTACTGCTTCCTAAATCCAATTCGGTAGGATTATCACTTTTTGTCGCCAAGTTCCCAACGCGATAAATCGCATTATTGTCTTGCAGAGCCGGTGAATGGACCCTGATATGAATCCCTTCCAATGGGTTTTTTTCATCAAGTTCCTCAATCCCAATGACCGGACGGTCCTCTATGTCTTTTGCAATGACATTCGGTATATATAGTTCAGACTCTAGCTTTCCAAAAATAGCCTTGATAGCATCATTTCCTACGTCTACTGCTGCGATTCTAGAACTCATCTAAAAACATCCCCTTTTTCATGGAAAAAATTTAAGTGAAGCATTCCCTTTAAGAATAGGAAAAGTTTTCACGTTAGTCAATCCTTCATTAGTTGTAGCTATATTTGTCGAATTGTTTTCAAATTGTTTACAATAGGAACAAATATGTACACACCTTATAAATAGCTATGTGTACTTGATTGTAAACATGTATACTTTTTTGTTTGCAATGTATCTATTTTTGTTTACATGTATACTCATTTGTAAACAAACCAAATAATGTATTTTTTAAAATATTTCTTCTTACAAAAATCAGCGGATAAATAGCAGATTTTAGATATGGTAATAATTGGACGATTCACTAATGAACTGTATATAGGTATTCAAATGGCTGGAAAATACAGAAACTTCCCAAATTTGGGAACACATTTGTCGCAGTGCGTTAAATCCCCCTTCATTTTCTAAATACAGATATAACCACTGACGTCTTCGAGCGGGCATGGCGTTCCGTAATTTGCATTTGAAGAAAGTGCATCCTGAACCTCCTGGGGCAGCTTAAGCAGCCGAAGCTTATTCGCCACGGTAGATTGACCTATTCCCAGTCTTTGTGCCAGAGCTTCTTGCGTTAAACTATGCAGCTCCAATAGTTTTCATAAGCCAAAGCTTCTTCAATCGGTGTCAGTCAGTCCTTCGGCGGAATTACGGGGAACAAGGTATTAAAGTTACACTGATAGATGCTGGTGAAATCCTTAACGGAACAACGGGACACACCACAGCATGACTGGTTTACGACTTTTTTGTTCACTAAAACATGGTGAAGAGAAAGCCAAACTATATTATGTAGCAAAATGCAGAAAGAATGGGCTTATGTAGACAAACATTGCATTGAACGTAATTTGACTGCAATGGATACCTATATTCACGCAAATACTGATAGATATAAATGTAAAATCCCAAAAGAACCAAAAGCCTATCGAAACTAGCCATTCGCGGGGATTATCCAGAAAAAATCCCTTTCTCCTTTCCTTGTAATTCTTCCATATTCAAGCACAGTTTCACTCCTTTAAAGTATTTAACGGCCCTCCTCTCCACGATTCTGGAAGTTGAAAAAGTTTCCACTATAGTCATTCCTTCATAAGTTGTAGCTATATTTGTCGTATTGTTTTCAAATTGTTTACAATAGGAACAAATATGTATACACCTTATATATAGCCACGTGTACGCATTTGTAAACATGTATACATATTTGTGTACAAAGTATCTATTTTTGTTTACATGTATACATAATTGTAAACGAACCAAATAATGTATTTTTTTAGTCTTTCTTCTTACAAAAATAAGCGTATAAATAGCGAATTTGGGTATGGTAATAAATGGACGATTTACTAATGAACTGTATGGAGGTATTCAAATGACTGAAAAAAATACAGACCTTCCCCGATTTCCGGAACCTTATTGGCGCAGTGCGTTAACATTCCCTTCTTTTTCTAAACTAGATACAGATCTAACCACTGACGTCTTAATAGTAGGCGGCGGAATTACCGGAATCACATCTGCTTACCTACTTGCTAAACAAGGTGTAAAAGTCACACTGATTGAAGCAGGCCAAATCCTTACCGGAACGACAGGACACACTACAGCAAAAATCACGGCCCAGCATGGCCTGATTTACGACCAGTTGATCACTGACCATGGCGAAGAGAATGCCAAGCTTTATTATGAAGCCAATACAGATGGAATGAAGCTGATTAAAGACTTGGTAGAAGAACATTCCATTGAATGTAATTTGACTGCACAGGATGCCTATGTGTACGCAAATACGGACGAATATATAAGCAAAATCCAAAAAGAACTGAGAGCTTATCAAAAACTTGGCATTCGGGGGGATTATGCGGAGAATATCCCTTTCTCCATTCCTTGTAAAGCTGCTGTGATAATGAAAGATCAAGCACAGTTTCACCCATTAAAATATTTAACGGCCCTCATTTCGACAATTCTCGATGCAGGAGGCACCATTTATGAACGGACAACGGCAATGAAAATTGAAGACGGCGATCCACCAACCGTTCTGACTGATACGGGACATTCCATCAAAAGCAATCAGGTTATCGTGGCCTCCCACTTCCCTTTCAATGATGAAAAGGGCTTATACTTTGCCCGTGTTCATGTAAGTAGGTCCTATGTGCTTGGCATCAGGACTGAACAGGAGTATCCAGGCGGGATGTATTACAGTGCAGACAGCCCTAGCCGCTCCCTTCGCTATACGGAATTGGACAATGGGGAAAAACTTATACTTGTTGGCGGAGATGGCCATAAAACAGGCCAGGGAATCTCGACGATCGAGCATTATGAAGCACTGAAGGAATTCAGTGCCCAGTATTTCGATGTGAAAGACATTCCCTACCGCTGGTCGGCACAGGATATCGTGACACCGGATAATATCCCCTTCGTCGGTCCCGTGACAGCCAACCAACAAAACGTCCTGATAGCTACCGGCTATGCGAAATGGGGAATGACGAATGGATCGATTGCCGCCAGGATCTTAAGTGACCGGATTTTACAAAAAGATAACCGGTATGCGGAATTGTATGATCCTTCCCGTTTAAAAGGCGTGAAGAATATTCTTCAAGATAATGCTGATGTGGCGAAGCATCTGATCAAAGGCAAATTGGCTGTCAATCATAAAACTCCGGAAGACATAGGAATTGATGAAGGAGCAATCGTGAAGGTGGATGGAGACAAAGCTGGGTGTTACCGTGACCATGATGGCCAGCTTCATATTGTTGATTCCACATGTACACACATGGGGTGTGAAGTTGCCTGGAATAGCGGCGACCGTACTTGGGATTGCCCATGCCATGGCTCCCGCTACTCCATCGCTGGTGAAGTGTTAAATGGCCCTGCTGTCGAACCATTGAAGAAAATTCGCTGACTGCCAATTTGTGATTTTATCTAATAGTCGACTGTGCCCGCCGTTTTCCTTATACTGAAGTTACTGCATGGTTGAATGGCTGCAAATAACTCTGAAAAGGAATGAATCGAACATGAACGGTAAAAACCGGAAAGATATTACCCCAGGTGCCTCTGTGGACATTGTACTTAAAGCAGATCAACGCACCGGAAAGCTGACAAGCGGCACTGTAAAGGATATTTTAACCAACTCCAGCACCCATCCTCATGGAATTAAAGTAAGATTGACTGATGGCCAGGTAGGCAGGGTTCAAGTCATTCATAAGTAATGTGCACTCGGTCCAGGCCGAGTGTTTTTTTGTGTGATTGTTCGATGGATTAATGACAAAGGGGGATATTTCAATCATGTTTCCCATTCATAATTCGTACAATAGGGGTGAGATTATCTCTATAAAAAGGCTGGTGTCAAAATGAATCAAGAATACAATGCCCCCTTTAGGGATCATTACCGCACCGATGAACATATATTGAAAGTTTCCGGCTCAGAGACGCTATCTGCTGCTCCGGATCAAGCCACGATCACCCTTGGAGTCATAACGGAGGATGAGGACCCGCAAAAGGCCCAGCAAGCCAATTCCCAAGCAATCGCAAATGTCATCGCATCACTTAAATCCGCAGGCATTCCCGAAGAGCAATTGAAAACGAGTGATTACAGAATCGATCCACAATATGATTATATTGACGGAAAGGAATTGTTCAAGAACTACAAAGTCCAGCACATCATACAAGCCCAAACGACCGACATCGAGAAAATAGGCAGCATAATCGACACGGCCGTCAGAAGCGGTGCCAATTCAATCACCAGCATCCGCTTCTCTTTATCCAATCCAGATGCATACTATAACCAGGCACTTTCTCTCGCTTTAAAAAATGCATACGAAAAGGCTCTTTCCATGGCTCGAACGCTAGGAATCTCATTGAACCCAGTCCCTAATAGGGTTGAAGAACTATCTGAAACGGCAACTCCAATGCTTTTTCAAACAAGTACTCTTTCAAAAATGGCGACTACCCCGATTCAGCCTGGTGAATTGAACATAACTGCCTCAGTAAGGGTGGAATACTCGTACTAGCACTCACTTAATTCCATCATAAAAAACCCCCCTTAACCTAAAGGGGGATTCAGACTGCAGACAAATTAGAGAAGAACTAATTTACTTTCAATTCGGTTAAAAAGGTGCCAGGTGATTTCAGAAATCCGCTCCCTTTCCGTCGACTGTCTGCCAAGACTCCTCGCCGGCAAGCGTTCCCGGGGTCTCAGCTAGCCAGTTATTCGGCAGGAGTGTTACAAATTTCTTCAATCTAGTAAGGGTTTCATTCCTATAATCAAGTTAAAAACATGCAGGATAATTCAGTATTCCACTAAAATCATGGTTCTAGGATGGGCGCAACGGAACCCCCCCTTGGCAACCCAAAGGGGGGTTTTTCATTTTAAAAGACTACCGTTTTATTTTCATGAACAATGACGCGGTCCTCCAAATGCCATTTAACGGCACGTGCCAGCACCCGGCGTTCAGCAGAACGACCGATTTTCTTCATATCCCCGGCAGAATCACGATGGTCCACACGTTCGATATCCTGCTCGATGATTGGACCTTCATCCAAATCATTCGTCACATAATGGGAAGTCGCCCCAATCAGCTTAACACCTCTGTCATAAGCTCGTTCATAAGGCCGTGCTCCAATGAAGGCAGGTAAAAATGAATGATGGATATTGATGATCCTGTTCGGATGGGCCGCTACGAAGTCCGGCGTCAATATCTGCATATACCTGGCCAATACAATAAGGTCCACTTTGAATTCTTCCAAAAGTCCAAGCTGTTTAGTCTCCACTTCCTTACGTATATCCTTATTTGCAGGAATGTAATAAAACGGGATGCCCATCGATTCGACAATTTCCCTCGTATCTTCATGATTGCTGATGACCAGTGCAATGTCAGCCAATAAATCCCCGCTTTGCCACTCCCATAGCAATTCCAGAAGGCAATGGGGTTCCTTCGAAACGAAGATTGCCGTCCTCTTCAGATCACTCACATGATTAAATGTCCATTGCATCGAGAATGCTGTCGAAACTTCCTGGAATGCCAGTTGCATATCCGCTGCCTTGTCATTCAATCCTGGACAATCAAACTCGATCCTGGTGAAAAAGGTACCGCCCTCAGGATTCATCGAATACTGACTCAATTCAACAATATTTGCATCATATTCTTTAAGAAAAGCCGTAACTGTCGAAACAATTCCCGGCTGGTCCGGACATTTTATAATTAAACGGCCTCTATCTTGATTTCTTTCGCGATATTCCTGTAACTGCTCTTGCACAAAGTTGCTAACCATTTTCCCAACTGCCCTTCGTCTATTTTGCTATATTATACTTCAATTCATGTCTGAAATTAAAGTCAGTCAATCAAATCGGGACTTTGTTGGTAGACAAAATCAACATTGCCTAAATTACTCCACAGTTTTATCCCATCCCATTCATTAGATACGGTTATCATCAGTTTTTCGCTTTCGATAGATACATCATCAGCCTGAATTGTTTCAAAATTTCTTCTCCTATTAAGTAATTTTTGTCACTTTTTCAGGAAATTACATGTAATTTGGAAGGAAATGAAGGCAAAGGCCGAGAACCTTTATGAAATGCATAGTGAAGGGGGATTCTTGGATGAAATGTCGGTATGTGCTGGACAGCCTTTTTGGTTTCAGTTTTATTTTCCATAGTTAATAAGGTTATTCATTGCCTCATAAGGGTATAGACCATTCTATTAGTTTTTTTCAAAGGGGGAAATGAAATTATCATGAAATCATCCGTTACATTCATTGTATCCATTCTGGCTGTCCTTGGTCTTCTTTCCGGCTGTGCCGAAAAGGACCAGCTGGAGGACGGGAGTAAGCTGATCAATGAGGACCAGTTTGTTTTTGCTGCCTCAGGTGAATTCAAGCCATTCAGTTATGTCAATGATGACATGACCGTAACCGGATTCGATATTGAAGTTGGCGATGCAATTGCAAAGGAACTCGACCTAGAACCTGTGCCTAAACGGATAAAGTTCAAAGGTATTGTGGAAGGTGTTAAAACCGGTCGGGCAGATGCCGCGGTTGCCAGCCATACAATCAATGAAGAACGAAGTAAACATGTTGCCTTCTCGACCCCTTATTACTACTCAGGTCCTCAAATTTTCGTCCGCCCGGATAGTGATATTAAAACGGTTGAAGATTTAAAGGGTAAGGAAGTTGCGGCTTCTAAAGGCTCCACGTACGCAACGACAGCAGAAAAATATACAACCAATGTAAAAACCTATGACAGTGATATCACCGCCCTGAAGGCATTGAGCGGAGGACGTCATGATGCCGTCATCACCGACTTCGTAACCGGCAAGGAAGCGACCAAGGAAGGTTTCGACATCGAAGGAAGGCAATTGATCGAACGAAGCGAACAGGCCATCGTACTGCCTGACAATAACCCTCAGCTGCTTGCACGCATCAACGAAGCTCTTGAAAACCTCCGTGAAGATGGAACGCTTGCTGAAATCAGCAAAAAGTATTTTGGTGAAGACATCACAACTAAGCCTGAATAAAGATTGATAGAAAGGGAGTCATTACATTGCCAAGTTTTTCACATTTTTTTGATACATTATTTAGCTCCTCGGACGTATTCATCCGGGCCATGCTCCTCACATTGGAACTGACGGTAGTCTCCATATTGGTGGGTATCTTCATCGGTTTGCTATTTGCCCTATTAAAAATATCAAATATAAAAATTCTTGCATGGATTTCAGATACATATGTATTCCTGGTACGGGGAACGCCTTTAATCGTACAGATATTCATACTCTATTTCGGTATCAGCAATCTCTTCTTACTGCCGGACTTCTGGGCGGCGTCACTTGCCCTGGCTTTCCATAATGGAGCTTATATCTCAGAGATTTTACGTGGTACGATTCAATCCATCGACAAAGGCCAAATGGAGGCCGGACGCTCCCTTGGCATGAGCAATTCGCTCACCTTAAGGAGAATCATCTTGCCTCAAGCCTTCCGCCGCGCATTGCCGCCGCTTGGCAACCAATTCATCATCGGACTGAAGGATTCATCACTGGCAGCTTTCATATCCATGAATGAGCTGTTTAATGTAGCCACTACGTTGGGCTCGAATAATTTCGATGAAATGACTTATTTATTGATTGTAGCGGTCTACTACTTGATTCTAGTAGCTTTCCTGACCATTATCGTCAATTTATTCGAAAAGAAACTGTCCATCAGTGATCGATAGGGGGAATTGAAATGGAACAAAAAGAAATGATTCGCATTAGGAATTTAAATAAATCGTATGGAAACCTGCATGTACTTAAAGATATCGATATGAAGGTACTCGACAGCGATGTTGTCTGTCTGATCGGACCAAGCGGTTCCGGAAAAAGCACCCTGCTCCGCTGTTTGAATTATTTAGAGAAGAAAGACAGCGGCCAAATCCTCATTGAAGGAACGGAAATCAATCCTGGTACCCATGATATTAATAAAATCCGCGAGAAAGTCGGAATGGTATTTCAGCATTTCTACCTCTTCCCGCATATGACCGTACTGGAAAATGTCATCGAAGCACCGACACACGTCAAAAAAGTCCCTAAGGCCCAAGCGATTGAAGAAGCAAAGACATTGCTTGCCAAAGTCGGTTTATCAGATAAAGCGGATGTCTATCCAAGCAAGCTCTCAGGCGGGCAGAAACAGCGTGTTGCCATCGCCCGCGCCCTTGCCATGAAACCTGATATCCTGCTCTTTGATGAGCCTACCTCGGCTCTGGATCCCGAACTTGTGGGTGAAGTTCTTGCCACGATGAAGGAACTTGCCTTGGAAGGGATGACAATGGTAGTCGTTACACATGAAATGAGCTTTGCACGTGAGGTCGGGGATTGGATTGTCTTCATGCATAATGGGAGGGTTGTCGAAAGCGGACCGCCAAAAGAATTCTTCACCAATCCAAAAGAAGAACGTACAAAAGAATTTTTACAAACGACAGTCTTTTGATTTAATTCTAAAATCTGACTGCTAGCGAGTTTATAAGCAATACAGGCATGAATTCCTGTATTGCTTTTTTAGATGAAAAGGGTCTAATTTGTTTCTTTAATGTCCGGTTAGGTCGTTCCCTAAATTACATGATCAAAGTTTCAGGGATATTTCCGCTCGGATTGTACAAACTAAATACTTGATGAATTGTTACAGATAAACCGTGATTCCGGCTCGAACATGGAAAAATATCTGTATTTATGGTATATATACAGGTAAAATTAAAAGAAGTATATAAATGAAAGAGGTCGAATTCAGTTGGAAAATAACTCTTCGAATTTTATTAAAAATATTATAAAAGATGACCTAGAGTCCGGAAAACATGATCATGTCATAACCCGCTTCCCTCCTGAGCCGAACGGATATTTACATATCGGGCATGCCAAATCAATCATTTTGAATTTTGGGGTGGCTGATGATTTCAATGGGAAAACCAACCTTCGTTTCGATGATACGAATCCATTGAAAGAGGATATTGAGTTTGTAAACTCCATTAAGGAAGATGTAAAATGGCTCGGTTACGACTGGGATAACCTTTTCTTCGCTTCCGACTATTTTGATGAAATGTATAAAAGAGCTGTGCTGCTCATCAATAAAGGGCTGGCATATGTGGACGACCTTAATGCCGACCAAATCCGTGAATATCGCGGAACGCTGACAGAGCCGGGAAAAGACAGCCCCTACCGCAATAGAACCGTCGAGGAAAACCTTGAACTATTTGAAAAGATGCGCAGCGGCGAATTCGAAAACGGCACAAAAGTATTGCGTGCAAAAATCGATATGAGCTCACCTAACATTAATTTGCGTGATCCCGTCATATACCGTATCTCCCATACTGAACACCATAATACCGGCAACAAATGGTGCATCTACCCAATGTATGCCTTTGCCCACCCGATTGAAGATGCCATCGAGGGAGTCACACACTCCATTTGTACGCTTGAGTTCGAAGATCAACGCCCTCTTTATGACTGGATCGTTGAGAATTGTGAAATGGAAAGCAAACCAAAGCAATATGAATTTGGCCGTCTTAACCTGACCAACACAGTAATGAGCAAGCGAAAACTGAAGCAGCTTGTCGATGAGGGCTTCGTGGACGGTTGGGACGATCCGCGGATGCCTACTGTTTCAGGCTTGCGGAGACGCGGGTATACACCCGAAGCGATTCGTGCATTCTGCCAAGAGATAGGTGTCGCCAAAACAAGCGGTATCGTAGATTCTCAAATGCTTGATCATTTCGTGCGGGAAGACTTAAAGCTGAAGGCTCCACGGACTATGGCCATCCTGAACCCGCTTAAAGTGGTCATCACCAACTATCCGGAAGGCGAGATAGAGTGGCTGGATGCTGAGATCAATCCGGAAGTACCGGAAATGGGTACACGCCAAATCCCGTTTTCACGTGAAATATATATCGAACAGGACGATTTCATGGAAAACCCGCCGAAAAAGTATTTCCGACTTTTCCCGGGCAATGAAGTCCGTTTGAAGCATGCTTATTTCATTAAATGTGAAGAAGTGATTAAGGACGAAGCCGGTAACGTCATTGAACTTCGCTGCACATACGATATTGAAACGAAAAGCGGATCGGGCTTCACTGGCCGTAAAGTGAAAGGTACATTGCACTGGGTCGAAGCTTCACAAGCGGTTTCAGCAGAATTCCGCAACTTTCAGCCTTTAATCTTGGATAAGGAAAATGATGAAGAGGAAGAAAAATCATTCCTGGACCGGGTAAACCCTGATTCTATCGAAATTTTACAAGGATTTGTCGAGCCTAACATGAAAGATGCTAAGCCTCAGGATAAATTCCAATTCTTCAGGCATGGCTATTATAATGTTGATTCAAAACTCACTGCGGCCGATCACTTGGTCTTCAACCAAATCGTCGGATTGAAAAGTTCATTCAAGTTATAGAATCACGAAAAAGAACCAGATTCCTAGAGGATCTGGTTCTTTTCATTTATCATTTTTTCTCGTATAGCTTGATCCCTTGTTTGGAAAGGGCTTGTTTAAGAGTACTATGTGTCGAAACCTGACTAAAATCAAGGCCTAACTGAATCGATGTCTGGGCCACTTCAGGTCGAATCCCGGAAATGGTCGATTGAATGCCTAACAGGTTCAGGGTACTTATCAATTGATAGATTTGTTGGGCAACCATCGTATCCAAAAGGGAGACTCCTGATAAATCGATGAATAAGTGGGTGATATTTTTGCTAATGCATTTGCTTGGAGCCCCATTCAAAATTTCCTTTGCCCGATAGGTATCGATTTCACCGATTAACGGCAATACCGCAATGGCATCAACAATGGGAATGACAGGTGCGCCCAGTTCATTAATCAGCTCCTGTTGAGCTGACAATCGTTCTTTTGTCAAAAGGTAATACTGCTCGGTGAACTCACGGTTCAATTGATCGAAGGCACGATTAATAAGCCGGCTCCACCGGATGATTATTTCTTTCGTTATCTTCGTATCCATGAGCATATAATCAGTGATGAATGCCCAATATATTTCACGCACCTTATTAAGCGCTTCCAACACTTCGTGAATGGGGGTGTCCGATTCAACCCTGCTCTTCGCGACAAGTGTGGCCCACTGCTCCATCGTTTCCATAAAAGCAGTTTCATCTTCAAGTAAAGCACTTGTCACTGTCTTGATGGTCCATGTATTCTGTTCCCTAAGCAGCTTTTCGATTTCCTCATTAGAATCTATTGAATAGATCGACCCAGACTGCTTTTCCCTTAAAGCCAGCCAGTTTTCCGTAATCTTAGACGAGTTATCAAGGATATATCGATATAAATTTTCATCTATTTTATCCATTTGTGTTCCCCTATCTCCCTAGTTATTTCATTTTGAATAGTATTAATAAATCTCCATATCCCGCTTTCTCCATTTCATTTCTGGGGATGAATCGAAGGGCCGCAGAGTTTATGCAATATCTCGTGCCTTTAGGACTTGGACCATCGGGAAAAACATGTCCAAGGTGTGAATCGGCATCCCTGCTGCGCACCTCGGTCCGGGTCATTCGGTGGCTGAGATCCATTTTTTCATTGACACTTGCCGACATGATGGGCTTCGTGAAGCTTGGCCACCCACAACCGCTATCATATTTATCCCGCGAACTGAATAGGGGCTCCCCAGAAACGACATCCACATAAATGCCTTCTTCAAAGTGATCCCAATAAGCATTATCGAAAGGCGGCTCCGTGCCATTTTCCTGGGTGACATGAAACTGACTCTCCGTTAAGGTCTTTCTAAGGTGTGCATTATCCTTAGGCCAATTTTCTTTAATGAAAGCATCCCGTCCTGAGCCTTTACGGTACAATGCATAGCGAAATTGATTTTTCCGATAGAATTCTTGATGATATTCCTCAGCGGCGTAAAATTCCCCCGAGGGTAGAATACCCGTAACAATAGGTTTCTTAAACCGCCCGCTCATCATTAAATCTTCCCTCGATTGTTCTGCCTCCCGTTTCTGACGTTCATTAAGATAGAAAATGGCTGCCTTGTATTGCTTTCCCCTATCCGAGAACTGTCCATTATCATCTGTTGGATCGATTTGCTGCCAGAATATCTCTAATAACGTTTTATAGGAAATGATTGATGGATCGAATACCACTTGAACCGCTTCAACATGATCAGTCGCACCGGTAATCACTTGTTTATAACTTGGAGCGGCAAAATCACCGCCTGTATAACCTGATGTCACTGAAATGATACCGTCCATTTCATCAAAGGGAGCAACCATGCACCAAAAGCAGCCTCCTGCAAAGATAGCTGTTTCTTTTCCATCCATCGTCATCCTAAAACTCCCCTTTCACTCCTGTCATTTTATGTATTATATATCAGCAAGCCAAGCACCTTCAAATTCAAAAACTCTACCTTGCGTAACAAATATAAAAGAGGCACTTAGGAGTAAACCCAAGTGCCCTTTTGTGTTAAATCCGTTATTTAAAGTATCACACTTACAATGATCGCTGATAGGATGCTGACAAGAGTCGCACCATATAACAGCTTCAAGCCGAAACGGGCTACAACATTTCCCTGTTTTTCATGAAGTCCTTTGACTGCACCGGCAATGATACCAATTGATGAGAAATTGGCGAATGAAACCAAGAAAACCGAAACGATCCCTATCGTCCTTTCGCTCAAGGCAGCTGATGCTTCCCCTAAGCTCAGCATGGCAACGAATTCATTGGTTACCAGTTTCGTCGCCATGATTCCGCCAGCAGTCACGGTTTCTGAAATCGGTATACCCATGATAAAGGCAAACGGCGCAAAGATATACCCCATGATGTCTTGGAAGCTGATGCCGAAAATCATGTCGAATATGCTGTTGATCCCGGCGATTAAAGCAACGAAACCAATTAACATCGCCGCTACAGTGATGGCAACCTTGAACCCATCCATGATATATTCCCCAAGCATTTCGAAGAAAGACTGCTTCTCTGCCCCTTCTTCAACAGGGAGAATATCCTCTGCATCCGTTACGGTATAAGGATTGATAATGGATGCGATGATAAATCCACCAAACATGTTAATAACAATGGCCGTCACAACGTACTTTGGTTCAATCATCGTCATATAAGCACCGACAATCGACATCGATACAGTTGACATGGCTGATGCACAAAGCGTATACATGCGAGATGGCGGAATGGCACCGAGTTGTTTTTTCAAGGTTATGAAAACCTCGGATTGGCCTACTATTGCTGATGCAACCGCATTGTAAGATTCCAATTTACCCATCCCATTCACCTTACTTAGAACGAATCCAATCCACTTCATGATGAACGGAAGGATTTTGAAGTGCTGTAAAATCCCGATTAATGCGGAGATGAATACGATAGGAAGAAGGACATTTAAAAAGAAGGGCGATGCTCCTTCATTTACGATCCCGCCAAATACAAAGGTGATCCCTTCATTTGCCCATTCCAAAAGTTTTCCGAAACCATCGGCAATTGAATTGATGATCACTAAGCCAAACTTCGTGTTTAATAATAAATAAGTTAAAACAAGCTGAATGACCAACATGAGGATGATCGGTTTTATTTTAACTTTCTTCCGGTCACTGCTGACTAAGATAGCTAGTCCAAAAACAATAAGCAGTCCTAAAATTGCAATCAGAAATTTCATATATTCTGCCTCCACTAAGGGTGAATTTAATGTTCGTGCATTAATAGTAGGATACCCTCAAATAATTTATGCAAACGTTTTCTCTTTCATCCAAAATACATGTACGTACCTCTCCAGAAGTCTATATTAAACTAATATTTTTTTTAGTGCAATTATTATTTCCCTTTTTAAAATAACAATTAGTGACAATAATGGGTTTCGTGAATTAAAAAAGAAGGCTCCACTTCGAAAGGAACCTTCTCTTGCCTAAATAATATCGACTATTCAGGCAGCTGTTTTTCTGGATATCACCGTTGTCGCTAATCCAGTGACTCCAATTACAAAGATGATGATGGATGCGGCCAAGCCACCTGCCCCTTGATAAAAGTCGATGAATTTCCCAGCAAAAGAGTCTCTGCCTTGGAAACCGCCGCCGCTTGGCATTTCTCCTGGAGTTCCGGAACCATTAGGCACCCCCCTTGTGGAGTGCCCTGCGTATCATTAGTTGCCGTTTCCGTCGATGAATCATCTGTCTCCGTTCTGCTACTAACCGATTCCTCCGTATCCGATTCTGTTGTATTGCGGTAGGCATGCTGCCCCATCACCGCCTGTCGATTCATGGGCTCATTGCCGCTGCCATCCACATACATCATGATCCCGATGACTGCTTGGGCCATTAAGAGGACCGGAACCCATATTCCAACCAAAAAGTGTAACCCACCAAGTCTTTTCATCAATGATTCTCCTCCGAAAATAAATGTATTTATAAGATGATTATCTAAAAAGACCCTTAATTTTTCCTTAAGCAGCAAGGAAGAAAGTAAGGGTCTTTTTCGTATTGGATGGCAGCTAATTTTTCCTTTGATTTCTCGGAAAAGTGATTTCAAAACGGGTCCGTTCATTCTGCTCACTTGTAACCTTGATGTTCCCTTGATGTGTGTTTACAATCCATTTGGCTATGGATAGACCTAAGCCAGAGCCTTCGTTTTCCGAACGGGATTGCTCCACTTGGTAAAAACGGTTAAAAATCAAGGGGAGTTCTTCCTGTGGAATGCCTATTCCATTATCTTCTACAGTAAGAATGATGGATGAAGCATTCTTGATGCAGGATAGGGAAATTTCCCCGCCTTCCTCGGTGAATTTCATGGCATTATCCACCAAGATCACCAATAGCTGATGAATTCTCTCTTTATCCCCATGAAACACTACCTGTTCGGGAGCATGGCTAATGATTGATTTCTCTTGAAAAGAAGCTATATCCGTATACTGTTCCACGATATCCATAAGTAGATCATCAAGGAAAAAGTTCGATTTCTTAACCTCCATTTGATTCGAATCCGTTCTGGTCAAGGTCAAAAGTCCGCTAACAAGCTTATTCAATCGGCGGACTTCTTTCGAAATGATGGATATATCAACGGCTTTTTCCTCGATTGTCGCGTTAGGTGATTGAAATAGCAAATCAGCCCGCGATTGAATGACAGCAAGCGGCGTTCGAATTTCATGCGAAGCATCCGAGACAAACTGCTGCTGCTGATCCCAGGATTTCTTGACCGGGATCAAGGCCCGTCCTGCCAGAAGATAACCAGCGCCCACCGCCACTAGACTTCCAATTCCTCCACCAACGAACAATATGAGCAGCAAGCGATCGAGCATATCCTTTTCTGTATCCACATTCCTGATGAATTGTACGGCCATCTGTCCATACCCCGTATCGACCTGGGTGGAAAGGGCCCGATACGTGTATCCATTCACTGAAATTTCTTCAATGTCATCAAAAGTTTTAGGGAAAAATTTTTGTTCATTGACCTTAAAAAAATTATCTACACTCAGTCTTGGCTCAATGATCGTATCATCCGGCCCCCAAACGATGACGCTTGGCCCCGGTCCTAAGAGAAACTCACCTTGCGGACGTCCGCCTGGCATGCCGCCATTATTGAAATCCCGGTAATCCTTTATAAGTGAATCATTGACATCCTTATAGATCTGGTCTTCCGTATAGAAATAAATCGTTCTGCTTAATATGGCTATTAAGACAATAAAGACGATAGAATTCAATATTGTTAGTTGAAGCCTTGTTTTTTGGAACATAATGATCCCCTTATGGTTGTTTTAGCATATAACCAATACCCCGAACGGTTTGAATATCTTTATGATAATTGAAAGGTTCCAATTTTTTTCTAAGTTGATGGATGAACACTTCCACAATGGCAATCGTCGTATCTGAATCAAACCCCCAAATGCGGTCGAAAATCTGCTCACGGGTCAATATTTTCCCATTATTTTGAATCAGGTATTCCAGTAATTCAAACTGTTTCAAGGTCATTTTAATGACCTTTCCATCAACCAAAATATCCTTTTCTTTTTCCAACAGTTCAATATTGCGGTATTTCACATGCTGTTCTAGCGAAATAATGCCACTCCTTCGAAGCAGGGCACGAATCCTGGCCTTAAGTTCCGGTGCCTGAAACGGCTTGACTAAATAATCATCGCCACCCATTTCCAACCCTCTGACACGATCCTCAAGTGCATCTTTTGCCGTCAAAAACAAGACACTTGTATCTATTTTTGCTTCCCTGATTTTCCGTACGATTTCAAATCCATCGATTCCCGGAAGCATTACATCCAAAATGATGATATCGTAAATACTTTGTTGAGCCATGAATAGCCCATCTTCCCCATTATCCGCTGTATCGACTTCATATTCATCCGTCAAAATCTGTCGGATCGACTCTAATAATGAAACATTATCTTCTACCACCAAAACCTTCATGCAGGGTACCTCCCAACCGCCTCAATTGTGATATATGTTGATTTTATCCTTTTTCATATGCAAAAGAAAGCGGGCTTTTAATGCCTGCTTCCTTTCAAAATGGTATGTTCATTCGTGACGCAGTGCCTGGATTGGATTTAATTTGGATGCCTTATTGGCGGGAAATACACCAAACATTATCCCGATTAAAATGGAAAATAAAAAGGCAAACAATGTCACCGTCCATGAATAACTAATCGTTAAACTTGAAAAAGTTGAAATCAATTTTGCGATTCCCAAGCCAATTCCAACTCCCAACAGTCCCCCGAAGCAGCTCAGGACCATCGCTTCAATTAAGAACTGAAGAAGAATCGACTTCCGATTTGCTCCAATTGCTTTCCTAATCCCGATTTCCTTTGTCCTCTCCGAGACGGAAACCAACATGATATTCATGATCCCGATTCCGCCTACCAGTAACGAAATACTGGCAATACCGCCAAGCATGAGTGTGAATGTGTCCGATACAGAGCTCATTGTATCCATCAGATCTTCTTGATTGGACACCGAGTAGTTATCACTCTGTTCTGGGAATGATGTAGTCATCGCACCTTGTACCTGGTACATTGCCCTATCCATGATATTCTCGTTCTCCGCTTTTAAATAGACGGTTCCGATTGTCGTGCTGCCTATAGCCCTTTCGGCAGTGGTGATAGGTGCAATGATGACATCATCCCCGCTCGATCCCATTGAGGTGCCTACCGATTTCAGGACACCGATCACGCGATAGGAAACACCGCCGATAAGCACGTTCTGGTCCACGGCTTTTTGATTTTCAAAAAGCGTGGTGGCTGTATCCGACCCCAGGACAACGACCTTGGAGCGTAATTCCGTTTCCATATCCGTCAAAAACCGGCCTTGACTGAGCTCTAGATCCCTGACTGATAAGTAGGAAGAAGTTGCACCGGTCATTGAAACCTGCGCCGTAGCTTCTCCGTTCTTGGCATAAACGCGTCCAGTGACCACAGGCGCCACTTCCGATATCCCGCTCAGCTCTTTAAACTGTTCAATTGTATCATCGGTCAGCTCCACGGAGTCGGTATCCGTGACACTTACCGTTATCAGGTTCGTTCCCAGACTATTGATTTCATCCTGAACGGACTGTGAAGAACCCTGCCCAATCGAAACCAGAACGATTACGGAGGCAACTCCAATTATGATCCCAAGCATGGTTAAAAATGCTCTGACTTTATTGGTTTTGATACTGCGTATAGCCATCTTCATTGATTCGCTCAGATTCAATCCAATCACCCCCGTTTTCAAATAGCTGACCATCCTGTATCCGGACGATACGAGTCGCTTCTTTAGCCACTTCCAAGTCATGGGTTATAAGTATGATTGTTTGTCCCTTCCCGTTCAATTCTTTCAGCATCTGCAGAACTTCTTTACTCGTTTTACTATCAAGCGCCCCCGTCGGCTCATCCGCCAATAAAACGGGAGGATTACCGGCAAGTGCCCTTGCAATCGCAACTCTTTGCTGCTGTCCACCCGACAGTTGGGTCGGCAGATGATTCTTCCGGTCACCAAGGCCCACCATATCAAGGCACGCATTGGCCACTTCTCTTCTTTCCTTCACGCTTGCCCCTCTATAAACCAGGGGAAGTTCGACATTCTCCAACGCTGTCAGTTTTGCCAACAGGTTGAAATTTTGAAAGATGAACCCTATTTTAATATTACGAATGCCAGCTAACTCATTATCCTTCATCTTTTCCACTTCTTTACCATCAAGAAGATATTCACCTATGTCAGGCTTATCAAGGCAGCCAATCATATTCATGAACGTCGATTTCCCTGACCCAGAAGGACCGATGATCGAAATGAAATCGCCTTTATCGATTGTAAGACAGACATCCTGAAGTGCCTTGACCGTTTCACCGCCTAATTCAAATGATTTAGACATGTTCTTAATTTTTATGATGGGTTTCGCCATTTTACTGACCTCCCTTTCCACTCGGCATTCCGCCACCGTTTGGCATCCCGCCGCTTGGCATTCCGCTGCCGCTCTGCATTCTTATCTCGCCTCCTTGGCCTCCCCTCATTCCTTCGCCGCCGCTGCCAGTGGAGCTTTCATTGATGGTGATAGGCAAGGAAACAAACTGTCCCTCTTCAAGCCCTGAAGTTATTTCAATATATCTATCGTTGCTGATTCCAGTCTCAACCACTTTCTTTGTACTGGCAGCTCCTTCAGTTGTACCGGATTGTTGTATATTCACATATTTCTCTTCCCCGTCGATTTGGACTGCTTCAATCGGAACATATAAGGCATCTTTTACACTATTCGTCAAAATGCTTACTTCAGTCGACATCCCAATTTTTATATCGCCGGGTTTGTCAATTTTGATAGTGACATCGAATGAAGAAACTCCATTCTCATATGTACCTTCCTTTGCTACACTGGTTACTTCCCCTGTAAACTTTTCATCTTCAAAGGCACTGGCTTTAATATCAGCCGTTTGTCCTTTTTTAACACTTGGAACATCCAATTCATCAACACTGATCGTGGTTTTCAATTTTTTATAATCCGTGACATGTGCCAACACCTCACTGCTCGATACACGATCCCCTTCTTCAACTTCCATTGTTGTAACGGTACCATCGAATGGGGCCGTTATCGGGTCACTTCCATCCGTGAAGGTAATAAGTTCATCACCTTTCTCAACCAATTCATTCTTCTCTACAAGGACTTCGTCCACTTCACCCGTTACGGAAGATGTAATGTCCTCACTATTGATTGCGGCGACCGATCCGGAACCGCTTATTTGCACTTCAAGATCTCCCTTTTCAACTGTAGCCGCCACCGATTTCGCAATGACAGGCTCAGCATTGTCCTTCATGAAAAACCAAACGCTTCCCCCAATCGCCAGCACTAAAACCGTACCTATCACCAACAACTTTTTCATCACTTTTCTCCTTTCAGGTTTCCTTCGTTGAAACCAGTATCGTGAAAGAAGCTTAACTTTTCCTTAATGGTTTTGCTTGTGCGTAAAAAGAAAAAACTATGTCGAACGAAAAAAACTTTAATTTCAGCATTTAAATTTACAATATATTCTGAAAAATATATACTGATACTGTTATCGGAAATTGGTAATGAAAACCAAATCAATAATGATGAAGGGGGAACCAACTTGGCATCAAACGATTCAATCGCTAAGGAAACCGAGGTAAGCGCTTCCGCGGACTACACCAAGATCGTCCAATCACAATCTTTTCAAGAACTCTTAAGGAAAAAACGCAATTTCATCGTCCCGCTATCCATCTTTTTCATGGTCTTTTATTTCACCCTACCCATACTAACTTCCTATTCTAAAGTTCTTAACTCAATTGCCTTCGGGGCTATCAGCTGGGCCTGGATTTTTGCCTTCGCCCAATTTATCATGACCTGGACTTTATGCATCCTCTATTCCAGAAAAGCTGCGACATTTGACCAATTAGTAGAAAAAATCGTTAAAGAAGCGAAAGGATAAAAGGTGAATTCACAATGAATATTCTTGCTTTTATATTATTTCTTATCATTGTCGGACTAACATTGGTCATTACCTATTTTGCTTCACGGCGCACCAAAACGACCGCGGACTTTTATACGGCGGACAGCAGCCTCACTGGCTGGCAGAATGGCTGGGCCATTGCGGGAGATTATATGTCCGCCGCCTCATTTTTGGGAATAGCCGGCATGGTCGCACTCTCTGGATTTGATGGTTTTTTCTATAGCATAGGTTTTCTGGTTGCGTACCTGGTCGTTCTTTATATCGTGGCCGAACCGCTTCGTAACCTTGGCAAGTATACATTGGCGGACATGATCGCTGCCCGTTTCAATGAAAAGAAAGTACGCGGGGTTGCTGCCCTTAACACCATTTCGATTTCAACCTTTTATATGATCGCCCAATTAGTCGGTGCAGGTGCCCTTATAAAACTCTTACTTGGAATTGATTATCTTTACTCCGTCATCATTGTAGGTATTTTAATGACCGTATACGTCGTATTCGGCGGTATGACGGCCACCAGTTGGGTCCAAATCGTTAAAGCCGTTTTATTGATGGCAGGTACATTCATCATCTCCATCATCGTGTTGGCGAAATTCGACTTTAGCGTAATCGAGATGTTCAGGCAGATGAAAACAGCCACCCCTTTGGGCGGGGATTTCCTTAACCCCGGTAATAAATTCAAGGATCCTTTGGATACTTTATCCCTTAATTTAGCGCTTGTACTCGGTACGGCTGGACTACCTCACATTCTCATCCGTTTCTTTACGGTGAAAGACGCCATCACAGCCCGAAAGTCCGTGGTATATGCCACTTGGATCATTGGCATCTTTTATATAATGACCATTTTCCTCGGCTTTGGAGCGGCAGCCTTTGTTGGTTATGACAAGATCATAGCCGCGAATGCGGCCGGCAATATGGCTGCTCCGCTGCTTGCGGAAGCCATTGGGGGAGACTTCCTGTTCGCCTTTGTCTCTGCAGTTGCTTTCGCTACCATTTTAGCGGTTGTGGCAGGTCTCGTTCTATCGGCAGCATCTGCTTTTGCCCATGACTTCTATGGCCACATCATCCGGAAAGGTAAAGCCACCGACAAAGAACAAGTCGTTGCTGCTCGTTGGGCATCCATCGGAGTATCCATCCTTTCCATCATCCTGGCCTTATTTGCCCAAAACATGAATGTCGCCTTCCTTGTTTCACTCGCCTTTGCCGTCGCTGCCAGTGCCAATCTGCCCATCATTGTCTTCACGGTATTCTGGAAACGTTTTAACACGACTGGGGCTGTAACAGGCATGTTAGTTGGACTGGTCAGTTCTTTATTGCTTGTATTCCTAAGTCCCAATGTCTGGTCTCCGGTGGAGGGAGCGGCAATATTCGTTGGGGAACCATTATTCCCACTTGCCAACCCAGGCATCATCTCCATCCCGATTGGTTTTATCGCAGCCATCGCCGGAACACTTCTGTCAAGCAAGAAAGCTGATGCCAAAAAATTCGACGAAATTTTGGTTACTGCCAACACCGGGATGAAAGATCCTATATAAACTAGATTCATTATTATTTTAAAATATTAAAAAGAGAAAGGAGAGCAGACTTCGGCCTGCTCTCCTTTCTCTTTATTCAGAACATATTCATCAGGAAGATTCCCGTTAACTTCTCAATCTTACCTTCCTTCTATTGTACTTAGTTACTAACTGGTTCATGACTTCTGCAAAGATCAGTCCCATCGCAATGGCACCAGCCAGCATGAAAACTTTGGCTGCCAGCTGAACGGCGACATAAAAATCATTTCCGACAAAGTGCTTCATCGCATCATACGACAAACCTCCAGGCACGAGGGGGATGATTCCCGATACATTGAAAATCGTGATCGGCGTTTTATACCTTTTAGCAAAATACTGGCTGATGACCGCAACGATAAATGCAGACGCTAATGTTGCAATGATGCTGTTTATCTCATTTTCAACCAGAGCATAGTATAAGATCCACCCCAACATCCCTACGAAACCACATTGAAACAATGAATTCTTTGGTACATTGAAGATGACTCCAAAGGCGGCTGAGGCAATGAAACTTGTAATAAGCTGTGCAATCATCATTCTTCCTCCCCTAAAATCATAAGAAAACAAACGCGGCCGATATTCCTGCCCCAATGGCTAAAGCAGTCAAACCAGCATCCGCACCCTTGGATAGACCCGAAACCAAATGCCCTGCAATTAAATCCCTGGCTGCATTCGTTATTAATAGCCCTGGCACAAGCGGCATCACCGCTCCGATGATTATCGTGTCCAAATTACTCCCTACTCCAATCTGGACAAAGAACAAAGCTACTAATCCTACGACTAAAGAGGCGATGAATTCAGCAAAAAAACGGACTTCCAGTAACCAGTGCAAATAAAGCAGGCATGAGAATCCCATTCCTCCAGCTATGCAGGACCAGATGAAATCATTCCACTGTCCTTGGAACATGATTAAAAAGCAGCCGCTCGCTATAAATGCAGCAAAGACCTGCACCCACATGGGATACCCCATCCCGGCCTTTTCGATTTGTTTTAACCGTATATATGCTTCCTCCGGTGTCATTTCCTTGCTGGAAATGCTTCGGGATATACTATTAACCAGCGTCACCTTATGTAAATCTGTAGATCGTTGGGAAACCCGGATCAATTTTGAAGCTGGGTGCATGCCATCCAGCGAAAAAATAATTCCAGTAGGGGTTGAAAAACTGTGTGATTCACCGCACCCAAATGCTGCAGCGATTCTAACCATCGTATCTTCCACCCTTGATGTTTCCGCTCCGTTCTGAAGCATGATTTTCCCCGCAAGTAAACATACATCTATAATTTCATTGTATGGTAAACGATCATCCATTTTATCCTCTCCATTACTTCCTGCATGAGTTTCGCTCAATAACAGATAAATGATCACACCAATTTAAATCCACCTCATAATAGCCCAATTCCTATGAAAAGGATATATAAATATTACCTATTTAATTTATCAATTCCATTAACCTTCACTACTATCCCCTAATACCAGTATTCCCCTTATTCCATGCCGAAACCATTTAGTTAGAAGAAAATTCAATTATATCCATAATTAAAAGGAGTGCAGACACGGTCACTGCATCCCCCTTTTCCTATCCTGTACGACTATACTCCCTTTTGAATGAAGCAATTCACGGTTTCATTAAACAAATCGCTTTCTTCCATGAACGGACAATGGCAACTATCTTCAAAGATTACTAGTTTGGAATTCGGAATGTTTTTATGCAAGTGTTCCCCAGCTGCTACAGGAATGACTTTTTCATGCCTTCCAAAACAGAGAAGTGTAGGTACATTGATTGCTGGCAAGAAGTCACGATAGTCCACAATCGATTGGTCAAATAGAATGCTGCCAGCAATGGATTCCGGCATTTTGGTCACTTCCCCAAGCATCCAGCCTGCATCCTCTGCAGATAATTCATTATTGAACATGGAAGCAAGGAATTTATTCAAAAATGGGGTACGATTCGTTTGAATTTCTGTCATGAAGGCAATCAACGTTTCCATATCAAATGCACCGATATGAAAATCGGGCCACTTAAAATCAGAGGCCAATTCATCCACGATCACAGTTGAATGAACATTTCCCTCACCGAATTGCTTAAGATAATCCCAAACGACAAATGCCCCCATCGACCAGCCTACAAGTATGACATCCTTTAATCCCAGTTCACCTATGAACGCATGAAGATCTTTTGCATAAATGGAGACCGTATTTCCGTAATGTACATGATTTGACTGGCCATGACTTCTTAAATCAAGCAATATCGTTCTATATTTTCCTGAAAAGTACGGCAGCTGCCTTTTAAAGAACCGGCTGCTCATCCACACACCATGGATAAAGATAATCGGTCTCCCCTGGCCCTTTTCTTCATAAAATAACCGAACGCCTTCTTCCACCTCAACAAATGCCATTCTATCCCTCCTTCTCGATATTTTCACCATCCATCCCCCATTATTATTTATTGCCTTTATTCTTTTAACATTCCTTCCTATAAAAAAATATTGTCAAACCCGATTTTAGAGTTGATAATGAAGTATATTTTTATTGATATCTTCATCCTGAAAGGACGGAATTTAAATGAAGAGCTTTATCAAAAACTATCGATCCTCTTTAATACTGCTCACTGCCATCATTATCGGTGGGATAGCGGGCGTGGTTTTCGGGGAGAAAACCTCGATCATACAGCCGCTAGGGGACTTATTCTTAAATCTGATGTTCACGATCATCGTGCCATTGGTATTTTTCAGCATTGCTTCAGCGATTGCCAATATGAGCGGAATGAAGCGTCTCGGAAAAATCATGGGAAGTATCGTTCTCGTTTTCCTGACAACAGCCGCTTTAGCAGCCGTCATTGGATTTATTGGGACAACCATCGTCAATCCGTTGGAGGGCACTGATACGACAGCCATTAAAGAACTGATGGAAAACAGTTCCCCTGAAGAGACCATCGAAGAAGTTTCCTTCTTCAGTCAACTGGTCAGCACTGTAACCGTTTCCGACTTTCCAGAACTGTTCTCCAGAAGCAATATGCTTCAGCTTATCGTTTTCTCAGTATTAATCGGACTTTCCACTGCACTGGCTGGTGAGAAAGCAAGACCGATTACTGAGTTTTTGACAGCAGGTACAGCTGTCATGATGAAGGTCGTCAAAATCGTCATGTACTATGCGCCAATTGGACTTGGTGCTTATTTTGCGGCGATTATCGGGCAGCTTGGGCCTCAGATTTTAGAAGGATATGCTCGCACTTTCATTCTTTATCTAGTCTTGGCCATGATTTATTATTTCGGCTTCTTCACTTTGTATGCCTTTATCGCCGGCGGGAAAGATGGAGTTAAACTATTTTGGAAAAATGCCCTGACACCATCCATTACAGCCATCGCAACTTGTTCAAGTGCCGCGTCCATTCCAGTCAACCTGGAATCAGTCAAGAAAATGGGCGTGCCTAAGGATATAGCGGAGACTGTCATCCCACTCGGAGCCAACACTCATAAAGATGGTTCGGTATTCGGCGGTGTATTGAAAATCGTTTTCCTATTCAGCTTATTTGGAAAGGATATGACAAGCATTTCAAGCATTTTAAGTATACTTGCTGTTGCCTTTTTGGTTGGAGCTGTTATGGGTGCCATTCCTGGGGGAGGCATGATTGGGGAAATGTTGATTCTTAGCGTATTCGGTTTCCCTGTGGAAGTCCTGCCTATCATTGCCGTTATATCCACGATCATCGATGCTCCCGCTACATTGCTTAACTCAACAGGAAACACGGTTTGTGCCATGCTTGTCACAAGGCTTGTTGAGGGGAAAAACTGGTTAAAACAAGCTTTCGTTAAAGAAAACTCAGCCGTATGATTCTTATGACTGACTGGCTCCTGGTTAAAACAGGGGCCAGTTTTTTCATTTTCACGACTTTTGACAAGGGGTTCCTTCCCCTTGCATAGAATTAAAGATTGAAGGAGGGAATGGAATGTTAATGAAATGCCTACCTGCGGCAATCCTTATCACGGGACTATCCTATATTTTTCTTATACCGGAAGAGCCTTTGATCATAAAAATACTGTTCAAGGTACTCCCCATGTTATTGATTTTGCTCTACGCCCGCACTAATGTAGGAAGACGGGGGCATTACCAATCCTTAATCCTTCTTGGTTTATTCTTTTGCATGCTTGGAGATGGTTTGTTGATTTGGTTCGTCATCGGGCTTTCCGCCTTCTTGATCGGCCACCTTTTCTATATTTCGGCATTCTTTGGACGATGGAACTTTTCATGGCTCCGATTTGCGACGATTCTTCCGATTAGCATTTACTCCACTTGGATTAGCCGTGAAATGCTGCATTCATTAATCGAAAAAGGTGAACATAACCTCATCATCCCTGTGATCTGCTATGTAACGGTCATCTCCCTTATGGGCTGGGCAGCATTTATGACCGGCAATGCGGCCGCAATCATCGGCGGGCTCCTTTTCATGATTTCAGACTCCATTTTATCTTGGAACAAGTTTATCGATGATGTTGCCTTTTCAGGTCCACTGATCATGCTTACCTACTATGCAGCACAGTTTTGCATCGCTAACAGCATTCGCAGGAAACCTTCCTTTCATGTATCGAGAGGTTTGAAAAGTGAACGGCCTATCCAGTGAATCTAATGTCCAATCGTTCCACATGAAACATTTTCATTATAAAAAAGGCATTCACAGTTCTGCTTGAACTGTGGACGCCTTATCTTATCCTTTAATTTTCTTAATGAAGACTACTTTTAAATAATTCCCTTCCTTATACTCAGGAATTGTTTTAAAATCAGCCGGCAATGAGAATTGTTCCATGATTTCATACTTTCCATTCATTTCCTTGAAAGCAACATCAATGAAGTTCTTGAATTTTTTCATGTCGAACGTACTGCAATTAGTTGAGGCGATAATCACCCCGTTGTCTTCCGTAATGGAAATGGTATCCTTCAGTAGATTCGTATAGTCTTTTCCGGCACTGAAAGTAAACTTCTTCGATTTGGCAAAACTAGGCGGATCAAGGATGACCATTTCAAATTTCAAGGCTTTCTTCACCGCATATTTAAAATACTTGAAAACATCCATCACCACGATATTGTGATCTTCAGGATCTATGCCATTCACACTGAACTGCTCGATCGTCTTTGGTAAACTTCGATTCGCCAGGTCGACACTCGTTGTTTTAACAGCACCGCCTAAAGCGGCAAACACGGAGAATGCTCCCGTATAGGAGAACATATTCAAAACCGTTTTCCCTTTTGCGTATTCATCGCGGATTTTCCGTCTGACATCGCGTTGATCAAGGAAGACACCGACCATTGCGCCATCATTCAGATAAACAGCAAAATGGACTCCATTTTCCTTTACAAGAAGCGGAAATTCCGGCTGTTCGCCCATGACAAAATCGTCTTCATCCACGTACTGTCCCTTTGTATCAAAGCGTTTCTTCTGATAAATCGATTTGACCTCGACCGTTTCCTGCAATGCCTTAATGATGTAGTCCTTAAAGGAATATATTCCTTTGCTATACCAGCTAATGACATAATGGCCATCATAATGATCAATGATTAAACCGCCAATTCCATCACCTTCCCCATTAAACAAGCGGAAAGCTGTAGTCTCCCCATCTTCAAAAAAAGACTTTCGGAATTCATATGCAGCCTGGATTTTTCCGTTAAAGAAGGATTGATCGATCTTTTCATTCTCTCTTCGGGTCAATATCCAGCCATAGCCCTTATTCTGTATGCCATAATATCCTTTTGCCAGAAAGCGGTTGTTCTCATCCACCAAGCGCACCAAGGATCCCTCTTCCTGAAGGTCATTAAGATTGGCTATCGACTCTTTAACAATCAAGGGAAAACCCTTGCTGATTTTACTCACGAACTTAGCTTTCACTTTTATATCGATTTCTTTTCCCATCTATATCATCCTATCTTTGCAAATGCTTTCCTCCCCATTTTACCCTAATCCCCTTATAAATAAAAACCAGCCCGGTTCCTTAACCTGGCTGGTTTCCAAGAAAACTTTGATTATGAAACTTCCAAATGAAGATCGCCTGGCTTAACTTTACCCATCATCTTCAATACGCGATGTAAGGCAAGCGTGATCACAGCTGGCAATACCATCCCCACTGCCACATAAACCAAGAACGTGTATAGCCCCTGACCGGTTATGATGGCAATAGGGGCAATCATTGAACTTAACCCCATGCCTCCAAGCTCATACGGCACTTGAAAATCAAATGCCAAGGTAGCGATAGGCGCACAGATGATTGCCGCCACAAAAGGCGGAACTACATATAATGGTTTTTTGATCAGGTTAGGAAATTGAACTTTTGGCGTAACGACCATCTGTGCCAGGAACCCGCCCATATCATTATCTTTATAAGACATGACAGTGAACCCGACAAACTGAACCGTACATCCGATTAGGGCTGCAGCACTGGAAACGGGATCCAATTGCAGGGCGATCGCCAATGCGGCGGAAGACGCCGGTGTCATCAATAAAATGCTCCATACCAAGGCTATGACCATGGAACCGATTAATGGGGAACCCTCGACCGCAGCGGTAGTTTGACTGCTTATCCATGTTAGGAGCGGAGTGGTGACAAGAGCCAGGCCATATCCCGAAACTCCACCGACAAGAACGGCACCCATTGGGATGGCCATGATGTCCAACTTCGTTTTGCCGATTATGCGCTTACCTATATATGTTGCAATCACCGCTGCCAAGACAGCACTTAGCGGCTGGCCCGTAACAATCGTGAAGGCACCCTCAGCCGTTTTGTGAATGGCAGCACCTCCAACAGCACTTGAAGCCATGGCGCTAAAAATAATTAATGAATTCCCTCCTAGCTGATAGGCGATTCCTGCTCCTAAAGCTGGTGCCAGCAAGACCTTCGCGGCCCCGCCTATTGCCAGAAAGACCTCCCAACCTAAATATCCCCCTATGGATTCAAACAATAACCCGATCCCTAATGTAACCAAAACAGCGTTAGCTATCCCCGTTGATGCCTTGTACATTCGATCGCTGATGTATTCTTTCCTGCTCACTATATCTCCACTCCTTATTAATTATCAGAATATTCAATTTATGAAAATCGAAAAAAAAATAAAGGTCTTCTTTTAAAAAGCCTAATAAGTATATCGTACCGCTGCCTGAATGTCTGTTAATGTCTGTTAATGTCTGTTAATGTCTGTTCGTATAATAACATGAATTTTCTGATAATGTAAGAGGTATTTTTATTCTAAAAAAATAAAAGCGCTTTCAAAAATAAAGGTTTAACACATTACTGTTCAATATAAATCAATAATTCATTATTTCAAAATAAGTTACCCCCTTTTAAGGATGCCTACATGGAAATATTTTGGAGCATTTGCGACAAAAAAAAGAACCCGATTAAGGATTCTCTCATTAGCTGTATTTATGCCTTTTCTAATAAATATCATCCTATTTTTGAAATCCTTCCAATTTGGCAAAAGTGTCCTTCAAATATTGGTAAAATAATTTCTCCGTTGGCATCAGTTCCCTATCAGTCGGAACGATGACTCCTACAGCCCTGGTAACGGAAGGTTCCTCCAGCGGCAATCTAACCGTAAAACGCGGCAAGCTATCGACTAAGGAAATCTCAGGTATCAAAGTTATACCCAGACCTGCCGCCACCAGGCCTTTTATGGCATCAGTATCTTTCCCTTCAAATGCCACTTCCGGTTCAAAGCCATGCAATTTGCAAGCTTTCATAACGAGATCCCTTAAAACATAACCCTTTGGAGATAAGATGAACGGATTTCCTTGAAGCTCATTCAAGGATAGTGATTTCTTCAGGGCCAAAGGATGGCTTTCTGGCAGAAGGGCAACTAAGTTCTCAATAAACAGCGTTTCCCCTTTGATTTTCTTTTCATTCACCGGCAGGGGGCCAATCAAGGCCATGTTAATGTTTCCTTTAATCACAGAATCTATCAGGTAGCGATAGGAACCTTGTTTCAATGTGAATTTCGCCTGGGGGTAACTTTCCCTGAAGTCGGAAATGACCCTTGGCAATACATAAGAAGCCAAACTGCTGGGAAAGCCAATGCGGATTGTCCCTTTTTCCGGATCCAGACTTTCGGCCATCTCACGCTTGGCACGATTGATTATATCCATAGCTTGTTCCATATGAGATAAAAATGTATGGCCTATAGGCGTCAATCTAATCTTTCGGCCTTCCCTGATAAATAAGGGCACACCCAGCTCTTCTTCTAAATTGTATATTTGGCGACTGACAGCAGACTGGGCAACATGCAAATCCACTGCTGCTTCCGTCATATGTTCACGCTTTGCCACTTCAATGAAATATTCAATTTGCCTTAATTCCAATCTAAGCTCCCTCTTTCATATCAAAACAGCATGTTATTTATCTAATATTCAGATTGTTCGTTTCATTCTTAAATTATATCATGAAAGTATCATATAAAAACCGATAGACTTACCCTATTTAATATTTAATGACTTTAACTAAAGGAGAGAAAACAATGACCACTTCACAGGAAGTCGAACATGAGGAATTGCAGGTTGCCAGAGAGTTCGTAAGTCAAGTATACGCGCAGGTAAAGGAACGTAATCCTCACGAAAGTGAATTCCATCAAGCCGTAAAGGAGATATTCCTTTCATTGGTCCCGGTTTTTGCAAAACATCCAGAATATATGAAAAGCGGGATATTGGAGAGGCTTGTAGAACCCGAAAGAATGATCACCTTCCGTGTCTCTTGGGTTGATGACCTGGGAAATGTTCAAGTCAACCGTGGTTTTCGTGTGCAATTCAACAGTGCAATCGGACCATTCAAAGGCGGTCTCCGTTTCCACCCCACTGTCAATTCCAGCATCATAAAGTTTCTTGGTTTCGAGCAAATCTTTAAAAACTCGCTTACTGGCCAGCCGATCGGTGGGGGTAAAGGCGGATCGGACTTCGATCCAAAAGGAAAATCGGATGCGGAAATCATGCGTTTTTGCCAAAGCTTCATGTCGGAACTATCTCGTTATATCGGCCCTGATACAGACGTACCGGCTGGTGATATCGGAGTCGGTGCAAGGGAGATCGGTTACTTGTTCGGCCAGTATAAAAAGATGCAAGGCAGCTACCATGCCGGTGTTTTAACCGGTAAAGGCATAAGTTACGGCGGAAGCTTGGCCCGTACAGAGGCGACTGGATATGGTACGGTTTACTTTGTCGAAGAAATGCTAAAAGACAAAGGGTTACAATTCCATGGCAGCACTGTCGTTATCTCAGGGTCTGGCAATGTATCCATTTATGCCATTGAAAAAGCTACACAGCTAGGCGCTAAAGTTGTTGCATGCAGCGACTCCAATGGCTACATATATGATGAAAATGGCCTGAATCTTGATACAGTCAGACGTCTAAAAGAAGTGGAACGAAAACGTTTAAGCGAGTATGTCGATGCGCACCCGGAGGCTGTATACCATGAAGGAAGCTACGGCATCTGGTCTGTACCATGCGACATCGCACTGCCTTGTGCCACACAAAATGAAATCGATGAAGAAGCAGCAAAATTACTGGTCAAAAATAATGTGAAGGCAGTCGGTGAGGGCGCTAATATGCCTTCAACCCTTGAGGCCATTGATGTATTCCTTAATAACGGCATCCTTTTTGGACCAGCAAAAGCAGCCAATGCAGGCGGCGTAGCCGTGTCTGCACTCGAAATGGCCCAAAACAGTGCCAGGATGCCTTGGACTTTCGAAGAAGTCGATGCCAAGCTGCATGAGATCATGAAAAATATCTATAAAAACAGCATAGAGGCCGCCGAAGCATATGGTGCGCCTGGCAATTTAGTTGTCGGGGCCAATATTGCCGGATTCCTTAAAGTGGCGGATGCGATGCTGACTCAAGGTGTACTCTAGCAATCAATGGATGTAATAGGCGGTTCCGACACGGGGCCGCCTAAAAAAATGAACTACTATTCTATCTCCTCTTATTGATATCATTTCAAGCTGAATATCCACACTAAAATCACATCAATGAGATCAAAACATTTCTTTCTCACTACAAAAAGAGTGCCGGAAGATTTCCGGCACTCTTTTTGTTTGGGAGACAATCACTCTTTGGTGACCAATTTCAATGGAACGGATATTGTGTCATCCACTTTGTCGCCTTTTAAGATTTTTTCAGCCGCATTAACCGCTTCTTCACCGATAAGTGCCGGTTGTTGGGCGATTGTAGCTTTTAGTTCACCGCTTTCAACTGCTTTCAATGCATCATCATTTCCGTCAAAGCCAACGACGATGATGTCTTTGCCTGCCGCCTTGATTGCTTCAATGGCTCCTAGTGCCATTTCATCATTATGGGCGAATACCGCTTGGATGTCTTTATTGCCTTGCAGGATATTTTCCATTACGTTAAGCCCTTTTGTCCGGTCGAATTCCGCCGTTTGACTTGTCAGGACCTCTAACTGCTTGTCCGCAATATTGTGGAAACCTTTCCCGCGTTCACGAGTTGCAGATGCTCCGGATACCCCTTCAAGTTCCACTACTTTCGCTTTTTCGCCAAGCTCTTTAACTAGATATTCTGCAGCCATTTCCCCGCCAGCCACATTATCGGAAGCGATGAACGTTTCAATGTCGCCTTCGTCTGAAGAGCGGTCAATCGTGATAACGGGAATGCCCGCATCATTTGCATCTTTAACGGCTGAAGATATTGCCGCAGAGTCAGTTGGATTCACAAGAAGGACATCAACCTTTTGAAGGATTAAATCTTCAATTCCGCTGATTTGTTTTGCCGTATCATCCTGGGCGTCAACAACTGTGACTTTCATGCCCTTTTCTTTTGCTTCCTTTTCAATACCATCTTTTAAGGAAACGAAGAATGGGTTGTTTAAAGTAGAGATGCTGACCCCGACTTTCACGTCTTTCATCGAGTCTTTCTTTTCTTTTTTATCATCGGTTAGACCAGAATCCATTGAACAAGCAGCCAAGACCATTAAAGAAAGAACCATGATGATCGATACTATTTTTTTCATTGATAACACCTCTTCTTATGATTTTTTACGGTCAAGTAAGACCGCGATTAATATAACTGCACCTTTTACCACTTGCTGGTAGAAGGAGGATACACCAAGTAAGTTCATGCCGTTATTCAAGGTACCGATGATCAGGACACCCACCAGCGTACCGAACAACCGTCCTTTACCGCCTGAAAGGCTCGTTCCGCCCAGCACCACGGCTGCGATGGCATCCATTTCATAGGATTGTCCTGCCGTCGGCTGTGCCGAATTGAGACGCGATGTTAAAATGGCACCGGCGATTGCCGCCATCGTACCGGCCAGACCATATATGGCCACCTTGACCCGGTCAACTTTAATCCCCGAAATCCGGGAAGCCCTTTCATTTCCGCCGATGGCATATGTTTTACGGCCAAAAGATGTTTTATGAAGCAGGAACCATAGGATCATGAAAGCGATGATCATCACAACGGCCGGTACTGGCACTCCCAGGAAGTAACCTCTCCCAAGCATCTGGAACATAACGGAATCGCCAATTCCAGTAATCGGCTTTCCATCCGTGTACACAAGCGTTAATCCCCGGAAAATCGTCATGGTGGCCAGTGTCACGATGAAAGGGGCCATCTTACCCTTTGAAACGAGAATCCCATTGATTACACCCATTATTGCACCTAGTAGAATGCCTACCAATATTGCTAAAATTGGATCTAATCCCGAGACCATCATACCAGCCATGAGTGCGCTGGATAGAGCTAAAATGGAACCGACGGATAAGTCGATGCCGCCTGTCAATATGATAAAGGTCATTCCAAATGCAATAAGTGCATTGATGGAGGTTTGACGCAATAAATTCAAAATATTATTCGGTTCCATGAATGATGGATTTAAAACGGTTATTACGATAAATAAAAGTACCAGGGCGAGTAGCGGACCAAATTTTTGCCAAATCCCGCTTTTCCCTGTAGCCTCAAGTTTCATCCTAGTTCCCTCCTGTCGCCAGTGCCATAATTTTTTCTTGCGTCGCTTCCTGCTTTAACAATTCCCCAGCAATCTCACCTTCGTGAACCACAAGGATTCTATCGCTCATCCCAATGATTTCCGGAAGTTCTGAGGAAACCATGATGATGGCGATGCCTCGCTCCGTCAATTCATTCATCAATTCGTAAATTTCACGTTTTGCACCAACATCTATGCCCCGGGTCGGTTCATCCATAATTAAAACTTTAGGGGAAGTGCCGATCCATTTGGCGATTACCACTTTCTGTTGATTTCCTCCGGATAGGTTGCCGATGACCGTTTCAGCAGAAGATGTCTTCACGTGAAGGCGCTTAATCATCATTTCGGCAAAGTTCATCTCATCTTCCGTTTTCACGATACCGCTAGGAGCAAAACTCTTGAGATTCGGCAAGCCGATATTTTCCCTTACAGAAAAGTCCAGGATCAATCCCTCTTCTTTACGATTTTCCGTAATGAAAGCCAGGCCGTGTCGAACTGCATCCGTTGGTTTTCGTATGGAAACTTTCTTGCCTTCAATGGTGATTTCACCGCTGTCTATTTGGTCGACACCAAAAAGGGCGCGCATTATTTCCGTTCTGCCTGCTCCCATCAATCCAGCTACACCGACAATCTCACCTTGCCGAACCGCGAAATGGATATCTTCAAAAAGCCCCTTTCTGGTTAAACCTTTCACATCAAGGACTATGTCGCCAGCATTCGCTTCACGATGAGGAAAACGGTCCTCCAGCTCCCGCCCGACCATTTTCTGAACGACTTCATCGAAATTTGTATCTGCAATTCTTTTCGTATCGACTGTCTTTCCGTCACGCATTACGGTGATCCTGTCACAAATGGCGAATATTTCTTCCATTCGGTGAGAAATATAAACAAGCGATACACCCTTTTTGGTAAGCCCCTTCATCACTTCAAAGAGCTTCTCTATTTCTCTATCAGTTAAAGCGGCTGTGGGCTCGTCCATGATGATGACTTCGGCATCCGTCATGAGCGCCTTGGCAATTTCAATCATTTGTTGTTCCCCGACAGAACAGAATCCGGCTTCCTTATCAAAAGGAAGGGAAATATTAAGTGTTTTAAAAATTTCCTTTGCACGCGCTTTCATTTGTTTCGTCTTCAGGACACCGAAAGCATTCACCATTTCCTTGCCGATAAATAGATTCTCCAGCACGGTCATTTCGGGCCAAATATTCAATTCCTGACGGATAAAGGCCATTCCCGCCTCTTCGGCTTCCTTTGAATCCTTGAAGGAGGTTTCTTTACCGTTAATCTCAACCGTTCCTTGATCTTGTTTATGCAGCCCGGTCAAAATGTTCATCAAGGTTGATTTCCCCGCTCCATTTTCCCCCATTAGTGCATGTACTTCCCCAGCCTCTAAAGAAAAATGAACACCTTCCAATACCTTGTTTTGACCAAATGCTTTATAAATATTGTGCATTTCGATTTGCATGCTCATCATCTCATTTCTTTAAAAGAATACTCCAGACTGCAATATGCAATTTGAATATGGCGTCGTCTCCCCGGTCCGGATAATGGCTTTCGCATTACTTGTCAGCCTTTTAAAATCCTCATGGGAAACATATTCAATCGCTGCTCCGAATTGCTGCTCCATGTATTGATGCTGTTCCGGGTTTTTAACCTTCACTTCTGTGGCAGCGATAACTTTTTCAACAACCATATCTTCGTGAACCGCCCGGACGACATCTTGAAATGATGGCGTCCCAGGCGTCAATGCTAAATCTATCTTGCAAACTCCGGGCGGGACCGGCAGCCCGGCATCACCTACGACAATATAATCGGTATGACCAAGGTCAACCAGGACCTTGGCTATTGAACTATTGATGATTCCTTGACGTTTCATGCTTCAAAGCCCCTCTCGACCTCTAACCTTTGCGGCATGCCGCCTTGAGCACCTAATTTCGTCACGGAAATGGAAGCTGCCCGGTTCGCGAACAACAAACTTTCGTCAAAACTTTTTCCTTCTGCAACAGCCACCGCAAAGGCAGCATTGAATGTATCCCCTGCACCTGTTGTATCCACCGCTTCCACTTCAAAGCTTGGAACAACCTTTTCTTCATGTCCATCAAAGTAACGGACGCCATTTTTTCCTTCGGTAATGAATAATTTATTTGGATACTCAGTCAAGACTTCCGTTCTATCTCTCCCATCGAATAGTATCTCGAATTCATGTTCATTCGGAGTAAGGAATGATGCCTGTTGAATGACAGCCTCGCTTAACTTGCGGGCGGGAGCTGGGTTCAATAGTAATCTCTTTTGAAGCATGTTGCACAAGTCAGCCAGATACTCCACAGTTTCCTCGGGTATTTCCTGCTGAACCAACACGATATCCGATTCCTCTATCACCTTTTTCGCCTTTTCTACATATTCAGGAGTAATGAAATCATTCGCACCTTTTACGACAATAATGCTGTTATCACCTTCCGAAAGGGTAATATGTGCTGTCCCTGAAGCAGAACCTGTAACCGGTTCCACATACTTCGTGTTTACATGATTTTTTTTCAGGTTATCTAAGATGATCTCTCCATAGACATCATCTCCTACACATCCAACCATCGACACTTCTGCACCAAGACGTGCCGCTGCAACAGCCTGATTGGCTCCCTTTCCTCCAGGAACCGTGATAAAGGACTCCCCTAAAACCGTTTCCCCCGCCATTGGCCGTTTGGGTGATGTCACCACTAAGTCCATTGACGAACTTCCCACTACTGCAATTCTAATCATGCCTTCTCCGCCTTCCTTCTCGTTGTTTGTCTCTCCACAAAAGAAACAGGGAGCTTTTTATGTGTTACTTCCATTTTTTCTTGATTGATCCTTTTAATTAGCATTTCCGCCGCTTGTGCCCCCATCTCATAGGCTGGCTGCCGAATGGTCGATAACGGTGGGTGCAATAACGCTGTGAAGGAGATATCATCATAGCCGATCAATTGTATGTCTTCCGGTATCCGTATTCCCCGTTTTAAGATCTCTTGAAGTGCTGCGGCTGCAACAATATCATTACAAGCAATGATTCCATCCGTTTCCGGATATTGCTCGAAAAGCTGCTTCACGCATGTTTGGCCGCCTTGAAGAGTCAGGGATGAATCCATGACTTGCACGTTCACTTTTGCTTGTTTCAATTCTTCCAATGCTGCCATGTACCGTTCATATACAGGCTTTATTTCGACTGGCCCCCTAATGAGGACGATATTCGTACTGCCTCTATCCAGCAATACGCGTGCTGCCAGCTTACCGCCTGTCCTTTGATCGGAATAAACAGCTGGTAATTTCTCTGCTGTACGGTCGAGAAGGACAACTGGAATATCCAGATTATCGAAATTCTCATTGGCTTCTTCACTAGTTGAAGCAATCATGCCCACTACATTGTTTTGCAGGAAAGTGTCAATATATTCTATTTCTTTATCTCGCTTTTCATCACTATTTCCAAAAATCAACCGATAACCAAACTGCTGCAGATAATCCTCGACACCTCTTGCCATTTCCGGGAAGAAGGGATTCGTAATGTCCGGCAAAATTAAACCAACCAATTTGGATTTACGTTTGTAGAGGGATCTTGCCACTTCATTCGGTTTATAATTCAATTTTTCAACAGCTGCCATGACCACCTTTTTTGTGTCCTCATGTGCATAACCACTGCCATTCATAACTCTGGAAACCGTTGCTACAGAAACTCCAGCTTCCTTTGCCACATCCCGAATAGTTGCCAAAATATCACCCTCTATACTTTTGTGTAACCGTTTACACATAGCTTATCACCAATTTAAATGAACGGCAAGCCTTATTCCAAAGATAATTTTTAGGAATTTTGACCCAAAAAAGTATAAAGCAATTCTTTTTTCATGCGTAAATTTCGTCTCTTTGAGTTTCCCACATATAGGTTTAACACTCTCATTACGTCAAAATCCAGTCTACTTTAAAACATAAAAGACTGTAGCTCTACCTAACTGTTAAAACTAGTTGATTGGAGCGGGTGTACGAGACTCCTGCGGGGAAAGCGCGTATACGGGAGACCCCGCAGGTGCAAGCCGAGGAGGCTCACGAACCGCCCGCGCAAAGCGAGTGCTTGAAGCGGAAATCAACGGTCAAATTGTAAAACCGTAAGAAAACTGGCTCAAAAGTCTGAGCCAGTTTAACTTTATAGCGATTTTGCAGGTAACTTTTCATAAAGGGCATTATTCACATGCCCAAACTCAGATGCATGCGGACGGTCTTCACCATCGCTATACCCATATTGAAGCATCCGATTTCTATTCAGGCAGAGCTTTGTTAATTTTGGCGCAAAGAAATTGAATGTATCGAAACGATCCCGTAACATAGGGAATTTGTTCTGATGTGTCAGGATTGTTCGAGCGACGCCTTCCCAGAAAGCATTCTCATCCAAAAGGGACCTCTTCATCAGAAGTGTTGACAAGTATCGGAAATGACAGATGAATAGTCCCGTAAAAATGAATTGAACCAGCCCCTCCGGAGTCTCACTTCTTAGTACTTTCCTTAAATCATCGGGAAGGCTGCTTAATTCAGGAAGCGGCTGATCACTTACGTTTACATCATCTACAAAATCCTTGATGGCCAAACGGTGAGGTTTGTAATCCTTCAAAACTAAAATGGTATTTTGACCATGCGGCGAGAAGACCAATCCATATTGATAGATGAAATGCAGTAATGGTGATAGGATGACGTCAAATAATTGAGCTGTCCAGGCTTCTGCAGTCAATCCCGATTTTTCAATAAGACTTTCCACATATGGTTTACCTTTGCTGTCGACATGTAAAAGGGACGCAAGCGTAATGGGCTTTTCGCCTTCTTCCATATAACTGTAAATGCTTTCTCTCCAAATCCCCCCCAGCATCTCCAAATATTGATACGGTACATTCTCTAGCTTGGAATAATACGGGTGATCAACATTTAAACTGGCCACTTCACCAGGAAGCACTACTTTGCATTGTTCTTTCAAGAATGAATCATTTTCATAAATGTTCTTTATATACGTTGTGATTTTTGGGGCAATGACCGTGCGTTCAGCTGGCAATCCACGGTAGACTAGCGTATTTAAAATGCTCATCGGCAGCTTGACGTGGTGTTTATCCTTATTCGATACATTAACAAATGTCCGGATGGATTGTTGCGGCAAATATTTATCAGGACCATTTCCCAAAGCTACGATCAGCCCTTTAGCCAAGTCATCGGTAAAGTTCTGGATGATTACATTCTTCCACTGCCATTCATGAACTGGGAGGTAGTAATAGTTTTCTGCGTTCAGACCTTTTTCTGTCAATGTCTTTGCAAATGATTTTTGGGTTTCCCCATCCAGTTCATTCTCCATCAATTGCTTATAGGATAACGTTTCGACTGAATTGAACTCACCCCTCGTTTTATGGACGGCAATCCAGGATAACTGAACTTCCTTCTGGTTTTCTGGGGCGAACTTCAAATAATCATCATAACCGAAACCGATTCTTCCCTTGTTATAAGCAATCCAAGGGTGACCGCTCATTTCGCCTTCAAGTAATGCATAATCCAGTTCGACTAAATCATCCGCATCTTGTTCAGGTTTGGATAGCAATTGGAGATCCGCAAGTAGGGTATGATGGAATTCTTTGATTAAATGTCCTGTTGTTTCTGCAGTCATCCCAATTAACGGCTGGATGTCCAAAATGAATTGAATAGCGTCTTTAGCCTGTGTAATACCTTCCGTTTCACATACCTGGATTGACTCGGCCTGTACTTCATAGCTGTCAAAAAGACGGGGCGACGCTAAAAATCGATAAGATTTCCCCTCATTTATCTTTAACTCATATAGATTTGCTGCTGCGTTTTCGTTCAGGACAGCTGGATGGATCATATCCTCATACATATACTCAGAAATCATCTTGGCCAGCAGGTTTTGGTTTACTATCGACCAATTTTTTTCTGAAACTGCCTGTTCCACTTCATTTATGAACTTCATATAATTCTTCCTTCCCTTTTCTTAGTAAGCCATGACGGGTGTTTTTACACGGAATGACTGAAATGCACCCTTTGGCTTCGATGGATAAACTTCTTTACCTGCCAATTGATTGATGATAATCGAATTTCGGAATGCCCCCAGACCTAGATCCGGAGCACCCACACCATGTGTATGTATCTCGCCATTTTGAATAAATAGGTGATTCGGTGTAGAGATGGCCGTTCCTACCTTATAGTCTTTCGTTATTGCAAGACGCCCCAAGTCATCGCGGACTAAATGGTCCTCCATGGTTTCAAGGAATGCCGGAAGGGTTGATTTATAGCCCGTCCCAAAAACAATCGCCTCTGTGTCCACATCAAATTCGCTATCTTCAACCCACTGTCGGCATTTCAATTGCCAGCCATTTTCGGCGGGGGTAACTGCCGCAACTTCCGTCATGGCCCGAAGTTCAATGGCAAGTTCGGCATTTCCAATCGATTTCTCATACATCTTGTCAAAAATTGCTGCAATGGTCGTAGCGCTGATCCCTTTATACAATAAATCCTGTTTCGGCAGGATTTCATCCTTCTTTTCCTGCGGCAGCCGATAAAAGAAATCAAGGTAATCCGGAGTGAAGTATTCCAATCCGAGTTTTGAATATTCCATAGGGAAAAATCCCTTGGATCTTGTATACCAGTTTAGCTGGTAGCCATATTCCTCCTGCTCATTAAGCAAATCCAGAAAGACCTCGGCTGCACTCTGTCCAGATCCGACAACCGTTACGGATTTTTTCTTTAAGATGTTTTCTTTATTCCGTAAATAATCGGCCGAATGCAGGATGCTCTCTCCCATATAGGGCTGAAAGGCAGATGGAACAGTCGGGGAACTGCCAATTCCCATGACTACATGGCGGCTATAATAGACTTCGATCTTTTGTGTTTGTACATCCCTTACACTGATTTGATAGCAGGGTTCACCTTGATCTCCTATATATTCAACCGCCTCCACCGCTTTGCCAAAACGGCAGCTATCAAGTTGATGGGCAGCCCAGCGGCAATAGTCGTTATATTCTTTTCGTGGAATCAAGAATTTTTCAAGGAAGTAGAAATGATAAAGCCGATCATGCTGCTGTAAATAATTCAGATAGCTATATGGGCTTGTCACATCTGCCATGCTAACCAGATCGGCAAAGAACGGCACTTGCAGCGTTGTCCCTTCCAGCAGCATCCCTTCATGCCAATTAAATTCCCCCTTTTTCTCAAAAAAGACGGCATTCAACTCCGGGGTTTTCTCCAAAAGTGCCGCAAGTCCAAGGTTAAATGGACCAATCCCTATCCCTATCAGGTCATAGATAGATTGTTGCTTCTCCATAGTTCCACTTCCTCTCGAAATTCCCCCGTGTGCATGACATAAGCAATGCTGTTTTGTCAGGGAGTTCTATCTCTTTAATTGGGGTAAACCCGCATTTTTCAAATAAATGAATCATCTTTGCATTCCTGATATCCGGTTCAGCCATCACTTTGTTTGTGGTTGAAGTCAGTAGTTGGAACTTCACCATTGCCCGTAAAAACGGCAAAGCCAGTCCTTTCCCTAGATAATCCGGATCACCAATGAGTAAATGAATGCCTTGATCTCCCTCTTCGGATTCATAATGATCTTCGATGATATCGCCTTTTACCCAATACGATTCCCAATAGCTCATGGGAATGGAGTCCAGACAGCCTAAATAAAGTGTTTGGTGTGTATCAGCCAATGCCTTTTTTAAATGAACAGCAAATTTTTCTTTTGTGAAATTCAAATTCCAGTAGGGTATCACATGATCTTCATGCATCCATTCATGCAGTGTATCCAAATCCCTCTCAAATTCAACTTTGACAAATGAAAGCTGTTTATTGCAGTCCTTGAGCATTTCTTCATAACTATTTTTCATGGACGGCCATAACCCCCTGCGCGAACGGATTATCAATCGTGGTATAAACGGATTGTGTCTCAAGTGAACCAACAAGCTCATCCATATCATGGAATCGTGTCAGTAAATTAGCCTTACAAGTTAATTCCCGGGCATGAAGCAACTTTGAAACAACTCGATTCAACCCTTCATCTTCGCTATCCCTGCTGCATGTTTCCAGTTGTTCCTGAACGAGCTGTAACAGTTTGTTTTCCGATACTAATCCTTCCGTTCCAAAATTATTGATTAAGCCTAATAAGTGATTAAAAAAGAAATAGTATTGCAGTCTTTCTTCAGCGACTTCATCAGAACAAATCGTGAAGCTTTTTTCACTTAGTTCCGGCATGATCTTTTGCAGCCTGTCCACTTTGGTCTCACAATAGTAATACCCTTGATTATCACGATAATAAAAAGCGGCTGGATACCCATCTTGAAGTTGAATGATGGAATTTTGTTGATGGGCTTCCAAAACGATTCCATACTCTTCAAATAGCCAAAGCATCGGTTTCAATGTCATGGACAGATAGGTTTTGAACCAATCCTTACTTACTTCTTCGGTACTGCGGTCTTCTTCAGCTGATAATTTGCGGATGATCGCTCCAAGCCTTGATGGTGCACCATAAGCATTATCCTGACATAAACCGGCAATCAGGCTTGCTTGTTTATCGTTTTCATAAAAAGGATTTTCCCGGATATCAACATCGAATCCCGATTCTTGCTCGGTCGTTTTGATCGTTAAGTAAGCCGGATCCTTGATGATACGGAAGGAAGGGTGCCGTTCTTTTAGATCGTCTCCCATTTTAGAATCTATTAATTTAGCGATTTCCACACCACGATCTAATTCTTTTTGCAGATTTGCACGTAAAGAATTCGTGATTTTAACCGGAACGGAAAATTTGTACATATATCTTGATGTGGAACTATATACCGTTCTAAATGAAGAAGTGGCCGTGAATTTTTTCCCAAGCGGCCCTGCATAAACTAGTGTCCCTTGCTCGATTAGCTTCTTGACCTCTTCTTTTTCGATAAGCACTTTTGCCTGGAGCGGGTGTGCCGGGATAATGGTGTATCGGCTTTCCTTTTGGCAATACGTGTCACGAAATTCACTGGAAATCTCCAAGTCACCGGCTAATTCCTGTTTGATGATCTCGCTTGCCGATCGGACTTCACTGGAATCCTGGATGACGATCGAAGTTTCTGCCAGGAAGTAGTGCAGCTGGAACTCCCCTTTTAATTCGGGTGAATAGATCCATTCATCTTTTGCCAAAATGCCTTGCTTGCTTTTCGGTGTCGGATGGAACAAGTGCCCGAATAAAAGTGACTGCTCTGCTTCGATGTAGGTGAAATCAGGACTTTGTAGGGCATCAGCGTCTTCCGTCCTCGCTTCCACATACCGTTGAATGTTTTGGCTGCTAAGGATGACACGCAGCATCAATTCATCTTCACTATCCGTCCGGCCCTGTTCATTCAATAATTCTTTAGAAACGATTGAGACCATTGTCACGTAATCTAATTCAAGTACTTGCTTGGATGCCGTTTGATAGTAAATGGGGAAGTTGAAAATATGACGCCCCGTTTCCGACCAATATTTAAGCGGAACAAGCATTGCAATATCTTGGGATGTGAGCTCACTGACCATTAATGAATCCGGAATGGCCCCCTCCAAATTCGGCCAGTTTTTCGTTTCTTCTAACCTGCAATTTCCGGTTTCCCGGAAATAGCAATTCAGAAAGCTTTGCATCGTCGCCCTTTCAGCTATTTGCTTACCATTCATCTTCATTCCTCCATCATCTTGAACATTTCACCTAATACTCGGATTTCATCTAAAATTCCCTCTATGTGTTCAAGCCTTGTCATTGGGTTCAATAGTGTCATTTTTAAATATACCTGTCCTTCAAAACGCGTTTTTGCTAAAAATGCCCGTCCGCTTTTCAGAAGTTCCTGCTGAATCTGTTTATTTAATAGATTGACTAATTGATCGCTTTCTCCTTCGGGATTATAACGGAATACAACCGCATTCAATTCAGGGTCTTTATTCAATACTGTGAATCCTTCCTCTTTATCGATCTTCGCAGCCACCTCACGTGCAAGGTGACAAGTATAGTCGATCATTTCGGCAAAGGTATCCAGTCCAACGACCTTCAATGACATCCAGAGCTTCAGTGCGTCGAACCTTCTTGTCGTTTGAACCGATTTATTGACTAAGTGAACCATGCCCTCGGCTTCATCTTCCTGTGGATTCAAGTAATCTGCGTGATGCTGGATATATTGGAATGAGTTGCTGTCAGAGACAAGAAAAGCACCACAACTGATGGGTTGATAGAATAATTTGTGAAAATCAACCGTAATCGAATCGGCCCGTTCAATTCCGCTGATTAACTCTTTGTAATCCTTACTTAAAATCATCGCGCCTCCATATGCGGCGTCCACATGCAGCCATATCCCATTCTTCCTTGCCGCTTCAGACAACTCATGTAATGGATCGATTGAACCAAAATCCGTTGTTCCGCAAGTTGCAACGATGGCAAATGGCAGCAAACCCTGTTCTTCTAAAATCGACATTTGATGATTTAATTCATCCATGGACAGACGGTGGTTTGAATCCGTTTTAATCGTGACTACAGACTGTTCACCAAGCCCCAACTGTGCCGCTGATTTACGAACCGTAAAGTGGGCAGCCTCGGAGCATAGGATCCGCAATTTTTTCGCCTCGACTGGCAAACCTTGCTGCTGAACATCCACACCCCAGAAACGCTTACAATAAGCGTCCCTCGCCAATAGCAGTCCCATATAATTGGATTGGGTTCCACCGCTTGTGAAAATCCCATCCGCTTGTTCAGGTAACCCTACCTGGCTGCACAGCCAATCTATTAAACGCTCTTCAACGAAGGTGGCAGCAGAGCTTTGGTCCCATGAATCCATGGATTGATTCAACGTGCCGATAATCATTTCGGCAGCCACGGCAGGTATTAATGTCGGGCAATGCAAATGTCCGATACAAGCGGGGCTGTGTACATTGATGCTGTCATTAATAACAAACTCCGCCAGCTCATCCGCTACAGCTTCCATTGTCTTCCCTTTTGGAGAAGCAAGGGACAGCTCGTTTAATCTTGCTTCGATTTCATACGGTTTTTTCCCAGAGTATGGTGAATCGTTCCCTTTTAAAAAGTCTGTCAGCTTTTTTTCAATGATTTTCAATGATTCGCTGTAGTTGTTGAAGCCTTCTTCGTTATTCAAGAACATCCGAGAATATGCAAAATCCGTTTTATTTATCATTTCGATCATTGATCATTCACCCTCTTGCAACTGCTGCACGAACAGCTTGTTCAAAAATTGCAGTGGCTTCGCGAAGCTGGGATTCCGTTACGATCAATGGAGGCAGGAACCTCACTACACTTCCATGTCTGCCGCCAACTTCCAGAATCAACCCTCTTTGAAAGCATTCCTGTTGAATGGCACTGGCAAGTTGCGAATCAGCAGGATGGCTTCCATTCGCATTTTGCGGTTCCTCATGATTGATCATTTCCACACCGACCATTAATCCCCGGCCCCTGACATCACCGATTTGCTTAATATCCTTTTGCAAATCTTTAAGAATATCCTTTAAGATTTCTCCCATTTTAGCGGCATGCTCCACAAGATTCGTCTCTTTCATGTATTTTAAAGTCGCTGTTCCTGCTGCCATCGCCATTTGATTTCCGCGGAACGTACCGATATGTGCACCTGGTGACCATAGGTCAAGCTCTTTGTTATAAATCACCACCGATAATGGAAGACTTCCGCCTATTGCTTTGGATAATACAAGAACATCCGGAACGATTCCTGCATGTTCAAAGGCAAACATTTTCCCTGTACGGCCGATGCCTGATTGAACTTCGTCGATAATTAGCGGAATGCCCTTCTCTTTCGTTATTCTCCTGATTTCCTTAAGCCATGGAATTGGAGCTGGAATGGAGCCTCCCTCACCTTGTACTGCCTCTAAAATCATTCCTGCAGGTGCCAATAATCCGGATTCGGGATCGTTCAATAGATTTTCGATATACTGGCTGCTGATTTTATGGCTTTCTTCTCCGCCCATTCCAAAGGGACAGCGATATTGATAGGGATACGGCAGGAATTGAACATCTGGCATTAACCCTTGTATTTTTTCCTTTGGTTTTGTATTGCCGCTGATTGACATGGTTGCATGCGTTGCCCCGTGGTAAGCTCCTTGGAAGGATAAAATACTTCTATTGCCTGTCGCTGTTTTAACCAGTTTAAGTGCTGCCTCAATGGCATCTCCGCCAGTAGGACCACAGAATTGAATTTTTGCATTTTTCCTGAATTCCTCAGGCAGGCATTCGAAAATTTCATCGACGAACTGCTCTTTAATTGGCGTCGTAAAGTCCAATGTATGCAAAGGACGCTTATCCTTAAGAATTTTTTCCATCGCTTCAAGCACTGCCGGATGATTGTGTCCAAGCGCTAATGTTCCAGCCCCGGCAAGAAAATCAATATATCGTTTTCCATCCATGTCTGTTAAGTAAATTCCCTCCGCATGATCGATCGCCATGGGTAATCTTCTAGGATATGATCGGGCATTTGATTCCCTTGTATTTTGTTGTTCCAGTAGTTGATCATTTTTTGTGAGCGTGTTCGTTACCATATTGAACCTCCATGTATTGAATTAATTGAGAATAATTATCATTATCATGGAACTAATTTTACTGATAATGATAATTATTCTCAATGAGTAAATCCACTCATTTTTCTGCTAGTAAATTCCAATAAAATTAAGAAAAGGTTAAAACTGGGGCCTATTCTCTATTTATCTATTGAATACAAAAATGTTCTTAATGCTTTATTAAGACTCTGTTTATAAGCTGAACGCAGTCAAAAATCATGGAAAAGGAGGAAGAACAATGAATGGTTTAAAAGGAAAGCAGCTCCTCCAAAGATACAATCATTCTATCTTCCGTGCTCCTACTCGTATTAATTGGTGCAATGGCTTTCGCCCACTTCTTTAAACGAAGAGGTAGAATAGGATAATAGACTTACAAAAAATTAAGGTATCCCAAAATTCGGGATGCCTCTTTTTGAATTGGCGTATAGCCTTTTTCGGGTTATTCCTCCACATTTGATTAATTTTTAACTGCTAATCAATATAAAATACCCTTATTTGGTATAAAATAGTAAAATAGAGAGGTAGATGAACCTCAATCAAGAGGGTTGTTCACTTGTTTATCATTTGATTTTAGTGGGTAAAGAATTCCATTATTACTTTATCCGATTGCATTAGTTTCACTTTTTTAATAATCAGGTCGGTGTCAGGGGGGAAACGGATGAAAAGAAATCATACGATGATGCAATTTTTTGAGTGGCATCTTGAGGCAGATGGTTCTCATTGGGAAAGATTGAAATACGCAGCCTCCAAGTTGAAGGATATAGGAATTGACTGCGTTTGGCTTCCACCAGTTACCAAAGGGCAATCCGTTGGGGATAATGGATATGGAATATATGACGGTTACGATTTGGGGGAATTTGACCAAAAAGGAACCGTTCGTACCAAATACGGGACCAAAGATGAATTGCTGCAAGCAATAGCCACTTGCCATAACTACGGACTTTGCGTTTATATCGATTTAGTCATGAACCATAAAGCAGGAGCTGATGGAACCGAAAAATTTGAAGTGATTGAAGTCAATCCAGACAACCGGATGGAAGATATCTCAGAACCATTCGAAATGGAAGGCTGGACAAAATTCGATTTCCCGGGCCGTAAAAATAAATACTCTGACTTTAAGTGGAACCATACTCATTTTAACGGTACAGACTATGATGCCGAAAACGACAAAATGGGTGTATTTCGAATCACAGGCGAAAATAAGCACTGGAATAAGCATGTCATCGATGAATTCGGAAACTACGATTATTTAATGTTTGCCAACATCGATTACAGCCTGCCGGAAGTTCGTCAGGAAATGATTAGCTGGGGAAAATGGATGGTTGATACGTTAAAGTGTGATGGTTTTCGTTTGGACGCCGTTAAACATATCGATTATGAATTCATCAACGAATTTCTCCAAGAACTCATTCCTTATACAAAGGAACATTTTTTCATGGTCGGCGAATTTTGGAAGGCGGATGTTAAAGCCTGTCAAACTTACTTAGAGCAAACCAATCATGACCTCAACTTGTTCGATGTTTCCCTGCATTATAAATTTCATGAGGCCTCAAACGCAGGAACAGACTTCGACCTCTCAACCATCTTTGATGATACCCTCGTCCAAACCAATCCAGCAGAGGCTGTCACTTTTGTCGATAACCATGACTCCCAGCCTCATGAATCACTGGAATCTTGGGTAAAGGACTGGTTCAAGCCATCGGCATATGCACTTACCTTGCTTAGACTTTGCGGTTATCCGTGTGTATTTTACGGAGACTATTATGGAATCGGCGGACCTTCTCCGGTGCCTGGGAAAAAGGATATCCTGGATCGCCTATTATTCGCTAGGTATGAAAAAGCTTACGGAGAACAGACCGATTACTTTGATGATCCAAATACGATAGGCTGGGTCCGGCACGGAGTTGAAGAGCTAGAAGGCTCGGGGTGTGCGGTCATTATCTCTAATGGAGATCACAACAGTGAAAAAAGGATGTTCGTCGGCGAACATCGGGCTGGTGAAATATGGAGTGATTTAACCTATCATAGAGATGACCACATCAC